>NZ_QCZL01000012.1:0-121815 GCF_003634395.1 Yersinia sp. IP36721
CGTCCTGCATGCCTGGCGTATGCTCATCGTAAACTGCGTGGTCAGATAGTTGACGAGCTCACGCTTTATCGCTGGTTTTAAAGCTTTTTTTCGATGACGTCTTTCAGCGCACGGCATTCCAGACTCAGGTCGGCAAACATCTGCTTCAGACGGCGATTCTCGTCTTCTAGATCTTTGATTTTTTTGATATCAGCGGCTTCCATCCCGCCATATTTCGCCTTCCAATTGTAATAGCTGGCTTCGGGAATAGCAGCCTCGCGGCACACATCTTTGACGGTCCTACCCGCTTCGACGGACTTCAGTACGGCGATGATCTGGTGCTCGGTAAATCGGATCTTGCGCATAAGGATCTCCTCAGGTGACATCATCAGTATGTCGGAAGATCTCTAAAAATGAATGGGCCGTTTAAGCGGGATACTTACAACCTTGCGAAACGCAGCTCCTGCGTTCTAACGGCCGTGTACATAATAAAATAAGTGGCAGACTTAGTAATAACGCTGCCAGTATAGCCACCCAAATCATAGAGAAAATCGGGTAATTCTGTTGCTTTAAGAAATGGGAAATGGTGTTTTGTTGGTGGAGTTAAAGCCCCTGCGAGGTCTTGAGCTGGATTGTATTCTGTCCGACCTGCAATAATGGCATAGCGATATACTTCACTACAGCGTTGACGGACTTTACGCATTTTTTCCAATGCTCCGCGCCGTTCCATTTTTTTAAGTACATCTAATAACTCTAGAGGTTTAATTTCAGCTATAGGTCGCTTACCGATATAAGGGAATATATCTTTTTCAAACGTACTTAAAATTTCTTCTCGATAGCGCATTGACCATCTATCAGCTCTGGCCTTATGCCATTCACAAGCTATAGCTTCAAAAGTATTTGAGGTGGCAATTTTTAAAGCCTGCTTTTCTGCCTTTTTGGTTTCTCTTGGATCACCACCTTCAGCAATGACTCGTCTAGCCGCATCCCGCTTTTGACGGGCCAAGGCAAGCGATACATCTGGATAAACACCTATGGAGAGCAGCTTTTCACGGCCGAGTACTCGGTACTTCAGCCGCCAATAACGAGACCCATTAGTTTTGACCAATAGATAGATAGAGGCCACCTCCATCAGCTAGCTTATAGGGCTTATCCTGCGCTTTAGCCGTACGCACCTTAACATCCGTTAGGGGCATTATTTCTCCTTCTGGGGGTATCAATTATTTAGGGGGAAAAAGCACCCCCAAAAATACCCCAATATGGGGGTAGATTTCAGTAGACACTGATTGACATCAAGAGAGAATGAAAACAAGGTAACCATTGGTTTATATGATATTTTATTGACATGGGTTGACGTAAAAAGAGGACCTTTGGCGGAAGATCACAGGAGTCGAACCTGCCAGGGACCGCTGGCGGCCCCATCTGGATTTGAAGTCCAGCCGCCCCACCGGGAGCGATGATCTTCCATAGATAATCTTTATGTAAGCTAGCGATTATAACGCGTTTATTCAACAAGGTATTAGAAATCAGTCAGGCATTTTCAACATTGTTAAGTTGAGCAGAAATCTGCGTAACCCTTGGTAAAAGTGAGTTTTTCTCCGTATGGCAACCATACAAAAACCTACTGTTGGCAGCCTTTGCCCGTAAACCATGGCGACAGTCTGCCCAAATATTCCCCAAATATTCCCCAAATTCGCTGCAACCTTATGAACCAGAGATAATCGCACGGCAAATTGCCCCGTGGCAGCTAAAGCTCAATTCTGGATGAGCACCGTAATCATTGATATAAGTGATAACCGGCGAGGGGTAATTTTCTGCAACCAGTTCGCTGCTGGACATAGGTGCGACCATGATTGCAGGAAAATCCTCTTTTGCCGCCGCTCCGCTTCTGGCCGCCAAGCCGATTACCGTCAGATAATAGGGCGTCGGATTCTCGAGCCGATATCCCTGAGCAGTTTTGTGCAATATGACGCGCTGCTGCCAGATTTCATCGGGCTGCGGCACAATACTCAACGGGCGGTAAAACAGCTTTATTTTGGTTTGTAGCGCTACCTGTATCGCATCGGGAATATCGCTACGCGGCGGTATTTCTCGCAACGTGTAATAAAACAGCGATTCGCGATCCTGAGGCAATGTTTTCGCATCCAGTGTGGCATAAATGCGGACGATATTTTTTTCACCCGAATTCACCCTCTGTATTTCCGGTGAAACCGCCAACGGCGCAGAGGTGCTCTGCGGAGCTACATTTTCGATCCACGATTGAGCCAGATAAGGCAGAGTTTTATTCTCATTCCGAATACTCAGGTTAACGAATCCGACATCAGCCGTATAAATAACTCTTGTACGATCCAGTACGATAGCGGCATTCGCCTTGTAACCAACGACCATCAAACAGGTCAATAGCGCCATTAATTGTATTTTTTTCATAGCGAGCCCATCCTTGCTTCAAATCATACATAACAGGACGCTATATCATTCCTCATATCATCAGTAACTAATCCGCCGTTCAGCATACTAATTGCAGCTTATATCAGTTAATGCATGGTTATTGTCATTAGCCTCGAAATAACCTGATATAAATAAGTAGAAAGAGGCGAATAAGTTAACGAAAGCGAATTATTTTTGATGACCGGAACGGGCCTGTGACATGTCTAAAAAACAGAAATTAGGCAGAAAAAAATATTTAAAACAACAAATTACCTACATCAACTCATTCAGATGGCGATTTCATAATGCGGTGACCCCCCCAAACTCTTTAGCCCGCAGTTATCTACGGGCATAGCTTGATCAACTGACTAATCTTCTTTTATCAATACGCTGTAATCCTATAGATAACAACATGCTACCACCCAACGCGAAAGCGAAAACATAGAAAATATCCAGCGCCGGATAGGCGGTAAAATCAAAGTGGTGGGTGCGCACAAAGTGAATAATAAGCGCGTGGAAACCATAAATCGCAAGAGAATGACCCGAAAGCCAGGTTAACCAGGCTCGTGGCTGGGAAAGGCAGTTTTTAAACCAGATTAGCAGAGACACCGCCGCAATAAAGACCAGCGGACTACAGTACATGTAGAAGGTATCTGCAAAATTTCCATTGATAATACTTTGTTTTTTTGTCGAAATGACGATCAATCCTACGCTCACGATAAAAGCGAACGCTGCTGCCCAACTTATCGATTTTCCTTCCGTATTCAGCATACCAATCGCCCGGCCTAGCATTGCGTATAGCAGGTAATAGAAAGTATCTCCGGAGATATACAGGTTTACAGGCAGTAAATGGAAACCATCGAGAGAGAACTTACCGGTATAAGGATTGGCAACCACCGCCAGCAACAGTATGACTACGGCAACGTAACGGCCGGATACAGGCTTGACGTTAATCAGCGGAGAAACCAGATACACCACGATTATGGCGTAGAAAAACCACAGGTGATAAAACACCGGCTTTTGCAAAATATTCTTTAATGAAGCCCAGCCGCCTATCGGCGTCAGTGTGGATATATAAATTAGAGCAATAGCACTATAAAAAGTCAGGCATAGACCGATGCGTATAAAATGCTTCTTACCGGCACTTTTTTCACCCAAAAACAGATAACCCGAAATCATAAAGAACAAAGGGACGCCAACCCGAGACATGGAATTCAGTAAGTTAGATAAATCCCAGCTGAATTCACCGACCGCTGCTCCGCTGGTGAGATAGTAAGTGGTGGCGTGAATCATAACCACCATAATGCAAGCCACTGCCCGCAAATTATCAATCCATCCAATTTTATTGGTCATGCCTATTCTCTGTTGCTCATGCATTTGGGCCAAAAAAGTTAACGATAAGTTATATACTAAGGGCGCTAAAAGTAACTCAAAAAGAAATACTCGCCCAAGGTAATTAAGAATCTACCTGCATGTAAATCGTTGCCATTATTCATTATTGGCGGCAAAATAGCCGTCCTAACTCGTCTCGACAGCTTTTCTCGCTGAGGCAGTTCCACTTTTCTTATTAATTATTAATAACTTAATCTATGCAAACTACGTTAACACCCGCGAAACCTTTAGGCCGCCGGGCGCTGTTGTTTCCCCTGTGTTTAGTCCTATTTGAATTCGCAGCCTATATTGCCAACGATATGATTCAGCCCGGTATGCTGGCAGTCGTCGCTGATTTCAACGCCAGCATAGAATGGGTTCCCACATCCATGACCGCCTATTTAGCCGGCGGTATGTTCCTACAATGGCTGTTGGGGCCGCTTTCCGATCGCCGTGGCCGTCGTCCGGTAATGCTGGCAGGCGTGGCTTTCTTTGTCATTACCTGTCTGGCTATTCTTTTGGTCAATACCATAGAACAATTTATTGCTATGCGCTTCCTGCAAGGCATTGGCCTGTGCTTTATCGGCGCCGTAGGTTACGCCACCATTCAGGAATCATTCGAAGAAGCAGTATGTATTAAGATCACCGCGCTGATGGCAAACGTGGCTCTGATCGCTCCGCTACTTGGCCCTTTAGCCGGTGCAGCCTTGATTCACGTTGCGCCGTGGCAAAGTATGTTTGTGCTTTTTGCGGTTCTGGGGGCAATTTCGTTCATTGGCTTATGGCGAGCAATGCCAGAAACTGCGGTGTTGAAAGGTGAAAAGCTCTCGCTTTCGGCCATGTGGCATGATTATAAGCAAGTGCTGGCTAACCGTCGCTTTCTGTGCGGAGCATTGGCATTAGGCTTTGCTAGCCTGCCATTGTTGGCTTGGATTGCACAATCGCCGGTTATTTTGATCAGTGGCGAGCAGCTATCGACCTTTGACTATGGTTTATTGCAAGTGCCTATTTTCGGCGCATTAATCATTGGTAACCTGACGCTGGCGCGTTTGAGTGGTAAAACCAGCATTCCTAAACTGATTAAACTCGGCGCAGGCCCGATGATCGGTGGGTTGATATTGGCCGCTGTTTCAACGCTTTATTCATCTCACGCCTATTTGTGGATGACGGCGGGTCTCAGTTTGTATGCTTTTGGTATTGGTGTAGCAAATGCCGGTTTGGTGCGTTTGACCCTGTTTGCCAGCGATATCAGTAAAGGTACGGTTTCTGCCGCAATGGGGATGATCAGTATGTTTGTCTTCACTTTGGGCATAGAGTTGGCGAAAGTCGCCTATCTGTGGGGAAACAGCGGTATCTTCAATCTTTTCAATTTAATCAGCGGCCTGCTGTGGCTGTCGCTGGTAGCAATATTTATTCGTAAACAGCCTGAAGCTGTAGCTGCGGAATAATAAACCTGGCACTGATGATGTGAACAGATGGGTTCGGCTAATGCTGAACCCATTTTTAATGGTCATGGAATCTATAAAGCATCGGTAGGAATGTATTCATCACAAAATACATCACTATTGATGTGTAATCTGGTAGTTACATCAGCACCGATGCACTAACAAAACATACCTTGGTCGCGCAGAATATGGTCGTTGCCACGGCGGCGGGTAAAGCCGCTGCGATCGAAAAATTCCAGAATTTGAATCGCTAACTTACGGCCGACGCCAAGGCTGTCGCGGAAATCCGCTGCGCTGGCGCTACCTTTGCTGGCATCCAGAGTACGAATCAAATCGGCAAACTGATAGATTCTGCGATTCAGATAGTAGCGATCCGGCACAATCGCGGTGATATGGCCCAAACGCGCGGCTTTACGCAATAATCCACGCATCGACTCTTCATCCATTTCCAGCGCTACGGCCAGATCCCGCACCCACCAAGGGTCACTTTCAAAATAAACCCGCGCACGCAGCCACTGTTTTTCCTCTTCAGCTGTAAACGCCAAACTGTGTTCAGGTAAATGCAGCCAGCCGCGCGTATTCGCTAATTCGCCGTCGGCAACTAATTGATCGATAACCCGATTAACCAAAGCCTCATCAAGCGTCGGTAAAGCCATGCGGCGCAGGCGGGCGCGGCCCAAGCCCAACTGATCGCTGTGCTGCTGATGGTAACTGGCGAGCACTTGCAGCAGGTTTTGCCGGGCATTTTCAGCCATCGCAGAGGAAAGTACGCTATCGCCAGCCACTAACTGTTGGCTGTCTGCCAATAGTTTATCGAGTTGTCCATCGGATAATTGACGTGCCCAGGCAAACTGTTGAATCGATACCGGCCTTTTATCCAATTGAAGGTTAAGGACTTCCGCATCTGTCGTGGCCTGAGCTAGCGCAGTCAGCCACGCCAAAAACGCCGGCTGCCGCTTACCTCTTTTCGGGGAAGACAGAGCGATGACTCGAGCGCCACCCAGGGTGTGCTTTGCCGCAATGTCACGCAGGATAAAGCGATCGTTTTCTGCCAGATACAGCGGTGTATCCAGCAATAATTCGGCCAACATCGGGGTTTCTGCGCCATTCAGCATGGAAACTCGACCGGTAATATGGCTAGCACCTTGATGTAAATGCAGAGATTGCCAATGATGCATCGGTGTATCCGTTGTGACTTCCACCAGCACCCGATCCTGCGCTTCCGGCGGCTGTCGCTCCAATAGCCAATCGCCGCGAGAAATTTGCTGTTTGCTGGTATCGCCAGTGATATTCAGCGCAATCCTTTGGCCAGCCTGTGCATGAGTGGCTGGCTCATTCTGCGAATGAATACTTCGTACCCGAACCGGACAATCGCTGCCGGTTAACCACAGAGTATCGCCAACGGCTACTTGCCCCGCTAGCAGCGTTCCCGTCACTACTAATCCCGAACCTTTCAGGCTAAAAGCCCGATCGATTGCCAGACGGAACCGCCGTTGAATACGTTGAGCATCACTAGCCTGCTGGCTAAGCTGCGCCAGATGAGCGCGCAGTTCGTCAATACCGACTCCGCTGTTAGCAGCGGTGATAAACAGGGAAATCTGATCGGCAGCCCAGCCTTGCTGTGCCAGTTCGGTCAAAACCTGCTGGCGAACCTGCTCAATCTGTTGCTCATCGGCACGATCGGCTTTGGTTAACGCCACTGTCAGTTTTGGATGGCCACTGAGGCGTAAAATGGCCAAATGTTCATGTGTTTGCGCCATTACGCCATCGTCACAGGCCACTACCAGCAGAGCGTGATCGATACCGCCCATTCCTGCCAGCATATTGGACAGAAACTTCTCATGACCGGGAACATCAATAAAACCGAGACTACTGCCGTCGGGCTGTGGCCAATAGGCGTAGCCCAGATCGATAGTCATACCACGCTGTTTTTCTTCCGGCAAACGATCGGCATTTACGCCGGTTATAGCCTGTAATAGCGTGGTTTTACCGTGGTCAACGTGACCGGCGGTGGCAATAATCATCAAACAAGCTCCCTGAGCAAAGCATCTTCATCATTTAAACAACGTAAATCTAGCCACATGCGCCCATCCCGAAGATGACCGATCACCGGCTGATTCAGACGGCGCCAGCGGTTAGCCAGCGACAGCAGCGTACTACCCCGCCCGTCTTTAGGTGTGAAAGTTATCGCCCAACTGGGCAAACGATCGACCGGCAAGGAACCACTGCCAATCTGCGACCAGCATTCTTCGCTGGCAAGGTCAAAATCCGGATAATGCGCGCTAAGCTGCACTAATAGGCGCTCGGCGCTGTCACGCATCTCTTGCTGCGGACGAGTGAGTATGCGCAGCGATGGCAGTAAATCTGCCAACCGATCCGGTTGTTGATAAAGACGTAGTGTAGCTTCTAATGCTGATAGGGTCATTTTATCGACCCGCAGAGCGCGTTTGAGCGGGTGCTGCTGAAGTTTGGCGATCCAGTGCTTTTTGCCCAGAATAATCCCCGCCTGCGGCCCTCCCAACAATTTATCTCCGGAAAAAGTGATCAAATCGACGCCAGCGGCAATCAGTTGCTGCGGCATTGGCTCGGCAGGTAATCCGTATTGGGTCATATCGATTAGCGAACCGCTGCCCAAATCCGTTGCCGTCGGCACAGAAAATTCCTGCCCCAAGGCTGTTAGCTGAGATTCCGTTACCGCGGCGGTAAAGCCTTGAATACTATAATTACTGGTATGAACTTTCATCAGCAGACCGGTATTTTCGCCGATTGCCTGCCGATAATCCTTCAAATGAGTGCGGTTGGTTGCGCCAACCTCAACCAATTGGCAACCCGCCTGACGCATGACGTCAGGAATACGGAAAGCGCCGCCGATTTCCACCAGCTCACCACGTGAAACCACGACTTCTTTGCCCGCCGAGACCGCCGCCAGCATCAGCAGTACCGCCGCCGCATTATTGTTAACAATACAGGCGTCTTCTGCGCCGGTCAGTTCACAGAGCAAATCCGCTACCGCCCGATCCCGATGCCCGCGTCCAGCGTCACCGAGGTCATATTCCAGCGTCACCGCGCCGCGCATCGCCGCCGTCACTGCGTTAATAGCAGATTCAGCCAAAGGCGCGCGGCCAAGATTGGTATGCAATACCGTACCGGTCAGGTTGAATACGGGTTTCAGGGCGGGTTGGCGTTGGTTAATCCGTTGACGTAGTTCGGTAATCCAGCAGCTATGCCAGTGCGGCAGCGTCTGAGTCTGGCGGATAATCTCGCGGGCCTGCGTTTGCATTTTCCGCAGGATATCAGTGAGTAGCGTCGCGCCATATTCATCCAGCAAAGGAGCCATTTCTGGCTCCCGCAACAGACGGTCTATGGCAGGTAATTGGCTATAAAGTTGCTGAGGTTCTGCGCTCATAGTCACTCAAATCAGGGAGATAACGGAAAGTTATTCGCCGGGGAACAGGAACGGATTAACGCTACTGCGGGCGAAACCTTCTCCTTCCATTTTGGCATCCAGAATCAGCGAGGCCAAATCATCAGCCACCGCTTCAACCTGCGGATCTTTTTCCTGATACAGAATTTTTAGATAAGTGCCGCAATCACCACAACTTTCTGCTTTTACCGCTGCCAGTTCGCTATCCAGTGACCAATAATTCAGATCGCGGCTTTGCTCGCAGTTACTGCATTTTATCCGCACGACGTGCCATTCGCTTTCACACAGATTGCAGTGCAGGTAACGCAGGCCGTTCACCGTACCGATATGCACCACGCTGGAAACCGGAATACTGCCGCAGACCGGGCAGAACTGACGGTGTTCACCATATTCCGCATGAGCTTTACCGGGAATCTGGCTGGCCATTTGCGCCCAATACAGCGATAGCGCCGCCCAGATAAACGGGGATTTCTCACTGCCGATCTTGCCGAATTCGCGATTCAACAATGCGTCAGCGTAGAGCTCCAGCTCATGTACCGATGATTTTTCCAGATTATCCAGCACGACCTGAATATGCTCAGGCGCATCTGGACGCAGTTCGGCAATCAGCGCCGACAGCAACAAACGCCAGTGCTCAGTACGAGGAAATACGCTCGCATCCAACGGCGGCTTGCCGCTAGCGGCCGAGTGCTCCAGCTCCGCCCGCATATCCAACGTCAGCGGGTGATCGTGCAGCGCTTTTTGCTGCGCTTCGGTAATTCTGGCGGCAAAATCCAGATAATCAGACAACGGATTATCTAGCGCCAGTTGCCGTAAACGTTCGGTTCGGCGGGTATACAGGCTTTTTAAATTCGCGAAAAGTAACGGCGGGATTGTCCCCGCCGTTGATGCTCTTTCGCTTTGTTGACTAAGTTGGTCCTTAGGGACAATGCGAATACTCATTTCAGGGTTTCTCTTCCTGTTTTTTCTGACGGATTTCCCGATACCAGCGCGGATGGTGCTTTTTCGCCCATGCCGCAGGTACCCAGCCTTCCACCATCGCCGTTATCGTGCCTTTCACCCAAATGGCCGCATAAATGTGAACCATGATGACGATGATCAGCCCCACCGCTGCCAATGAGTGCACCAGTAACGCCAGGCGAATCAATGGAATCGGGAAATACTCGGCGAAGTAAGGCCGCCAGATAACCACACCACTGGCCACTAACAGCACCAGACTTATAATTGCTGCCCAGAATACGCATTTCTGACCAAAATTATAGCGTCCCGTGTCGCCCACTTCCTCATTCATGGCAATTTTGTGGATATTTTTCGCCCAGACCAGGTCTTCGCGGTTGATCAGGTTGTGTTTCCAGTAACGGAAAAACATGATCATAAACGCAGCGAACATAATCACCCCGGCAAAGGGATGAAGAATTCGCGCCAGCTGCGGCGTACCGAAGATGTTCATCAGCCAGTTAAAGGAAGGGAAGAAGAATCCCAGCCCACTAATGGCCGCCAGCATAAAGCAGAAGGCCACTATCCAATGGTTGATTCGCTCCGGTGCGCTGTAGCGCTGGATCGGCTTTTCTTTTTTCATTTCCGCGTCTCCCCGTCTTGCTGTTCGGAAGATGGCTGAGTAGATGACGATGAATCTGACGATGCAGGGACGGATTTATCCTCTTCATCCTCATCTTCTTCCACCCGGTTCGGGCCAACGCCAACATAGTGGAAAATACTGGCGGCAAAGGTGGCAGCAAAGCCCACCGCAGCCAATGGTTTCCAAATGCCTTTCCAGAAGGTAACCGTCGGGCTAATGGTCGGATTTTCAGGTAAACCGTGGTAAAGCTGCGGTTTATCCGCATGGTGCAACACGTACATAACGTGAGTACCGCCAACGCCAGCCGGATCGTATAAACCTGCGTTATCAAACCCACGGGTTTTCAATTCTGCCACGCGCCCAGCCGCCACTTCCTTCATCGACTCTTTAGTACCAAAGTGAATAGCGCCTGTCGGACAGGTTTTCACACAGGCCGGTTCCTGACCCACATTAACGCGGTCAACGCATAGGGTACATTTGTACACCCGATTGTCGTCCTTGTTCATGCGCGGTACATCGAAAGGACAGCCGGCAATGCAGTAACCACAACCAATACAATGCTCCGATTGGAAATCCACGATGCCATTGGCGTACTGAATAATAGCCCCTTCCGACGGACATGCCTTCAGGCAGCCCGGATCGGCACAGTGCATACAGCCATCCTTACGGATCAGCCATTCCAGCTTGCCGTTTTCCTCCACTTCGGAGAAACGCATTACCGTCCATGATTTAGCGGTTAAATCGGCGGGGTTATCGTACACCCCGACGTTATGACCGACTTCATCACGGATATCATTCCATTCCGAGCAGGCGACCTGACAGGCTTTACAACCGATACAGGTGGTGACGTCGATAAGCTTCGCCACTTCAGCCTGATAGTTACGATCCTGCGGCGGTGGCGTCAGGGAATGAGTACCGGAGCGCCGAATAATGTCTTGAGATTGCAGTGACATAGTTGTTCTCCGTTACACCTTTTCCACGTTAACCAGGAACGCCTTGAACTCTGGCGTTTGCGTATTGGCATCGCCAACGAACGGCGTCAGGGTATTAGCAATAAAGCCTTTTTTCGCTACCCCTTCATAACCCCAGTGAATAGGAATACCAATGGTATCCACTTCCTGTCCGTGAACCCTCAGCGTGCGAATACGTTTGGTCACTACCGCCTTAGCTTTGATATAGCCTCGGTTAGAGCTGACTTTCACCGTATCCCCGTGCTTAATGCCTTTCTTCTCGGCCAGTTTTTCACCGATTTCCACAAATTGCTCCGGCTGGGCAATAGCGTTCAATAACGCATGCTTAGTCCAGTAGTGGAAATGCTCGGTCAGACGATAAGTGGTGCCCACATAAGGGAATTGCTCATGGGAGCCCATACTTTCCAAATCGTCTTTAAATACGCGAGCGGCCGGATTGGAAATCACGTTCGGATGCAGCGGGTTGGTACCCAGTGGCGTTTCAAACGGCTCGTAGTGTTCCGGGAACGGCCCTTCCGCCATTTTGTCGATGGCGAACAGACGCCCCATCCCTTCCGGCTGCATGATAAACGGCCCGACATCACTGCCTGGCGCGGCGGCGCTGTAGTCAGCAACATCGACTCCAGTCCATTTCGCTCCGTCCCATTCCAGCAGCTGGCGTTTCGGATCCCAAGGTTTACCCTGTGGGTCAGCCGAGGCGCGGTTGTACAAAATACGGCGGTTCAACGGCCATGCCCATGCCCAACCCAGCGTATTACCGAGGCCAGACGGATCGGCGTTATCACGGCGTGCCATTTGGTTACCCGCTGGCGTCCAGCTACCGGCAAAGATCCAACAACCGCTGGCGGTAGTACCGTCATCGCGCAGATGAGCAAAGGTACTCAATTGCTCGCCTTTTTTCACCAGCACTTTGCCGTCGGCATCGGTAATATCTGCCAATGCGCGACCGTTGCTTTCCATCGCCACTTCTTCCGGCTCTGGATTGTCTGGCGTCAGGTAGTCCCAGGTCATATTGAGCACCTGTTCCGGCACCGCACCGCCTTCACGCTGATACATCTCGCGCAAGCGCATCAGAATACCCGCCAGAATACCACCGTCGTTCATGGCTTCGCCGGGGGCGTCTGCGCCTTTCCAGTGCCATTGCAACCAGCGGCCGGAGTTCACGATAGAGCCGTTTTCTTCAGCAAAACAGGTAGATGGCAGACGGAACACTTCGGTCTGAATTTTTGACGGATCGACGTCGTTAAACTCGCCGTGGTTCTGCCAGAAATTCGAGGTTTCCGTATTCAGTGGATCGATAGTGACCAGGAACTTCAGTTTGGACAGTGAAGCTATTACTTTGTTTTTATTCGGGAACGAAGCAACCGGGTTAAAACCTTGGCACAGATAGCCGTTGACCTTACCCTGCGACATCATCTCGAAGTACTGTAGTACGTCGTAGCCTTTATCCCATTTAGGTAGCCAATCGTAGCCCCAGCTATTTTCCTTCTGCGCTTTATCCCCGTAGAAACTTTTCATCATGCTGACGAAGAATTTCGGATAGTTACTCCAGTAGTTCACCTGACCCGGCAACAGGGTTTTCGGCGTATTGGCAGCAAGATAGGTTTCCAGATCCGGCTGTTTTTCGGACGGCAGGTTCATGTAACCCGGCAGGCTTTGCGACAACAGGCCAAGGTCAGTCAGACCTTGAATATTGGAGTGACCGCGCAAGGCGTTAACCCCGCCACCGGCCATGCCCATATTGCCGAGCAGCAGTTGGATCATTGCCATGGTACGGATGTTTTGCGCGCCGACGGAATGCTGAGTCCAGCCCAGTGCATACAGGAAGGACGCGGTTTTATCCGCAGCACTGGTTTCGGCAATGTATTCACAAACTTTGATAAAATCTTCCTGCGGCGTACCGCAGATATTGCTAACCACTTCCGGCGTGTAGCGGCTGATATGTTCTTTCAGCAGGTTCCAAACGCAGCGCGGATCTTGCAGGGTGACGTCCCGTTTGGCGTAGCCGTTTTCATCCAACTGATAGTTCCAGCTGGTTTTATCATATTTACGGTTATCGGCGTCGTAGCCGCTGAACAGGCCGTCTTCAAAGGCAAAGTCTTCCCGCACCAGCAGGCTGGCGTTGGTGTAAGCCTCGACGTATTCGCGGTTAATTTTTTCGTTGGTGATCAGATACAACAGTACGCCGGATAGGAACGCAATATCGGTACCGGAACGGATTGGCGTATAGAAATCAGCCACCGATGCAGTACGGGTAAAGCGCGGATCTATCACGATCAGCTTGGCATTGTTGTGGATCTTGGCTTCCATCGCCCAGCGGAATCCCACTGGATGCGCTTCAGCCGCGTTACCGCCCATGACGATAACTAAATTCGCGTTCTTAATGTCAACCCAGTGGTTGGTCATCGCACCGCGACCAAATGTTGGAGCAAGACTTGCTACCGTTGGTCCGTGTCAGACACGTGCTTGGTTGTCTACGGCAAGCATGCCGAGAGCGCGACTGAATTTTTGAGTCAGATAACCCGTTTCGTTACTGGATGCAGAGGCACACAGCATACCGGTGCTGAGCCAACGGTTAACGGTCACGCCCGCTTCGTTGGTCTTAATGAAATTCGCATCTCGGTCTTCTTTCATCAGTTTGGCGATACGAGTAAAAGCATCATCCCAACTGATTCGCTGCCATTTATCGGAGCCTGGCGCGCGGTATTCTGGATATTTAAGACGACTTTCGCTGTGGATAAAGTCAATCAGGCCAGCACCTTTCGGGCAAAGTGCACCACGGTTGACCGGGTGATCCGGATCGCCTTCAATGTGGAAAATACTCTCTTTGGCGTTTTTTGCACCGTCGCCGAGGCTATACATCAATAGCCCGCAACCAACGGAGCAATATGTGCAGGTATTACGGGTTTCGCGGGCTCGCAGCAATTTATACTGTCGCGTTTCCGCCAACGCCACCGCCGGCGCAAAGCCGAGTGCCGCCGCCGTGGTTCCTGCCATACCGCCAGCGCAGATCTTAAAGAACTGCCTTCTGCTGACCTGCATGGGTCTCTCCTCAATTCACGATTGTCACAGTGTTTTTAACAGGCGCTTTCCCCGATAAAGGCGTCAGCGCTAAAATCGTTATCTCACTACCGCTTTGCCGCGATAGAGAATAAGGTTCACAGCCTTATCCTTACCGTGGAATACTACCACACTGTCATTATGGGATATAACACTCAGGATCGCATCAGTGAGCCAGATCAAACCAGCACAAACAGCCAATTCGACCGATGTTTGCGGTGCCAGACAACTCAAGCTGTGGCAGCGGCAGGACTTAACCACCACTCAGCCCGACTGGCTGGCGGAAGAAGTGCCTATTGCTCTGGTATATAACGGGATTTCTCATGTCGTCATGATGGGAACGCCGAAAGATCTGGAGGCTTTTGCCCTCGGTTTTTCCTTATCAGAAGGGATTATCAGTAGCCCGCAGGATATTTACGCTATCGACGTTAATCCCACCTGCAACGGCATCGAGGTCGCAATTGAGCTATCCAGCCGCCGGTTTGCCGGTTTGAAAGAACGACGCCGAGCCATGGCGGGCCGCACTGGCTGCGGCGTGTGTGGCATCGAGCAACTGGCCGATATTTTCCGCCCAATAACGCCTTTGCCCTTCAGCCAACGTTTTGATTTAAACCATTTGGATAGAGCATTGGGGCAGCTTAAACAGGTACAAACCGTGGGCCAGCTCACCGGTTGCACCCATGCGGCGGCCTGGATTAACCCAGAAGGCGAATTATTAGGTGGCTGCGAAGATGTCGGTCGCCACGTCGCCTTGGATAAACTTTTAGGACTACGAGCCAAACAGCCGTGGCAGCAAGGCGCGGTATTGGTTTCCAGCCGCGCCAGCTATGAAATGGTGCAGAAATCCGCCATGTGCGGCATCGAGATTCTATTTGCCGTGTCTGCCGCCACCACGCTAGCCGTTGAGGTCGCCGAGCGTTGCAATCTCACGCTGGTCGGTTTTAGCAAACCCGGCAGAGCCACGGTATACACTCATCCGCAGCGGTTAATCTAAAGGCGGTGGCTTTTATTGGCTCAATACTGAGTTAAAGCTGCACATAGAGGATCGAACCACGCGGTGACCTTATTTCGCTTTAGTGCGGGGAAGAGGGGCAGCAGAGAAAGCCATCATTCTTGAGTGTGAAGCACAAAAAAAAAGTGCCCGTCGTATCGAAGAGTGATTGAATTAAAAAGAATATTAAAAGTTTCGTCACACATTCATTTTATCGAGAACACGCAGTAACCACACAAAAACTACGGCATTGATAATCATTTTCAATATCATTTATTTAACTATAATGATCCGAATGCTTACGTGGCGCTCACTTTTTTTGCGCCGCTCTACACTACGGAGACGATGAATATGAGTTACTCACTGCCATCACTGCCTTATGCTTACGACGCACTAGAACCACATTTCGATAAGCAGACGATGGAAATCCATCACACCAAACATCATCAGACTTATGTTAACAACGCGAACACCGTGCTAGAAGCTTACCCGGAGCTGGCTAGCCTGAGCGTGGAAGAAGTTATCAAAGACCTGAGCAAAGTTCCTGCTGACAAGCGCACCTTCATGCGTAACAACGCCGGTGGCCACGCTAACCACAGCCTGTTCTGGAAAGGTCTGGCGCTGAACACCACGCTGGAAGGCGACCTGAAAGCCGCTATTGAGCGCGATTTCGGTAGCGTAGACAAATTCAAAGAAGAATTCGAAAAAGCTGCGGCAACGCGTTTCGGTTCTGGCTGGGCGTGGCTGGTGTTGAAAGACGACGGCAAACTGGCCGTAGTGTCTACCGCTAACCAGGATAGCCCGCTGATGGGCGAAGCGGTTTCTGGCGCATCTGGCTTCCCGATTCTGGGTCTGGATGTGTGGGAACATGCTTACTACCTGAAATTCCAAAACCGTCGCCCAGACTACATCAAAGCATTCTGGAACGTGGTTAACTGGAACGAAGCGGCTAAACGTTTCGCTGAAGCGAAAAAATAAGCCCGATTAGCCAGAGTCAGCGCGGGTTTCCGCCCTTTCTCGCTAATGACCATGCCGGCAGCTGATTGCCGGCATTTTTTTGCCTATAGAATTCCCGCTGATGGCGCAGATACATCCTAAGCACATCGCTATTTCCACGAGTATCTCCCCCATCTCACCGCAGGGAATAGCACCAGAACGGCTATTAACAGCGCTTTTTATTGCTAAAGTTTAACCATGAGTTGCCGATAGATTGTACAAGAAGAACTATTGCCCACATCGCTATTGAGAAACAAAGCCTGAGTTAAACAGGCTAGTTACTGCTCAATAGTTAAACCAGCAATAATCATTCCCCAAATAACTAGACCCTTCCCTGAATTCACCAGCGCTGATTGATCTGTCTTAGGAATACCGCATAACGGAGAATAGTATGGCTGCAATGAGCAATTTATTTGGAAGCTTTGAGAACGTAAAAGTAGGGAAAAAACTGGGATTAAGTTTTTTCATTATGCTGCTGCTGGTTAGCATCATCGCAGGTACCGGGGCTTACCACTTTTCCGAGATCGAAGCGCGCGCCTATAAGGTTGACCTGAGCTATCAAATTAACGATGAAGTGAACCAGGCAAAGTACAATCGGGCGCTGTACGAACGATCTTACGATCCCGCGTTTATGACGGTTAACGCCAAACATATCAATAATATCCTTACACTGTTGGCGCAAAAAGAGAACATGAACTGGAGCGCTGAAAACCGCAAAAACATCGATCGAATTATCGAAGTGATTAAAGCCTATCAGCTGGAACAGAGAGAGTTTCTGGCTACGGTTGAACGAAAAGATAACGTCCGCAAAAGCTGGAACATTTCTGAAACCCAGAAATACCTGAATCAGCTTGAACAGAACTTCCTGAATGAAGGGGCAGATACCAACACCCGCATCCTACTGGCAGAAATGAACCAGAAACTGATGGCGGTACGCTATAACGCCCGTGGGCTGCTGCTGGATCGTAATCAAGAGGCAGAAGACTCGATGATTACCGCGATTGATGTGGCGCAAAACGCCGCCAACGCATTCCTGCCGGTACTGTCTACCGAACAACAGAAAATGATGGCACCGGTTATCGACAGTTTGAAAGCCTATAAAGCGAATATTCTGGCTTACTTACCGGCTTACGAACAGGAAATTGCCGCAGGAAAACAGTTAGAAACTAAAGCTATCGAGCTGAATTCTCTGGTTAAAAATCTGTTTGTTCAGGAGTTACAAGGCACTCACGATGAAATCGACAATGCGCAGACGCAGATGACCGTTGTCGCAATGGTGGCGCTTTTAGTTGGTTTGTTAATCGCCTGGCGTATTACCCGCCAGATTACCGTGCCGTTGCGTACCACGCTGGCGATGGCAGAACGTATTGCCACCGGCGATCTGACCGCGGCCACCACCTCATCTCGTTCCGATGAACTGGGTCTGTTAATGAACGCCGTGGCGCGCATGAATGAAAATCTGCGCAGCATGATTGATGATATTCGCATTGGCGTCAGTCAGGTTTCTCATGCCTCTGGCGAGATTGCTGCTGGTAATACCGATCTATCATCGCGTACCGAACAACAGGCCGCCGCGGTAGAAGAAACTGCCGCCAGTATGGAGCAGCTAAACGCCACCGTGAAACAGAACGCCGATAACGCACATCATGCCAATCAGTTAGCCACCGAAGCTTCTGATACCGCGCAGAAAGGCGGAAAACTGGTAAATGACGTAGTGCGAACCATGAGCGATATTTCCAGCAGCTCTAAGCGCATCTCTGAAATTACCTCGGTAATCAATAGCATCGCTTTCCAAACCAACATACTGGCACTGAATGCGGCGGTGGAAGCAGCGCGAGCAGGCGAACAAGGGCGCGGTTTTGCCGTGGTCGCTAGCGAAGTACGCAATCTGGCGCAGCGCAGCGCACAGGCGGCAAAAGAAATCGAAGGGCTGATCGCCGAGTCGGTTTCACAGGTCAATAACGGCACTTCTTTGGTGCAAAATGCCGGTCAAACCATGGAGAATATCGTTCGTTCGGTGACACATGTGCGCGATATTATGGCGGAAATTGCCTCTGCTTCCGATGAACAAAGCCGTGGAATTACGCAGGTCAGCCAGGCGATATCTGAAATGGATAGCACCACGCAGCAAAACGCCGCACTAGTAGAAGAATCCGCTGCCGCTGCCGATTCGCTGGCCGAGCAGGCGATTCTATTGGCGCAGGCCGTCGCCGTATTCCGTTTATCGGAAAACACGGAAGCCGACGATTCGGCTCAGGTTGCGACTAACACATCGCCAGCCGCATCTCGTCCGGCATCAGATAATGTAAAAACAAATCAGCAGGATAACTGGGAAACCTTCTAATCCTCGCACTACGGGAGCCGCTTCGCGTGGCTCCCATCCATTCACTCATACCGATTAACCCTAAGTTATCCATACAATTTTGCCATTGGTAGCCAGACTGATTGCAAGGTATTCTGAATCTTACCCCGCGTAAGCAGACAAGGAGAGCTTAATGGTTTATCCGCAGGTCTATATCGGTAATATCGAGCCTTACCCCGGCAGCAGCCCCAGCGCCATTGGTAAGCGCCAAACGGACGGCAGCCTGATGCTGAAGCCGTTAGGATTAGAAGGTGATGAGCAGGCTGAAACACGCTTTCACGGCGGCCCGGATCGCGCTCTGTGCCACTATCCCCGCGAACATTACGCTCATTGGCGCCAGCAATTTCCAGAACAGGCGGATAACTTCAATGCACCCGCTTTTGGCGAGAATATCTCTACGGAAGGCTTAACCGAACAGAATGTTTATATCGGTGATATTTTCCGGTGGGGAGAAGCGCTGATTCAGGTTACGCAACCGCGATCGCCTTGCTACAAACTCAATTTTCACTTCGCTATTGAGGATCTTTCGGTATTGATGCAGCAAACCGGTCTGTGCGGCTGGCTTTACCGCGTGATATCACCGGGAAAGGTGAGTGACGAACAGCCGATGGCGCTAGTTACCCGTTGCAGCGATATTTCGGTCGCAGAGGCGATTGCCATTGCTTTCCATATGCCGTTTGATGAAGAAGAATATCGCCGTTTACTTGGTGCCGCCGGGCTGTCTGCTAGCTGGAGCAAAACCATGGTGACGCGATTGATTCATGGCGAAATAGAGAATTTCAATCACCGCCTGTTGGGCCGGGCGAGAGCCTAAAGATTTGATCTGCGTGTTTCACAAAAAACATCTAGATATCTGACTAATACATTAGAAAAAACCGGGTTGATAGCATGGCCATCAACTCGGTTTCTATTACACCGCTGATAAAAATCAGAACGCTTTTTTCGCGTAACCGGTCACTTCTTTCAGCCCCATTTCACGGCCTAGCGCCGTCATTGGGTGCACCACGATCAAACCACGAGCCACTTTTTTCAGTGAACCCATATCGGCCTGTTCTTTTTTGGTGATGGCTCGGCTGAATGGCATTTTGGTCAATTCCTGCGCCTGAACGCTCAGGTTTTTTACCCGAACCTCTTTCAAACGCTGAATTTCAGCAGCCAGTTTTTCTTTTTCTTTCATATGCTGGGCGATCAAATCAACGTTACCCTGTTGAATGACTGCGGTATCTTTGTGGTTCAATGCATCCAGCATGTCGCTCAGACGTTTGATTTCTGCTTGTTCTTTCATAAAGTTGGCCCGTACATGCCACTGATGGGCACGAAAATTCGCTAAAGTTGGAAATAGGATATCACCTATAGTGTATCAGGATGCGCTTCTTTCGACAGCCCGCACCTGAGCAGATCACCAGCCAACGCCTGCGGGTAATCCACTGATCTCACAGGCTGCCGCTCCTACCACCGCCAAAGCCTGGGTATAACTATCGTTAAACGGATAGCAGCATGACAGGCGGAAAGCGTGACGATAGCGCCCGCTGGGTGAATATAGCGTGCCCGGAGTCAGGCAAATATGCTGTTGCAGCATTTGATGATACAACGCAACGGTGTCCACCGAGGGAGGCAATTCTACCCAAAAAACGAAGCCGCCGGCAGGTCGGGTCGCTTTCGTTCCCAGGGGAAAGTGTCGATTAATCAAGATACGCGCCTGCTCCACCTGAGTAGCGTAGCGGCGGCGCAATCCGCGTAAGTGATGATCATAACCGCCGGACTCCAAAAACAGCGCTAGCGTTTCCGATAACAACGCCGGTTCTGCCATCGAAGAAACGGCTTTTAGCTTGTGTAACGCTTCGGAAAAACGACCACCGTCAATCCAGCCGATACGAAAATCAGGTGCCAGCGTTTTTGTAAAACTAGAGCAAAATAGTATCCAACCATCCCGATCGAAAGCTTTCACCGCTGGCGACAAACTGCTGCCAAACTGAATTTCAGCGTATAAACCATCTTCAATAAGCGGCACCTGATGATCGTTCATCAGGCGGGCCAACCGTTTTTTGGCCGCCAAAGGCATTGTGTAACCAAGCGGATTTTGCACCGTCGGCATTGCAATAACCGCATTCAGCCGCCCTTCCTGAAGCAGCAATTCCAACACATCCAACGATAACCCTTGCAGCGGATCGGTCGGAATTTCAATGGTTCGCAAACCTAAACTGGCTAACAATGGCATCAGATAGAAATAGGTCGGCGATTCCAGTCCAACGCAGTCTCCCGGTTTAGTGGTGACACGCAACGCCAGCTGTAGTGCCTCCATACAACCGTGAGTAATGGTTATCTCTGCAGGATTTGTCACCATCCCCAAAGTTAGCCCTCGACGAGCAATTTGCTGGCGCAAACGCTGACTGCCAGGTGGTAATGCGTATTTGCTGATTAAATCCGGCTGGCGGCGTAGCAAAGAAGCCATCACACGCCCTAGCTTGGCGCTGGGATAAAAATCAGATGTTTGTGGGCAAGCCAATGAAATATTAGTAAAAGCCGGGTTGGACTGAGCGGCAAACACCGTTTCTATCAAATCCAGCACCTCGTCCACCGGTTTACTAGCCGAAACCGTTGGCACCAGCGCACTGGAAGGAGTGCAAACATAAAAACCGGACTGCGGACGTGCCTCGATCAGGCCACGATCTTCCAACGTACGATAGGCGGCCACCACGGTATTAATGCTGACCTGATGGCTCTGGGCGCAGCTTCGCACCGACGGCAAGCGGCTTCCCGCAGATAAACTGCCATTATCTATCGCTTTGGTTAACCCATCTGCAAGTTGTAAATAGCGGATTTTATTAGTAATAGTAGACATAGTGACAATTCTCCACTGTTTCGATGGGTACAGTTTAAAGTTTGCTTTACTGTACCCATCAGAATAGAGAACTTCTGGTTCTGCCGCCACCGTCCATTGCTGGTTATGCTAATTCCTTTGTTTTATTTCACTGAGGAATCCCCATGCTGGATAGCGCATTTATCAGTTATGTCACCGTTATGTCCATCACGCCCGGTCCGAATAATCTGCTGCTGGCTGCATCCGGCGTCAATTTCGGCCTGCGAAAAACCGTACCTATGATGTTAGGCGTGACCTTCGGCAGCGCCTTTCAATGCGCGCTGACCACAACGCTATTGGCATTGGTACTAAGCTGGGCCACGGTGATTCGCCTGCCTTTGGTGACAATCGGTTGTGCCTATTTACTTTGGCTATCGTGGAAGATTTATATGTCTGGCGCACCGGGAAGCCGGGAAAAACAGCAGCCAATGAGTTTTATTCAGGCCTCACTATTTCAGGCCATCAATCCCAAAGCCTGGCTGATGAGCATCAATGTCGCGATTCTATTTACCCCTAGTCCCGGAGAAATGCTCAGCCACACGCTGCTACTGGTGAGCGGGTTTGCCTTACTCAATTTGCCGTGCGTGGGCGTCTGGGCAGTCATGGGGGATAGGTTGCGTCATGCCCTCACGGTGAACTGGAAATTGCGGTTATTTAACGGGTTAATGGCAGGAATGATGGCAACTACCGCCCTGTGGCTATTAGTCGATGAATGGATGGCGGTCTACCAATAAAAACTCAGGAAGGCAGAATCGGCGACAGTTTAGACACTTTCTTTAAGCTGATACGGGAAATGAACTCGGTAATCGACAAGACCATCGTTGAACGCAAAACCTGCTGATAGCGTTGGTGTTGCATAGCAATAAGAGAAGGCTCGGCTTCTTCTGGTGTGAGAAATGTGGGAACGGGCGGTAACGCGGTTACACAGTGCAACTCCCCAAAGGGGCCGAGAATCTCATCGTCGGTGAAACGATATTCCGCGCCGTCGTGGTTCATTTCTTCACGCAGCGCCATTAAAAGTTCGGCATCTTCATATTCATGACGTGAAATCACGCCCAAGGCATAAACCAGCTTCAAACGCACAGATAATTCGCCCAAGGGACCGTCAACAATTAATAGCGGTTCCACGGCATACTTCACCGCATAGTCGTCCTTTCGGAAAACCTGCACCACTAAAATGTTTAAGGCTTCGGCCAGTAGATCAACGGCGGCGATAAGGAAACTTCGGACGGTTTTACCGGCGTTAAGCTGTTCCAGAACCCTATTTTCAAATGCCTGTGCTTTTTCAATCATCTGTTATCTACTACAGTGGTTGGTTAATGGCCATCCTGCGGACTTTCCCCCACGCATTTCACACGGTCGCAGCCCCGCGACAATGCAAAATCTACTGGGTTATACCCCACTCACTGAGATAAATACCCTGTTGTTAAGCCGATATTTAGAGCAGAAAGACGCGTCCCTCTGCTCTTATCATCATTAACAAGCATCCGTGGTTACTGACGCGGTATTTATCTCCCGACTCAGGCCGGGAGGGCAAATCCGTTGGCATATCCCGTCGTGAGCCGCTTTTGCCAGCTTAACGCGCCAGGTTTTCCTGCATGGCGTTATACACATTCACCGCCTGTTCGACAACCTCGCTATTCGCAGGCAGGCCAGAAACTTGCGCCAGTGCAGCTTTTGCGCCTATTTTATCCAGTAATTCGCTCCATTCCTGCGCCTGCGGGTCCTGCTCACTGCGATAGCTCATTGCGGCGGCAATACCTTTCACCAGATTATCGTGAGGCAGATGATATTCCAGCGTGCCCACTAACGGTTTAATCAGACGATCGCCCGCGCCCAGCTTACGTAACGGCTGACGGCCCACTCGTTCAACGTCATCATGCAGGTAAGGGTTTTCAAAGCGTGATAGGATTTTATTGATATAGGCGGCGTGTTTTTCAGGGTCGAAGCCATAGCGCTTGATCAGCACTGCGCCGCTCTCTTCCATTGCCCCTTTCACAACCTGACGAATTTCGGCGTCAAGAATGGCATCGCGAATGGTCTGTATGCCAGAAAGTTGCCCCAGATAAGCGGTAATGGCGTGGCCGGTATTCAAAGTGAACAGTTTGCGCTCCACAAACGCCATCAGGTTATCAGTCAGTTCCATACCGGCGATTTGCGGTGGTTGGCCTTTAAACTGGGTTTGATCGACAATCCACTCGCTGAAAGTTTCTACCGTCACCGCCAACGGATCGGTGCTGCCTTCTGCGGAAGGAGGCACGATTCGGTCTACGGCTGAATCGACAAAACCGACATGTTCTTCCACCCAGTTCTTTTCATCTTCCGGCAACGCGGCCCAAACATGCTGCTTGAACTGGCTGGTGCCGCGCACCATATTTTCACAAGCGATAATATTCAGCGGCTGATTATTACCGGCCTGATGGCGGGCAACCAACCCCTGCGCCACGATACCGGCAATTTTTGCCAAAACCTGCGGCCCAACGGCTGTGGTGACAATATCGGCCTCGGCAATCAGCCCCACAACTTCCGGGCTACCGCTATGTACCGCGCTGACGTTTTTCACGTCTTCAATGCGCGCCTGCTCACCGACAACCGTGACCTGATAGGATTTACGACGATTCAGTTCATCCAGCAAAGGCTGGTTCACGTCAGCAAAGGTCACCTGAGCTCCGGCATCGGCCAACAATTTGCCAATAAAACCGCGGCCAATGTTACCTGCGCCAAAATGTAATGCTTTCATAGTTTTTTACCTTGAATTTGCCGTTGGAAAACGGGGGCCATTGGAGAATTCCGGCCCCGATTCGGGCTGCGCAATTTGCTGCGCAGCCGGACAACACTCACCGCCCTCAGGCAGATTTCTTACCGGAGAGCAGGTCTAAAACTTCCTGCACACTTTCTGTTTTGCTCAGGCGCGCGATGACGGAATCATCATCCAGCGCATTGGTCAGGCTGGTGATAACCTGAATATGCTCGTTATTACGTGCGGCAATACCGATGACCAGACGCGCAATTTCATCTTCTTCATCGCCAAAACGTACGCCATTCGGGTATTGGCAGAACACTACGCCGGTACGTAATACGCGGTCTTTGGCTTCGATGGTGCCGTGCGGTACCGCGATAGATTCCCCTAAATAAGTGGAAGTCAGTTTTTCGCGTTCCAGCATGGCGTCAACGTATTCCGGCTCAACATAACCCCCCTTAACCAACTGCTCACCCGCGAAGCGAATGGCCTCTTCTTTGGTCGCCGCATGCAGATTCAGGAAGATGTTTGCTTTACCCAGCTTGAATAGTTGCTCTTCAGAAGCTTCAAAACTGTCATCCAGGGTTTCGATCACTTTCTGCACTAGCGGTGCGCTTTCCGCCTCTTTACTGGCTTCCAGCAGGCGAGTCGTCAGATTGGTATATAGCTGGCTATCGAGGAAGTTGGTCAACGAAATGTGCTGTGCCTGCGGGGCGTGACGCATTGCCCGCTCAGTCAGATCTCGGTGGGTAATAACCAGATCGACATCTTCCGGCAAGTTATTGATTGCACAGTTAGTCACGGAGATATGCTTCAATCCGGCATCCTGTACTTTTTTACGCAGAACCCCGGCACCCATCGCGCTCGAACCCATACCGGCGTCACAAGCCACAATAATTTTACGCACGGTAGTCAGATCGCCCGCGGCGGCAGCAGCGTTAGCCGCCTGAACGCCTTTGGACTGTTGCTTCATGTCCTGCATGCGGCGAGTCGCTTCTTCCAAATTGTCTTCATCATCTTTAACTTTGGTGTTTTTCAGCAAGATGGCTGAGACCACGAAAGAGACAGCGAAAGCAGCGGCAACCGCAGCAATGTTAGCGAAGTAAGCTCCTTTAGGCGTCATCGCCAATACGGCCAGAATAGAGCCTGGAGAAGCAGGAGAAACCAGACCGCCGTTCAGCAAAGTCAAAGTGAACACGCCGGTCATACCGCCCAAAATCACCGCCAACAACAGGCGCGGATTCATCAGTACATACGGGAAATAAATTTCGTGAATACCGCCGAAGAAATGGATGATGGCTGCGCCGCCAGCAGATTGCTTGGCATTGCCTTTACCAAAGAACATATAGGCCATCAGCACACCCAAACCTGGGCCTGGGTTGGCTTCAATCAGGAAGAAGATTGATTTGCCGGTTTCCGTCGCCTGCTGGATACCCAGCGGAGAGAAGATACCGTGGTTGATAGCGTTGTTTAGGAACAGGATTTTCGCCGGTTCGACGAAGATAGAAGCCAACGGCAGCAGGTTATTTTTAACCATAACATGCACGCCAGCAGCCAACATTTTGGACAGGATTTCGACCAGTGGGCCGATCGCCATAAAGGCCAGAATAGCCAGTAGCATCCCGATAATACCGGCAGAGAAGTTGTTAACCAACATCTCAAAGCCGCTTTTGATTTTACCGTCAACCCAACGGTCAAAGCGCTTAATAGCCCAACCGCCCAACGGACCCACGATCATCGAGCCGAGGAACATCGGCATATCCGCACCGACGATGACGCCCATGGTGGTTATAGCACCGACGACGCCACCGCGTTCGCCACCAACTAAGCGACCACCGGTATAACCGATTAATAACGGCAATAAATAGGTAATCATTGGGCCAACAAGCTTGGCTAAAGTTTCATTTGGCAGCCAGCCAGTCGGAATAAATAAAGCGGTAATAATACCCCAAGCGATAAATGCGCCAATATTTGGCATGACCATATTACTTAGGAATCGGCCAAAGTTTTGCACTTTAACCTTAATGTCTGGTGAAAGCATAAAAACACCCCTATTGGTACGCGCTAACAATAAGAGCGCGAGATAATTATTAAGGCGGCACTGCGAAATCCGCCGAATTGCTGTATGCAATTTAAACTCTAGCATGGGCTGTAATGAGGGCGTAATCCGCAAAATATTTGTGACGCAGATCACCACAAACACCCCAAAATAGCGTGCTAATTAGTGATATCAGTCACATTTATGCCAATCAGTTAAGTGAAATTAGTGCAACAATTAATCACCACATGGAATAAATGTGATTAAGATCACCTTTAGTCCTGTCTATTTTGTTTTGGAAATGTGATGTTTATCACAATAAATTTTTCATCAAAAAAGGAATTAGAGGCGATGTTCGAGGGGAGCCAGACTTATTAAGCCGCTTTACCAGGGAGGACGTATTTAAACGTGAATTAGTCAAATAGCCAGTTGAGTTAAATAATATTAATTAATCAATTGAAATTTATAAATAAAAATATAATTAAAGAATTTCTTAATTCAGCAATCTCGAGCCAACGGATCTAAAATTGATAATTAATGAGTAAGGCTGTCACTTTTACATTTGGTGAGCTTGAAATTTACCCAAGGCTAACCTAGGGTTTAATCATAAAGAACAACCGATTAAGCAGTAAGATTTCATTTTTATAAAAATAGATCTGGCCAGCTAATTTAAGGGTAAATGATGAAAAAATATTATCTTATCTGTGGCATCGGTATACCTATGATTCTTCTCAATTCTGCTCTGGCGGCGACCACAACGGGCAGCATTAATGCCACATTAACGTTGACTAACGGCTGTTTGGTTAACAACAGTGCAGCAACCAGCGGCCTGACATTAGGTGTCTTAAGCTTTGGTTCATTCACCACCACCGGATTTACCGGTGGCTCGGCAACTCTTTCGGGAGCTTCAGGTACGGGAAGCAGCGCCATCAGCGTGAAATGTTCCCCTGGTATCACCCCTGTGCTAACCATTACCGGCAGTAATGCAGCTCCGGCCAACATACACGGCACTGTGCCGTCTACCGGCCCGCGCTATCTAGTCGGTACAACCAACACGACTCAGGCGATTGCCTATGGTCTTTATACTTCGAATTCTTTTACCACACCGATTGTCAACGCCACTACAGTGACGCCAACCACCACCGGCGATGCCACCTACGGCAACCTGTATACCTTCTTCGGTAACATAACCGGCGTAACCGGCGGCACTGACATTTACCCGGATATTTACACCGATACTATCGGCGTACAGGTAACTTATTAACGTCTGGGAGAATGGAGAGGCTATGTGCCATAGAAAATGGGGTTTTGCATTTTTTATCTATCATAGCCCAGCAATATTAGTATTTTTGGTCTTTCCGGTATTGGCATTGCCGACACAATCTTTTCAGGTCGGGGCAATTATTTCCAATGGCTGCCTGATCAGCGGCACTAATACCGGCGTATTTGGGCAGATTAATTTCGGAACTTACCCCGGCACGTCCACCGCTCAGGTCAACGGTACTTATACGCAAAGCTCGACTATTACTCTCGCCTGCACGCCTGGTACCCTTCTCAATATGAGTATTAACGGTGGAGCTAATTACACTTCGACCCGTAATCTTAAAATCAGCGGACAATCCTATTTAGTGCCCTATTCACTTTATAACAGTACAACCAATGCGGCTATTCCGGTCAATAGCAACGTCGCCGTCACCTTTAGCAATGCGAATAATATTACTTTGCCAATTTATGGGCTGTTAACTCTGAATGGAAATAACTATTCAGGGCTTTATACGGACACCTTAACAGTGACTTTAACCTGGTAATAAATACAATGAAAAAAATAAACACTCTCGCTAACAAATGTTATAAGCCATTTATTTTATTAATTTTAACCGGGTTTTCCTTCAATATTTTCGCAACCAATAATGTGTTGATTTGGCCTATTGACCCGGTCATTCCCGCCGATCAAAAGTCCTCTAGCCTATGGGTTGAAAATAAAGGCGATCAGGCCACTATGATGCAGGTTCGTATTCTGGGCTGGCAGCAAACGGCGGGCAAAGAAGGTTATCTCAATCAACAAAACGTTATTGCCAGCCCGCCAATTATTCGTATTGAAGCCGGTAAAAAACAGTTAATTCGTTTAATTAAACAGGTGAATCCTACTGCAGGGCAAGAGCAGGCCTACCGCATTTTGATTGATGAAATTCCGACTCCAACGCTTTCTGCCAAAGCGCAGGAAGGTGCAGGCGTTAATTTTCAGATGCGTTACTCCATTCCACTCTTCGTCTACGGTGATGGATTGGATTACGGCAATGTGGCCGCAGACAAGAATACCCATCAACCACAGCTAAGCTGGCAATTGGTGGAGCTACAGGGAAAAAAAATGCTGGAAGTCACCAATAGCGGTGCAATTCACGCGCGTCTGAGCGATGTGAAACTTCAGCAAGGCGGCCAAAATCATCAGGTGGCAGAAGGACTATTAGGCTATGTTCTGGCGAATTCCAGCCAACGCTGGCCTGTCAGCGTGAGTTCCGCCAGCTCGCTGACCATGCAAGTCAATAATCAAAAAAACGTCAAACTCAGCATGAAGTAATTTAATAGGGACGATCAGACCGCATACTGATGAAAAACTACCGTAATTCTCCTTTTTGGGGGCTGGTTATCATTACGACAGGTTTTTCTGGTTTTTATACTGAAGCGCGGGCAGATGAGGTGATGTCCGAGCTGCCTCCACCGCCGAGCGCGCTATCGGCCGATGGGGCGATTCAGTACCAGCTGGAACTTGTTATTAATCAATATGCAACGGGGCAGGTCGTACCGGTTGAGTTTCAGCGTGGGCATTATTTGGTACAGGGAAAAGATCTAGAACAGGCAGGCATTATCGCCGAGCACCTGACGTTCCCAACGACTGATATCAGTACCAATCCGAATATTAAACTAAAATATGACAGCGAAAACCAACGCCTGCTGCTCGATGTCCCTACCCATTGGCTGCCTAATCAGGCGCTATCGAATAACATGGGAAACCCAAAATATCAGGCTGTTAGCAGCACCGGAGCGTTATTCAATTACGATATTTATGCCTCCCGCTACCAAGGTAATAGCCAGTTGGCGGCATGGAGTGAACAACGCCTGTTCGGTACTCAAGGCTACCTGTCTAATTCTGGGGTGATAAAGCAGACGCTGGCCGGTGAATCTATCGATAATAACGGCGGCTACCTCCGCTATGACACCCGGTTTTCCCACTTCGACGAAACCAATGCCGTTCGCTGGCAGGCAGGGGATTTGATCACAGATTCACTGGCCTGGAGCAACAGCATCCGCGTAGGTGGGCTCAGCGTTTCCCGCGATTTTTCTATTCGTCCCGATATCATTACCTTCCCATTGCCGCAGTTTTCCGGTCAGGCGGTCGTCCCCACATCCGTTGATTTATTTATCAACGGCAATATGACCAGCAGCAATAACGTTCGCCCCGGCCCTTTTACTCTGACCAACGTGCCTTTTATCAACGGTGCGGGAGAAGCGACGGTCATCACCAATGACGCGTTGGGGCGGCAGATTTCGGTCTCTTTGCCATTTTATGTCGCCAGTACCTTGCTCAAACCGGGTTTGTCCGATTACGCATTTTCTACCGGAGCCATACGTCGTGGTTATGGAGTGGATAGTTTTAATTATGGCTCTGCCGCCGTGAGTGGCTCTTATCGCTATGGCGTAACCAATTATCTTACTCTGGAGAGCCACGCCGAAGGTGCGGAATCACTCGCTTTGGGTGGCGTAGGCAGCGTGTTTAAACTTGGGAATCTCGGCGTAGTTAACGCGTCTTACAGCCAGAGCCAAATGCGTGGCCAGAATGGCGATCAGATAAGTTGGGGCTATCAATATAATACCGGCCTTTTCAATTTAGGAACTCAGCAGACATACCGCAGCGATACTTTCGGTAATTTGGCAATTTACGATAATCAGGACGCCAACAGTACCAACAGCGGCAGCAATAATAACGGTGCGATTTATTCCCTTAGCCGCCGCAGCGCACAATACTCCGCCAGTATTATGCTGAATGAATTCGGCAATCTGGGTGCCGCCTACATTGACGTCAGCGGAAGAAATGACGAGCGGACGCGATTGTTGAATCTCTCATGGAGCCGCACGCTTTTCTCCGGTAGCAATCTATATATTTCAGCCACGCGAGATATTGGTGCTAACGGTTGGTCCGGCGCAGTTTCGTTGGTCATTCCATTTGGCGCATTATCCAATACCAGTATTTCCAGCCAACGTAGTATTGACGGACAGGCTCGTCAGCAGGTGAGCTACAGCCGCGGAATGCCTAGCGATGGCGGCCTGAGCTGGGATCTGGCCTACGCTCATCAATCCGATCAGAAAAATTATCAGCAGGCCAGCTTGAACTGGCGCAACGCCAGCTTTGAATCCAGCATCGGCGCCTATGGAAATACCGGAGACTACACTCAATGGGCAGATTTGAGCGGCTCGTTAGTATTAATGGATAAATCGCTGTTTGCGACCAACCGTATCAGCGACGCTTTTGTATTGGTCAACACCAACAATTATCCCAATGTGAGAGTGCGATATGAAAACCAACTGATTGGCGTGACCGATAGCGGCGGCCATCTTTTGGTACCCAGAGTCACGTCTTATTATCCGGCTAAATACGAGATTGATACCACCGACCTCCCGGCGGGTATCCAAATTTCCAATACAGAAAAACGGTTTTCGGTGCAGCGAAACAGCGGCTATATGATTAATTTCGACATTAAAAAGTCAAACTCGCTCAGTTTCGTCGCCATTGACCAACAGGGGAAAAATCTGCCCGTTTCCAGTCGCGTGTTGAAAAATAATCAAACGCGCACTTATGTCGGCTGGGATGGCATTGTGTATCTGGAAGATCTCGAAGCTAGCAATAGTTTGAAAATCATCACCCCAGACGGTCGTCAGTGCCAAATCACTGTGCCTTTTGACGCTTCGGCGCCTCAGCCGGTCATACTCAAAAGCCCGATAGTCTGTCCACTTAATCCGGCTCAGGTGAATTAAATGAAAAAAATCATTGGTCTCGCGGTTCTTACTATCGGCTCACTGGTGGGCGGAATCCAAAGCGCTCAGGCGGCCTGTAGCACTGCGTCAACCAACGGTTCCTTCGGTAGCGCCACCTCTTTTGCCGTCAATACCACGGCTAGCAATACCTCGGGTTCCGTTACAGTAACCTGCGCGGCTCTGAGCATAGGCTTGCTCACTCAAGACTCCATCACCTTATCGCTGGTTAGCTCCACCGCCGTCAACGGCACCTATGCTGCCATGACCGCCGGTGGAACCGATACGATCCCGGTAACGGTCTGCGCGGCCGTTCCTACAGCGACAACCTGCGCTTCTCCGCTGCCGTTAAATGGCGCTAGCGTCACTTTTGCCGGTGCCAGCCTGATCAATCTCTCTTTGACTCAAAAACAATTCACTCTACCAATTTATATACAAACGGTGATCGGCTCAAACGTAGCGGCGGGAACTTATACAACCACGTTGGGAATCAAAACCAGCTACTCAATCTGCACCGCACTAGTCTGTCTGGGTACCGCAGGAAATACCAACGGGCAACCAATAGTACCGGTCACTGTGACCATCATCGTCACTAACGACTGCACGACGATCACCGCGCCGCCCGTCAGTTTTGGCACTCAACCCTTGCTCAGCAGCTTTGCCTCCGTCAGTAACCAGGCTATCAACGTAATCTGTACCAAGGGCAGCATTTATACTGTCAGTCTGGATAATGGGCAGCACGCGGTGAGCAATGTGCGCTATATGTCGAACGGAACCTCTTCTATCGCTTACGACATTTATCAGGGTGCAACCAGCAACCGTTGGGGCAGTCTGGCGGCTGGTCAAAGTTGGTCCAGCAGCACCTCCACCAGTATTAGCACCGATTTACTGACGCGCACTTTTGCCTATACGGCAACGATCTTACCAGGCCAAACCACACCGCCAGCCGGTACGTATACCGATACCATTATGGTTTCATTGTCTTTTTAGCTGCATATAAGGGAAGTCGAGAACTGGTGCAAAGAGTCGAGGAACGAGAAGAAGGGAAAGCGAAAAAGAACAAAGGGAAAGGCGTTATACCAAACGGAGTAAATTCTGTCAGGCCACCATCATTATGGCCTGACATTCACTAAACTGATTATTCTAGAGCAGCCTGAACGCTTTTCTTCGCGGCAGCCATCGCCGGATACTTAGCCACCAGATTGGTCATCATGGTGTTGTACTGCACGGCCTGAGCCTGAGTCGGGAACTGCACGCCACCGTTATTAAAGGTCACCTGTGCGCCCTGCTGTTGCAGGAAATCACCCACTTGCACCAAATCCTGCACGAAGGCAGCAACGGTCGGAATAGCGGGAATCAGTGTGGCAGATGGCTGAGTCACCAACTTGTCGTAAACCTGATTGTAAACCGCCTTCAGATCATCCGGCTGTTTCAACGCCGCATGGGCGCTATCGGCCTGATGCTTGGCAGTTTGAATTTGTTGAGTCAATAAATTGAGCGTGCCTGCCGCTTGCTGTAGCGCCGCACGTTTATTCACGTAATCCTGCGCCACGCGAATTTCATCAATCTGAGTGACGGCTGGAGTAAAGCCCGCTTCGATTGATTTATTTAACTGCTGCGTAAAGGTCACTAAAATCGCGTAATCACCAGCATAGTTACCGAATTTCTGCTTTTGATCTTCGCTCAGCGTTGGCAGTTTCATCCCGCTGCGCATGACGGTATTTTGCAGATAGTCGATGAAAGCCTTGCGTTGCTCAGGCTCTTTATCGCCACATGCAGTGAGCTGGAACACCATAAACAGCGCCAAAATTGACGTTAACCAACGAGAATACCTTGTCGTATTCAGTGCAAAAGCCATGTGGAATTACTCCTGTAATAAGCGTTTATTTTCACTAGTGTCCGTTCTTATTACCCATCCCTGAATCAATAAGAATAGCGCAAAGGGAGAGGTTTTCTCCCCCTTTGCTTTGACCGCAGGACCGTTACTGTAGCAGCGAGATATCCGCTACCTGCAAGAACAGCTCACGCAATTTACTTAACAATGTCAGACGGTTGATACGTACGGCATCGTCTTCGGCCATGACCATCACGTTATCGAAGAAGGCATCGACGTTTTCACGTAACGCAGCCAGTTCAACCAATGCTTCCTGATAACGCCCTTCGGCAAACAGCGGCTCCAGCTGATCGCGCAGCACCACCAGATGCGTTGCCAGCTGCAACTCTGCGGTTTCTTTCAGTACCGCAGCGTTCACGCGATCGTTCAGCGTATCGCTAGATTTCGCCAGAATATTCGATACGCGTTTATTGGCCGCAGCCAGCGCCGCTGCCGCTTCCAGAGTACGGAAATGGCTAACCGCTTTCACACGCGCATCAAAATCTGCCGGTTTGGTCGGACGACGAGCCAACACCGCCTGAATGGTATCAACGCTGTGGCCTTCTTCCTGATACCAGGCGCGGAAACGACCCAGCATGAATTCAACCACTTCATCCACAACCTTGCCGTTAGTCAGCTTGCTGCCATACAGGCGCACCGCTTCTTCGGTCAGGGTTTGCAGATCCAACGGCAAGTTCTTCTCAACGATAATACGCAGTACGCCCAGTGAAGCACGACGCAGCGCAAACGGATCTTTATCGCCTTTTGGATGCTGACCAATACCAAAGATACCTGCCAGCGTGTCCATCTTGTCGGCTATCGCCAGTGCACAAGCGACCGGGTTAGACGGCAGATCGTCACCGGCAAAGCGCGGTTGATACTGTTCGTTTAACGCAACGGCAACGTCTTCAGCTTCGCCATCGTGGCGGGCATAGTGCATTCCCATCACGCCTTGGGTATCAGTGAATTCGAATACCATGTTGGTCATCAAATCACACTTGGAAAGCAAGCCAGCGCGCGTAGCATGGTTAACATCCGCACCAATTTGTTCTGCTACCCAACCGGCCAGAGCCTGAATACGGTCGGTTTTATCACGCAGCGTCCCCAACTGCTGTTGGAACAGCACGGTTTCCAGACGCGGCAGATTATCTTCCAGACGCTGTTTACGGTCAGTCTTGAAGAAGAATTCGGCGTCAGCCAAACGCGGGCGAACCACCTTCTCATTACCGGAAATGATTTGCTGCGGATCTTTAGATTCGATATTGGCAACGAAGATGAAGTTAGGCAGCAATTTGCCCGCGGTGTCATACACCGGGAAATATTTCTGATCCCCTTTCATGGTGTAAACCAGCGCTTCCGCAGGAACAGCGAGGAATTTCTCTTCAAACTTCGCCGTCAGCACTACCGGCCATTCAACCAGCGAAGCCACTTCTTCCAGCAGGCTTTCACTCAGATCGGCAACGCCGCCAATCTTCTGCGCAGCCAGCTCGGCATCACGTTTGATAATGGATTTACGCAATTCATAGTCAGCGATAACTTTGCCGCGTTCCAGCAGGATCTGCGGATACTGATCGGCATTATCGATGGTGAATTCGGCTTCACCCATAAAGCGGTGGCCGCGAATCACGCGATCAGAATCAATGCCTAACACGGTGCCAGCAATCAGCTCATTCCCCAGCAACAGCGTCACGGTATGCACGGGACGAACGAATTGGGTTTCTTTATCACCCCAGCGCATCAATTTAGGAATCGGCAGTTTGCTCAGCGCGGTATTGACCATACCGGCCAGTAACAGCTGCGCCGACTGGCCTTTAACGTGGGCACGATACAGCAGCCATTCACCTTTATCCGTAGCCAGACGCTCGGCCTGATCCACGGTAATACCGCAACCGCGCGCCCAACCTTCGGCAGCCTTGGTTGGCTTGCCTTCGGCATCGAACGCCTGAGAAATGGCAGGGCCACGTTTTTCAACTTCACGATCGGCCTGAGCCGCGCTCAGATTGGCTACTTTAACCGCTAAACGGCGAGGAGCGGCAAACCAGCTGACGTCACCGTGAGATAAATTGGCGTTATCCAGCTCGGCGGTCAGGTTGGCAGCAAAAGATTCCGCCAGGGAACGAAGAGCCTTCGGCGGCAATTCTTCCGTGCCGATTTCCACCAGGAAAGTCTGTTGAGTCATGACAGCCTCTTAGTTCTGATTCTTTTTGCACATAGGGAAGCCAAGGGCTTCGCGGGAAGCGTAGTACGCCTCGGCGACAGCTTTGGTCAGCGTACGGATGCGCAGAATATAGCGTTGACGCTCGGTCACGGAGATCGCTTTACGTGCGTCCAGCAGGTTAAAAGTGTGGCCTGCTTTCAAAATGCGCTCGTAGGCCGGCAACGGCAGCGGATTTTCCAGCGCCAGCAATGACTGGGCTTCTTTCTCATACTGCTCGAAGCAGGAGAACAAGAAATCCACATCGGCGTATTCGAAGTTATAGGTTGATTGCTCAACTTCATTCTGATGATAAATATCGCCGTAGGTGGTTTTACCCAATGGGCCATCGCACCAGACCAGATCGTATACGCTGTCCACGCCCTGGATATACATCGCCAGACGTTCCAGACCGTAAGTGATTTCACCCGTAACTGGCTTGCACTCCAGCCCGCCCACTTGCTGGAAGTAGGTAAACTGGGTGACTTCCATACCATTCAGCCACACTTCCCAACCCAGCCCCCAGGCACCCAGCGTTGGGTTTTCCCAGTTATCTTCGACGAAGCGAATATCGTGAATGGTCGGATCCAGACCCAACTCTTTCAAAGAACCCAAATACAGTTCCTGAATGTTGTCTGGTGAAGGCTTAATGATCACCTGGAACTGGTAATAATGTTGCAGGCGGTTAGGGTTCTCACCGTAGCGACCATCGGTCGGACGGCGGGAAGGCTGTACATAAGCAGCAGCGATTGGCTCTGGGCCAAGCGCCCGCAGGCAGGTCATTGGGTGGGAGGTACCCGCGCCGACTTCCATGTCCAATGGTTGAACAATGGTGCAGCCTTGGCGCGCCCAATATTCCTGTAACGTCAGGATCAGGCCCTGAAAGGTCTTGGTATCAAACTTTTGCATGTTGGATTCGCACGCGATACAAGTGGATAAAATGGAATGAATCAGTATACCCGCTGACCGTAAGATATACAGCCAGAATCCGGCGAGATGTGTAAATCAGAGGGGGTTTGTTGATTAAATATCCAGTTAAAGGACGTGAAATAACGTAGTAAAGCGGAAATAACCGGCGAGAACCTTAGGTAAAATAATAGAATTCCGATGAACTAATGGAATCAATCTATGACTCGCCTGCGGAAATAGCACGGTCAGAACCGTATCCACTGATATAAACCGAGCGACAAGAAGTACCGGTAAGATACGGTCTGAAACTGTTAATCACGACAAGCTCTTTCACCGCCAGCCCCTTATTTTAATAACCAATCCAGCAGTGCCATGCCAACGGTGACCACGCGACTGAATCGGTATTCTGGTCACGGCGGCGCCCTATCGGAGCAGCAGGGATCGGTTCCCTAGAGCCATACTCGATAAAACAATGATCTGATTTTTGGTCATCGCACAGAGATGGGTAGGTATCACATGAAAATGCCCCTCCGCCTAAGGGATAAGCGGCAAGAGTATGAGAGCAACCGAGGAGCAACCCCAGCCCAAAGGTACACACTGACGACATCCTTAGAATATTTCGCTTAGATGACATAATATACACTCCTATATAATTACACATTGCAACAATAATGGTGTTTAATGCTGCAATTGATCAATTATTAACCAATGGTTATCTGCGTCAAGTTTCTGCCCAAATATAAAATGAGTAGGTTGCTTATCAGGCACCGAACGGCGATTATCCTCCTGCCGAGCATCTCATAGAGGAAACAGTAAGATGGCTTTAGAACGCTGTGGTTGGGTCACTGCCGATCCGTTATATCTTGCCTATCACGACAAGGAATGGGGAATTCCTCAGCGAAACAGTCAGGCGCTGTTTGAGATGATCTGTCTGGAAGGACAACAAGCCGGCTTATCTTGGATTACCGTCTTAAAAAAGCGTGAAAATTACCGAAAAGCTTTCCATAATTTCGATCCTCATTTGGTAGCCAAAATGGGGCCGAATCAGGTGGAAGCATTAGTGCAAGACAGTGGCATTATTCGCCATCGCGGAAAGATTCAGGCCATTATTACCAATGCTCAGGCATATCTGGCTATGGAGGCTAACGGCGAAGATTTCTCCGAATTTATTTGGAGTTTTGTCGATAATACGCCGAAAGTTAATCACTGGTGGAGCCTGGCAGAAGCCCCTGCAACCACACCCGTTTCAGATGCAATGTCCAAGGCGCTGAAAAAGAAAGGCTTTAAATTTATTGGCTCAACTATCTGTTATGCCTTTATGCAAGCCACAGGCTTGGTGAACGATCATATGTGCAACTGTTTCTGTCATCCGGATAACGCCAATAAATGATCCGTAAGGCGAATGCTGAAGATCATAATGCGTTGATCGAGTTATGGTTACCAAGCACCATCGCTGCTCACCCTTTCGTGCCAGAGAGCTACTGGCGCGAAAGCCTTGATTTGGTAAGCAATACCTATATTCCTCAGGCTAGCAATTGGCTATATGAAACACCGAATGGCACCGTTGGATTTATCAGTGTACTGAACGAACAATTGATCGGGGCGCTGTTTGTTGAGCAAAACTACGTCGGTCAAGGCGTTGGCCATGCTCTTATGCAACATGTGCAAACTCGTTATCCTGCGTTAATCCTTGAGGTTTACCAAAAAAATCAGCGAGCCTACCGCTTTTACCGTAAGCATGGGTTTAACGTTTCAGAGCGATCTTATAATGAAGAAACGGGAAATTATGTTTTAACCATGCATTGGGTAAATCATCAAAGATAAAAATAAATATTATTGGCTATTTTCCTACTAAGACTATTAAATTTTAATTACTGACTACAATTGGCCTCGCCGCAAATAAAAAAATAAATGTTATTGGATAGGTTAATATTCAAACCTCCACCTTATAAAAAGGCACAATATAATAAATCATTTTTATATAGGCCTACACTTTCCGCGTCGATGAAAAACCCAAGATGATAATGGAATATTATTTATATAAACATTCATATTTCATTCAGAACAGCAACTTAATGGTGCTATGACTATGGTCGATAAAACTAAGCCCCCGTTATTTTTGTTCTTGCTTTCATCCACTCCATCCTTAGCCGAAGACGGGTTCTATTTCGAATAGTATATATCAAAATGGATGCGTGTATGAAACCCCAAATAGGCAAAATGAATAAAACATGCTTTTATTCAAACGATTACTTCAGTTGGAAACTATGATGTTTACTCCCTAATAGCAAACTGGATCAGAAATCTCCCGCCGCTGATCTGGGCATAAAGTCTATACTGGGACCAGGTTACGCTTTACAACGTTGTCATTCATGGGCGTTATAATCAGGTCGAACCGCCTGGCGCGGTATAAAAAATTTTTCCCGGTAAAGATATACTTTGCTCAATAAACGGGGAAATTGTTAGCCTGAGTATGACTGACTATAACTGTGATAATAACGAAATTGCAGATAGAAACAGCATTGAACTCGCCCTATCATTAACGAACCCACTTTTTTATTGGATCTACCCGCGAAGGTACTATAAGAAGAAGTGAAACGAACGGCGCAAGTTCATTCTCTAACCACATGAAATATAAAACAAAGAGATGGAAAGGAAAGGAAAGGAAAGGAAAAACTATTTTCTCTGGTAGTTTCAAGCCATCAGAAAAAGTGAGAATTGGATTCAAATGTGATGAACGACAATATTAATAAAGCAACTCTACCAGCCTAATATCTCTATCACCTGCATCTTTATTTTTTGATAAAGACACCTTTAGTGATTCCCTGTTAATAACTACTCATCATGTATTTAAAATCATATTTAACTTATCACCCTATCAGGATGACAAGTTAAATTGTTTACCTAGTAATAATAAAGCCATTTTCCACACCATAAATAACAAAACAATTAAAAGGGATTAATATGTATAAGAATATACTGATTATCATCCTGTCTTCATTTTTATTAACAGGAGCGCCAAGCATAGTTTTATCTCAGGACTTACCGTACACAAATAGGATAAATGATATTGGGCCAATTTATGATTATGATGAACCAGGAATTGAAAGTGGCTATACGTTAATTCAACCGGAAGAGATAATTTATCTGGACATCAATGATATTTTTTCACAACACTGGCAATCAAGAAAAGAAACCTCCGTCAGTAATCCCTATCTGGATTGCGATACAGACTGCACAATATTACAGAAAAAAATTATCCCACTAAACGAAATTTTTACTCAAGCCGCTATTGATCCGAACCATTCCAGCCAGCAAGTTTTATTAAGTTTTGCCCTAACCGAAACCAATGAGTTCAATTTTAGCATTGGACAATATCTGGATATCATCGTTAATAAAAATAGTGTCCGTCTGCTTGGCGGAGCTGTGCCAAAAGGCATTGAAACCCCTCTTAATCATCACTCCAATCAGCTCACTTTTCTTTTCCACGTTCAAGACCAGCAACTCTCTATGAGTTATATGGAGAGCGACAGCACGCAACAGCGCTACCTTTCACCAACAATAAATCTGGAAATAAAAAAATCAAAAGAAATAAATTATTGGCCGGATATCGAGATATTCAACCCCAATCCTGGCAACCCTATACTAGTAAAGAAAATACTATTAACTAGCCAGAGCACTCATAGCCGCTTTAAACGCGGCATCGCCGGGAAAATAGGCTGTTATCTGTCTGGCCCGCTGGCACTCTACAATCTGGTGGTGCAAGGGCATTGCACTCAGGTTGAATCTGCATGGTCGAGCATAAAGTCCTTCTTTGCCGGAAAGGACAGCACCAAAATGATAGTGATTGCAGGGAATCCCATTCCGCTAAAACCGACGGTTACCCCACCCTCTGAGCAGACTGATAACCTGAATGCATTCGAACTCAGCGTTTTGAATACCCACCTGCATCACCAAGCGCTAACGTTGCCTGCCGCAGCCGATTTCTGCCATACATCGATAGATGAAATCAAAGGTGCTCGCTATCCGCGACAAATCAGACACACTTGCGCCAACTGGCTATCCGTCGTGTTACAGGATTTCACCCTGCTATTCGGCAATAGCCTGCGTACCTGGTCCGCAGAGTATCTCACCCAAACGCTAAATGGTATTTTGGATCGCCAGGCAATTGATAATGATAACGACGCCCAAGATGCTTTTATTCGCCAACCTGCCGCTGGCGTGCGACTCATCCAAACCATTGCAGATATTGCTGATAGAGAAGGCCGAGCCGAAGTTATTGAGCAAGTTAGCGGGGCATTTACTCATGCGGTACAGAATTATGCCAACTATGTGATGACTCAACCTTCCTCCGGCCCCTGTACTCCTTCCTGTAGCGATTCAAGTTCAAGTCATAGCAGCTGTAGTTGTTCCGATTGCGATATAGATTCGCCATTAGCGGCTCAGGAATTGCCGCTCGGTACTTATCAGTTAACTCTCTCCGCCTATATTCCTCAACATACGCAACCGCTGATTTTACAAAATGGATTATGGGTAGAGCCAGCGCAAGGTTTTGATATCGAAATAATCCGAGGTACTTTTGCTGAGACTCGCCAACAACGATATGAATTGATGGAAACAATCCAGCTATGGCGAAATGCTTATATCGAAAAAAGAGTGTATTGCAATAAATACGGGAATTTCCCCACGCAAATAGATACGGCACGCTTCGCCGGGCAGTCCACCAGCACTCTGCTGCGCAGTACCTTGCGGTACTTTGACGAAAATAACCTGATTGCAGTAGTCCGATTTAATAACCAAATTATTAATGTGAGCGCGGTATCTCGTTTTTCTGATCCCGATGAAGACGCAAGCATCATACAAGCGAATATTATTGCTACGTTGACTCACCCGGCCTACGTTTTAACCCCCAATAATGAAGGTACCGTTCGCCGCGCTGGCACGGCTGCTCTGCATCAACTTATTCAGCAACTGATTGCCGATGGCGTTCAAACGCTTAGTTCACATGTCATTTCAACGCCTTCCGCTATTGTGAAAAAGCGCCTTGGCTTCAGTTTTATCCCTGACAAACCCCATAGCATCACGCCAACACCTAATAGCGATCTTTAGCCACCGGCTCTCCGCCCTGATAATTTCTTATTCTGGGCGGACAACCATTTCAATATTTGATCAACAGACTTTTCGTGCGCTCTTTGACGATAAACCGGCCAAAAAACCACATTGCGCGGCACTATCAGAGTTTTCTCAATAGTATTCTGCGACGTTTTACCGGATAACGATGCCCATCATTTTCAGCTTCCGAACCCTTAGCGGGAGCTTGCTTCAGGTTTTAGCGACGGTGGATAATTTCTTTACGAAATCCACGTTGATAAACACATTTAAGGACATCACATGCAAAAACGCACACTTGCCATTGTTGCTGCACTCTGCGCAACTTTGACTCTTTCGGCCTGTACCACTAACCCTTATACCGGCGAGTCTCAAGCTGGAAAGTCTGGCTACGGTGCCGGTATCGGAGCCTTAGTGGGCGCTGGCGTGGGGGTTTTATCTTCCTCCAAAAAAGATCGCGGCAAAGGCGCACTGATTGGCGCAGCGGCAGGCGCAGCACTGGGTGGTGGTGCCGGTTACTACATGGATGTTCAGGAAGCCAAACTGCGTGACAAAATGCGTGGAACCGGCGTAAGTGTCACTCGTCAGGGTGACAATATCGTACTGAATATGCCAAATAACGTTACCTTCGACACTGATAGCAGTAATTTGAAACCAGCAGGTGCCAATACCCTGACTGGCGTGGCTATGGTATTGAAGGAGTACGAAAAAACGGCGGTCAATGTTATCGGTTATACCGATAGTACCGGCGCTCGCGCTCACAATATGAAGTTGTCCCAGCAACGTGCCGACAGCGTAGGCAGCGCATTGATCACTCAGGGCGTAGCGGCTAACCGTATTCGTACCATTGGCGCAGGCCCGGATAACCCAGTGGCAACCAATAGCACTGCGGCGGGTAAAGCACAAAACCGTCGAGTCGAGATCACACTTAGCCCGCTGTAAATGACAAAAAGGGTGACGGCTCATCACTTTCTGGCCGTCCCCCCTTCACCCCCAAATCTTTCTCGCCCCAGAACATCCCCGATAAACACCGCCACCGCGCAAAGATAATCTATATCACTACCCTATGGATTTCACTTTGTGGCAAGGCGGCAACCGAAAGAGTCGCCAAGAGCTTAGTCCACCAAGTGACTCGGGCGAGTGAGGGAAGCCAACACCGCCACGGCGTGAAAGATGACGGGTATTTGTGATAATCTGCCGCCAGTTACCCTTCCAGGACTAAACCGTGAGCAGTACGAAAGGACCGCGCCCATCTGGGCGAGCAACCATCAATGATGTCGCTAAGAGTGCTAAAACTGGCAAGACTAGCGTCTCTCGCTATTTGAATGGCGAACATAACCTGCTGTCCGATCGATTAAAACTGCGTATTGAAGAAGCTATCGCCAAACTAAATTATCGACCTAGTCAGGTTGCCCGCAGCCTGAAAAGGGGGCGAACCCGATTGATCGGCCTGATTTTGGCGGATATCACCAACCCTTATTCTATTGACGTTATGCGTGGTATTGAAGCCGCTTGCCGTGCTCATGGCTTTACCCTGCTGATGTGCAATACCAACAATCAGGTCGAACAAGAGCAGCATTATCTGCAACTGTTGGGCAGTTATCAGGTGGAAGGGATTGTGGTTAATGCCGTTGGAATGCGGGAAGAGGCGCTGTCGATGCTGCAACAGTCGCGCCTGCCGATGGTGTTGATCGATAGGAAGATCGCCGGTTTCTCCTGCGACATGATTGGCTTGAATAATGCCGAAGCGGCAATCATGGCTACCAATCATTTAGTCGAGCAAAACTATCAGTCTATTTTATTTCTTAGCGAGCCTTTGGGGCTGGTCAATACCCGCCGAGATCGTCTGATGGCGTTCAAAGCAGCGATGGCGGTGCATCCTGAGCGAGCGTCGGAACACGCTGAAGTCACGCTGGAAGATAGTCAGCGAATCAATAACATTGTCGACCAGTTCAACCAGAAACATGGGGATAAACGCCGTGCCATTTTAGTGGCCAACGGCAGCCTAACGCTGCAACTGGCACGCACCTTACGCCACAATAATATTCAGTGGGGCATCGATATTGGCCTGCTCGGATTTGATGAGTTACCTTGGGCGGAACTGGCTGGCGTAGGGATTACCACACTTAAGCAGCCTACTTATCAAATAGGTTACGCCGCACTCGAACAATTAGTGAAACGCATGCAGGGGAGTGATGAACCTCCGGCTGATATCATGTTTTCTGGCGAACTGGTGATACGCGGCTCGACACAGCTTTAGTCCGTCACTTTTGGCTCGTCACAATTCGATAAACACAGCGGCGGGAGCCAGATAAAATATGCTCAGTACGCTCAACCGGTACTTGTAAAGCCTGCTGGAAAACCTCTAACTCCGCGCGACAAAAGCCCTGACAACTGGTCGCAGCGGCGCAAATCGGGCAATGGTTTTCAATCAGTAAGATAGAGCCATCTTCCTGCATTTCCCATTCGGCCATATAGCCTTCGCGCGTACGAATAGCCACCAGCCGCTCCACCCGTTCACCAATATTACTGGCTCCTTTCATAGCCTGAAAGTATTGATCGCGGGTTTCCTGTTCGCGGGTATCAATCAGCAAATTAAGGGCATCTTCACCTAACTTAGTGCGAACCATACGCAGTAATTGCACGGTTAATTCGCCGTGAGCATCGGGAAATCGCGCGTGGCCAGCATCGGTTAATTGCCATAGTTGAATCGGCCGTCCGACGCCTTTAGCCTGTGCGACCGCAATCACCAGACCTTCTTTGGCCAGCTTGACGAACTGCTGACGCGCCGCTTCCCCGGTGGTTCCAAGGATCTTGCCCGCATCCGTTGCCTGTAGTGGGCCGCGGGTTTTCAGCAGCATCAGCAAGCGCTCGGCGACGGATTGCGTGCTTATTACCCCATGGTCGGTGGTATTCATATTACTCCCGATATTAAAAACACATTGGCATTTACCAAGCATATACTTGACTTATTAACCCTGCACGGCCACAGTTATTCCAAGTTAACGCTTGTTTAACTCAGTCTATCATCAAATCTTACTCAACAACCAGTCGTACTGGTTAGGATAACCACTGTGCTAATGAATGATGCGAGCCGCTGGAGCGATCTATTCTCCGGGGAAAATGCGGTTTTTGCCTTTGCGCTGTCGGCGGGTGTCGCGTTACACGCCATTAATATTTATATCGTGACAACCATTCTACCTTCAGTGGTGCTGGATATTGGCGGGCTTAATCTCTATGCCTGGAATACCACGCTCTTTGTTACTACGTCGATTCTTGGCTCGGCGCTCTCCGCTCGCCTGTTAAGTCGCTATGGCCCACGCGCGGCCTATAGCTTAGCCGCTTCGGCCTTTATGCTCGGCAGCCTGCTGTGCGCTATTGCGCCAACTATGCCGATGATGCTGGTAGGCCGCGCAGTTCAAGGACTTGGCGGCGGTTTTCTGTTCGCTCTCTCCTACGCCATGATCAATCTGGTCTTCCCGCAATCTCTATGGCCACGGGCGATGGCGCTAATTTCCGGAATGTGGGGCGTAGCTACGTTGATTGGCCCGGCAATAGGCGGCGTGTTTGCGGAAATGGGGGCCTGGCGTTTAGCGTTTTGGCTATTGCTGCCGGCTACACTGCTGTTTGCAATATTCACCTGGAGAATTCTACCGGCGGGAACAAAACGTACCGAACCGTCCTCATCCCTACCGATAATCCAACTGATACTGTTGACGACTATTGTACTAACCGTTTCCGCCAGCAGTATTGCCACCGATTTGCGCTATAGCGCTGCAGGCATTACCGTCGCTGCCCTGCTACTCACATTGATGATCCGCATCGAGCGCCGCTCCACCATTCGTTTATTACCGCAGGGCGCACTGCGTCTAGGTTCGCCGTTAGCGGCTTTGTACATCACTATGTCGTTACTGGCGCTTACCATAACCAGTGAGATTTTTGTGCCCTACTTCTTACAGACTCTTCATGGCCAATCGCCGCTGGTTTCCGGCTATCTGGCCGCCACAATGGCCGCAGGCTGGACAGTGGCGGAAGTACTGAGCTCTGGCTGGAAGAAAAACGGGATAAGCTTGGCAATTATTAGCGGGCCAATTATCGTTTTACTGGGGTTGATCGCTCTGGCGATTTTGCTCCCACACAGATCTGTCGGCGATTGGCTAACCCTCGCCCCTATCGCTCTCGCTCTGACGTTGGTCGGTTTTGGCACCGGCTTTGGCTGGCCGCATTTGCTTACGCGCATTCTACAGGTCGCAGCGGATGAAGATAAAGACATAGCCGGTGCCTCTATTACTATGGTGCAGATGTTTGCTACCGCTCTGGGCGCCGCGCTGGCAGGTTTGGTAGCTAATATTTCTGGTTTAAACGATCCCGGTGGCGTTGCCGGTGCAGCCAATACCGCATATTGGCTATTCGCTCTATTTGCCATCGCGCCGCTACTGGCGATTTTCACCGCAATCCGCTGTGCGGCCATTCGTCAGCCGACCGCGACTCTTGCCACATCCGAACTGCACTAACTCATAGCCCGTAGACGCTGGTCATACCCAGACAGCCATTACTCCTTGATCTCTAGGGGGCAATGGCTGTTATGCTGGCTGAGCTTGAAACTTACTTATTCTTAGTTAGCCGGAGTGTGTAATGAAGCCTTCTGTCGTGTTGTATAAGCCCCTCCCTGCCGAACTGCGCCAACGTTTAGAGCAACATTTTACCCTACACTGCTTTGACGGCCTGACATCGGAAAACTCGCAACCATTCCTTTCAGCATTGGCAAACGCCGAAGGCATTATTGGTTCTGGTGGCAAAATCGACCCGGATTTTCTCGATAAAGCCCCACGCCTACGCGCCGCCTCCACGATTTCTGTTGGCTATGACAATTTCGACGTCGAGGCACTCAATCAGCGGGGCATCGTCTTGACGCACACTCCAACCGTGCTAACCGAAACCGTTGCCGATACCATCATGGCGCTGGTTCTGGCTACCGCTCGACGGGTAGTGGAAGTTGCTGAACGGGTTAAAGCCGGCGAATGGCAGGATAATATTGATTCCAGCTGGTTTGGCGTCGATGTACACCATAAAACCATAGGTATCTTGGGCATGGGTCGTATTGGTCTGGCAGTTGCTCAGCGCGCTCATTTCGGTTTTAGTATGCCTGTGCTCTATACCAGCCGTCGGTCCCATGCAGAAGCCGAATCACGCTTTAACGCCCATCGTTGCGATCTGGATACTTTACTCGCTGAATCAGATTTCTTGTGCATCACCCTGCCTTTAACAGAACAGACGTTCCATATGATTGGGCCGGAACAATTGGCAAAAATGAAGTCAAGCGCCATTCTGATTAACGCGGGGCGCGGTTCGGTAGTCGATGAACAAGCACTGATAGACGCTCTGCAAAACGGTACTATTCACGCCGCAGGGCTGGACGTTTTTGAGCAAGAACCGCTGTCACAAAACTCGCCGCTGCTGAAGCTCAATAACGTTGTTGCCCTACCGCATATTGGCTCCGCTACTCACGAAACTCGCTACGCCATGGCCGCCTGCGCCGTAGATAATTTGATCGCCGCGTTAACCGGCACGGTGACTGAAAACTGCGTTAACCCACTGGTTATTGAAAAATAGCCAAGAGAGATAGCCGCTACCCAAATAACGTCAATCAACCGAAATGGCCTATAATTGCTTATAGGTCAGTCGGTTATTTTGACGACTGATGATAAGAAAGCCCCCTCATCCAGCCTTCTCCTCCCTGAAAAAACAATATGAGGATGAGGCTATTTTTCCACCGGCTGACACACTTAACTCGCCTCAAACCCTACAAAATCAAACGATCAGGAAGGCGCGTCATGAAACGTCTCACACTGCCCTTATTGTTAGTATTTTCTCCCGCAGCCCTAGCCACCTGGACGTTGCAGGGCTTCCCTGCATTTTCCGAGCAAAGCAACGGTATTTTCAGCAGCGCGGCCTCGCTAACTAAAGGCCAATATCCGCTTAAATTTTATCAGGATAAGCAATGCTGGCAGCCAACTGATACCGTCAAACTCAATCAAACCTTTTCTCTACAGGCTTGTGATAATCAGCCTGAAATCATGTGGCGACTATTTCGAGATGGTCAGTATCAGGCACGTATAGATACCCGCAGCGGTACGCCAACGCTGACGCTGAGCTTAAAACAGCCCGTTGTTGATGAATCCCAAGCCGTTACCCATATTTGCCAGCGCTGGAACGGTCAACCCGTAACCGTAGACGTCAGCCAGACCTTTGCCGAAGGGGAAAAACTGCGTGATTTCTATTCGGGCCAAACCGTTATCGTCGCAAACGGCAAAATCACGCTGCAACCGGCAGAGCAAAGCGGCGGCCTGTTGTTGCTAGAACTCGCGCAAACTCAAGGGCCTGCTCCATTTAGCTGGCAAAACGCCACGGTTTACTTTGCATTGACCGATCGTTTTAACAACGGCAATCCTGCCAATGACCATAGTTATGGCCGCAGAAACGATGGCATGCAGGAGATCGGCACTTTCCACGGCGGCGATTTGGCCGGATTAACTCAGAAGCTGGATTATTTACAGCAGCTTGGCGTAAACGCGCTGTGGATTAGCTCACCGCTGGAGCAAATTCACGGCTGGGTTGGCGGCGGCACCAAGGGAGATTTCCCGCACTACGCCTACCACGGCTATTACGCGCTCGATTGGACCCGGCTCGATGCCAATATGGGTGATGAACAGGACTTACGCCAACTGGTGGATCAAGCTCATCAGCGCGGCATCCGCATAATATTTGATGTAGTGATGAATCATGTGGGTTACGCCACTCTGGCAGATATGCAGAGCGGCCAATTTGGCTCACTGTATTTATCCGCAGAACAGGCGGAGAAAACGCTGGGCAAGCACTGGACCGACTGGAAGCCAGGCAGTGGCCAAAATTGGCATAGTTTCAACGATTTTATTAATTTCAGTGATAAATCCAGTTGGGATAACTGGTGGGGTAAAAACTGGGTTCGCACCGATATCGGCGATTATGACTCACCCGGTTTTACCGATCTGACGATGTCACTGGCTTTCCTCCCGGACATCAAAACCGAATCCACACAGGCCAGCGGTTTGCCGCTGTTTTATCGCCATAAATCCGATACGGCAGCCAGAGAAATTCCCGCAGCTACGCCTCGGGATTACCTTACTCATTGGTTAAGCACATGGGTTCGAGATTATGGCATTGATGGATTTCGAGTCGACACGGCCAAACACGTAGAAAAAGCGGCTTGGCTGCAGCTCAAACAACAGGCTACGTCAGCATTAGCAGAATGGAAAACTGCTCATCCCGATCGGGCGCTGGATGATGCTCCATTTTGGATGACCGGCGAGGCTTGGGGGCATGGCGTAATGAAAAGCGATTATTATCAGAATGGTTTTGATGCCATGATTAATTTTGATTTTCAGGATCAGGCTAAACAGGCGCTGGACTGTTTCTCAACCATTGACAGCACATATAGCCAAATGGCTGAAAAATTGCAGAATTTTAACGTACTGAGCTACCTTTCCTCTCACGATACTCGCCTTTTCTTTCGCGATGATGCGGCTCAATCATTAGCAAAACAGCGGCGCGCCGGAGATTTGCTGCTGCTGGCTCCGGGAGCGATTCAGATCTTCTATGGTGATGAAAGTGGCCGAGAATTTGGCCCAACCGGCTCCGACCCGCTGCAAGGCACTCGCTCGGATATGAACTGGAATGAACTGAACGGCTCGAAAGGAGCGCTGCTGGCTCACTGGCAAAAAATCAGCCAGTTCCGCGCGCGTCATCCCGCGATTGGTTCCGGGATATAACAGTCACAACAAACTGCTGATTATTATGCGTTTAGCCGTCAGCATTTAGACGATAAAGTCCTTATTGTCTGGACGGGGGATAAAAAACAGTAAACCAGACTATTATCCTGACATATCGAGTTTTATTGATATATCTGCGCACAAGGTAGAATTATGGGTACGTTGCACCCGCAATTATCTGGCTGTATGGTGCTCCTTTACCTCCGATAACAATTAGTCAGCATTTATGAAGTTTTCACTTTTTGGCGATAAGTTTACCCGCTACGCGGGCATTACACGGTTGATGGATGACCTGAATGAAGGATTACGCACGCCGGGCGCTATCATGCTTGGCGGTGGCAATCCGGCTCAAATTCCTGAGATGGATGCCTACTTCCGGCGGCTATGTCAGGAGATGCTGGATAAAGGACAGCTCACAGAGGCGCTATGTAACTACGATGGCCCGCAGGGTAAGAATCTGCTGCTAAACGCGCTGGCAAAAATGCTGAGTGATGAGTTAGGTTGGCAGGTCGAACCACAGAATATTGCACTAACAAACGGTAGCCAAAGCGCGTTTTTCTACTTATTCAATTTATTCGCTGGCCGCCACGCCGACGGATCGCTGCGTCGGGTATTATTCCCGCTGGCACCTGAATATTTAGGCTACGCCGATGCCGGTTTGGATGAAGGGCTGTTTGTTTCGACTAAACCGAATATTGAGCTACTGCCGGAAGGCCAGTTCAAATATCACGTCGACTTCGATCACCTAAAGATTACCGATGATATCGGGCTGATTTGTGTCTCTCGACCGACTAATCCGACCGGAAACGTCATTACAGATGAAGAATTAATTCGTTTGGATGCTCTGGCACAGCAGCATGATGTGCCGCTACTGATCGATAACGCCTACGGCGTGCCTTTCCCCGGTATTATTTTTAGCGACGCAACCCCCCTGTGGAACCCGAATATTATTCTGTGCATGAGTCTGTCAAAGCTTGGCCTGCCGGGTTCTCGCTGTGGCATCGTTGTCGCCGATGAAAAAGTGATTTCCGCCATTACGAATATGAATGGCATTATCAGCCTGTCTCCGGGCAGCATGGGGCCAGCGATAGCGGCAGAAATGATTCAACGCGGCGATCTGCTAGACTTATCCAACAATGTAATTCGTCCGTTCTATTCTCAACGCGTGCAGCATACTCTTGAAATTATTCGGCGTTATCTTCCCGCCGAACGCTGTCTGATTCATAAGCCGGAAGGCGCGATTTTCCTATGGTTATGGTTTAAAGACCTGCCGATTACCACGGAAATACTCTATCAACGCCTGAAGAAACGCGGCGTATTGATGGTACCCGGCCACTACTTCTTCCCCGGTTTGGAACATGATTGGCCTCATACTCATCAGTGTATGCGGATGAACTACGTGCCAGACCCAGAACAGATCGAAAAAGGTGTCGCGATTCTGGCAGAAGAAGTGGAATTGGCTTATCAGGAAGCGCGCTAACAACGATGAAGCGCGGAGAGAAATAAGGCGATGTTCGCTATCGGTATAGTGAGCAGCAATCAATATAGTAAACACTGGCATAGCAAAACTGCGCTAGGTGGCTGAATAACTTAACTTCTCTCTCAAACCCCAAAGAACAACCTCGGTTGTCCTTTGGGGTATTTAGCGACCTAAAAGCGCTACAACGTCCAGAACAGCACGGCCAGTATCTGCGGAGACATAATCCTTAGGAACATTGCTAGCGGATACACGGTGGCATAAGACAGCGCCGCAGCACCACTGGTTGGGTGTAAGCCATTGGCGAAAGCCAGCGCCGGAGGATCGGTCATAGAACCCGCCAACATGCCGCATAGCGTCAGGTAATTCATTTTAGTGAGAATTCGCGCCAGAATCCCGACGGTTAGCAGGGGAATCGCGGTAATCATCGCGCCATAGCCAATCCACGCCAGCCCATCGCCATAAAGCAGCGTATTAATAAAATCACCGCCTGATTTCAGCCCAACCACCGACAGGAAAAGGACTATACCTAGCTCACGCAGCGCCAGATTAGCGCTAGGCGGCATAAACCAGTACAGTTTACCGATGCTACCGATACGCCCTAAAATCAATGCGATAACCAGTGGGCCACCTGCCAATCCCAAGCGTAAAGCCGCAGGAAAACCGGGAACAAACAGCGGTATTGACCCCAGTAACACCCCTAATCCTACGCCGATAAATACCGGCAACATTTGTACTTGTTGCAGTTTTTGTTGAGCGTTACCTATAACCGCAGCGACCGCCTCAATGGATTCCGGTCGCCCTACCAGATTTAAAATATCACCGAATTGCAGGCTGGCGTTGTTGCTGGCGACTAGCTCGATACCGGCTCGGTTTAACCGAGTAATAGCGACGTCGTATTTCTGTTTCAGGTTTAAATCGCGAATTTTTTTGCCTAAAACAGCCTCGTTGGTCACCACCATCCGTGCCGATTGCAGCGCGCTGCCGGCGGTGGAAAGCGCCACATCCACCTCTTCACCAAGCACTAAACGCACTTTTTCCAGATATTCGCGCTGTCCAACTAAATGCAGGTAATCGCCTAACTCAATTAAGGTAGCAGGCAGCGGTACCATCAATAAATCACCGCGTTTCAGGCGAGAGCACACCACATCATCGCTATTTAACAGCGGAATATCCTGCATCGCCAAGCCATCCAAATTAGGATTGCGTACCGCGACGTTCATGGTTTGCAGCAGTTCACGGTTTTGTCCGCTCCTGCTATCAAAATCTTTAGCTTCACGATCGACATTTATCTTAAATCCTAGCCGGATCAGCCACATAACCAACAGAATCCCGCAGATACCAAAAGGATAGGCCATGGCATATCCCATCCCCATTTGCCCAACCAACTGAGGAGAAGATCCTAAATCCGTCAATACCTGCTGAGCCGCGCCCAGCGCCGGAGTGTTGGTAACTGCACCGGAAAAAATACCGAGAATGATCGGTAGAGGCACGTTGAAAAGTTTGTGGATAACCGCCGTTACCAGACAACCCATCACTACCATTAATATGGCGAAAGCATTCAGGCGCAGTCCGGAAACTCGTAGAGAAGAGAAAAACCCCGGCCCAACCTGAATACCAATGGTATAAACGAACAGAATCAGGCCAAACTCCTGAATAAAGTGAAGCATGTCACCGTTGAGACTGACCTGATAAGTTTGGGCGAAATGACCAACAATAATTCCGCCAAATAATACTCCACCAATCCCTAACCCAACGCCATATATCTTCCAATTACCGATCCATAACCCCAATACGGCGACCAGTGCCAACATACTGACGGTAAGGGCGATATCAGTCATAAATCACTTCCTTGCCTAAGTTTAAAATCCGGTCAACCGACCTCGGTCTTAAATTCTTACAATTAGTAGGGATTCTGGCAGAAGGGCAACGAAGGGACTGTGGGATGCACCACAAAATGCGCCGGATAACAGGAATGTTTCCGGCGCCAAAAGCTAGGGAGGAGGGTTTTACTTTTTTTATTATCTGCACCGGCTCCCGGAAGGGAGACCGGTGCGAGTTGGGTCACTGCAAATTACTGCTGAACGGTTTCTGCGTTATCCAATGCCGGGCGATCTTCTACCGGACGACCGATAGTAATACGCTGTGGCTGGAGTGCTTCAGGAACCTGACGCAGCAAGTCGATATGCAGCAGGCCGTTTTCAAACTGCGCGTTATCGACGTTCAGGTGCTCTGCCAGAGTGAAGGTCAGATTAAACTCTTTACGAATCAGACCCTGATGCAGATATTCCACCTGTTTCTCCACGGGTGCTGGCTTACCACGAACCGTCAAGCGAGGGCCTTCAACTTCGATCTCCAGTTCACTTTGCTTGAACCCAGCCAGCGCCAGAGAGATACGGTAGTGGTTATCATCACTTTTTTCGATGTTATATGGAGGGAACCCCTGTGCCTCGGTAGAACCCTGCATAGTGCTCGCCAATTTATCAAAACCAATCCACTGACGAAGCAGAGGTGACAAATCATAATTACGCATAGTGTTAACTCCTTCTTTGAAGCGAGGTAATAGGCTGCCACGGCCGCGTTAATAACTTTTTTTTCAAATCAAAGTCTGCTGTTAAATAACAAACAGGTGTTATTAACCCGTGACAGGTTGGCCCCCGATTACGGCAGACCAAACTCTTGATTAATAATGTGCCTAATGCACATTATTTAAATTTTATTTAATCTCAATCCGACGAGGTTTCATACTTTCAGGAACAATTCGTTCCAGATCGATATACAGCAGGCCATTCTCTAAATTGGCGCCTTTAATTTTAATGTGTTCAGCCAATTGGAATTTGCGTTCAAAGTTTCGTTCCGCGATCCCTTGATATAAATAAGTGCGCTGTGCTGGAGCTTCTACGTGAGAACCACGGACAATCAACAGGTTGTCCTGAGTGACTATCTCCAGTTCCTGCTCGGCAAAACCGGCAACGGCGATAGCAATACGGTAGTTATTTTCATCTACCAGCTCGACATTATACGGAGGATAGCCGCCGTTATTCTGGCTCTGACCAGTTTCTAATAAGTTAAACAGACGATCAAAACCAATAGCAGAGCGGTATAATGGAGCAAGATCTGAATTACGCATAACAACTGCCTCCTAAATTCATTAGCAAGGTTAAATAGGTCTTCCTTAATGGACAGACTCTTGGCCAGAATACCCTGACGGCATATTCTCTCTCGGCCTGATAATAAGATGGGATCGAATTTTTTCATTTCAACTGTCAAAATGAAAAAATTTTTTTTAACTAAAGATTTTTGCTCTAAAAACAGAGTTATCGCATACACTGAATTGGGAGCGCCGCCACATCTGCGTGTAATTATTATATTAAAGCGACAGCAAAATGTTATAACTCTGAGAGATCGCTTTTATGTTGGCTGACAACCTGAACACTGCCAAATGAGATGTAACGATATGATAAGAGCTACCGTTCTTCCTATGGTCACTGGCTGTACCCTGCTGTTTACCAGCGGCTGTTCCAGCATTATGACTCACACCAGTAGCAGTCAGGGCTACTATTCCGGCACCCAGGCTAACGTCGCCATGCTCAAGGATGACAACACCGGCTGGGCGTTGCGCCCGCTGCTAGCCGTTGATTTACCCTTTTCTGCCGTAATGGACACGCTATTTCTGCCTTACGATTATCTGCGTTCAGATAACGACCCTGCGCCCGGCTCGCCCCGAGAACGTATCCGTCAGGAAGAAGCGCAAAATATGGCCGCCAGCGCTCACCCCATTCAGTGAATTTATTATTTATCGATTAATATAGGACTTACCGGTTAATGATCAATTAGCCGGCTTCAACCACAAAAATCTGCGACCAACCGTCGACCTCCCGCATATAGGCAACTTTCGTCCCATCAGGGGAAAAGACCACCGCGTCTCCCAATGGGGGGACCGCGGTTCGCTGAGTTAGCCGCTGAACCTGGCCGCTGCCAATTTCGCAACACACCACACTGTTATCTCTGACAAAAGCAATTCTGTCGCCCTTAGGACTCCAACTGAAAGCCGATTGCACGCCGTGCCCGCCATGAGTCAATTGCCGTGATTCGCCGCCCAGCGGAGAAACCAGATAAAGCTGTACGATTCCCGCATCATCCCTCATCAAACAGGCAATGGCGCTACCGTCCGGGGAGGAGCGTAACCAGTGGCGTGGCGTGATCGCCAGCCCTGGATATCTGCGTTTTTCCGTATAAGTCAACCGCCGTTGATTTACCCCCAACGGAGGCGCTGGAAGACGGTATTCATCTCCCTCCAAGGGGCTCGAACCTGCTCGGGCGAATTCTCGGTTTTTTTCCGGTAAATCAACAATAAAGACTTCAGGCAGTTTAGAACCATCCGCCGCGACCGTATCGCCAATAAACGCCAGCGCCCAGCGTTGTCGGCTGCCGTCGGCTTTCAAGTAGCCCTGTTTGCCAATCCAGCCTTCTTCATAAGCGCGGTTGATTTCATCACTCCCTGGCCGGGGCATTGACGTGGTACGGCTGACCAGAACGCAGAAATGGCTGCCATCATATTCACGAGGATGATGCTTTGGCGGATTAACCCCATGCAACGGCACGGCAACGCCGACGTTACGTAAATCCAGCGCGGGATCGCGTTCATGCAGCACATGGTCGTTATAGGTAAAACTCAGACGCGAGCCGTCGGGGCTAAAAACGTGGACATGAGTCCCGCCACGCAAAGCGCCGGGAGTATAAGGCGCAGTGATATCCATAGCGTCCAACGTAATGGCCAACTCCCGATCCGGCTCGCTGACAATCACGCCGCGCCGATGATGAAAATCATAATGCCATTGGCTATCCGGATGTTCCGGGCCGTGGATAAATACGTAGCGAGAGGGATTATCAGGGCTGACGGTCACTACACCAACGTGAGCGCCGTGCTGAGCACGATAAATAACCTCAATCACTCCCGTATTACAATTGATTCTTTCAATAGTTAAACCGGTGAAAGAAGCCCCGTTTGGCCGGACGTCATATACCAGCCACTGGCTGTCCGCCGTCCAGACATTGATATTGGTGAGCTGATGACCTCGAGGATCGAAAGTTAACTGTTTTTCCTGATGGCTCATATCGCTTCTCGCTGATAACCCGTATAGCGCTCATCCTGCCCCATTCGCCGCACTCCGTCATCCGCGATATACCATCCGCGCGACCCAACGGGCGATTTATTCACCTTCGTCGCTTCCAATTTAGAATTTAATGTCTAATATAGAATTTAAAGTACAAATAGATTGAGTATAAATAGAGATACCTATGCTGAGCCGCTATCACACCATTGCCGATGCTATCGCGATCCTTTTTGCCCCCTATGCCGAAGTCGCTATTCACGATATGGCCAGTCAGACTCTGGTTTATATCGCCAATAACTATTCACATCGTCAATTGGGAGAGGATTCCAATTTAAGCGAGCTGGCGTTCGACCAAAGTGCAAAGCTGCTGGGACCTTATCAAAAACGCAATTGGGATGGTCGTCAGCTTCGTTCAATTAGCTCGGTGCTGCGGGACGATGACGGGAAAATTATCGGGTTACTGTGTATCAATCTGGATATTACCGTGTTTGAAAACGCCAAAATGGCGTTGGATATATTCCTCAATAACAGCGGGTTACAGCCTCAACCTGCAGTTTTATTTCAGGATGACTGGCAGGAACGTATCAATACTTTTATTCACCAGTGGTTGCAGCAACAGCAGCTTTCTCTCTCAACGCTGAATAATCCTAGCCGCCGCGCCTTAGTTGAAGCGCTTTATCAGCACGGCGGATTTAAAGGCAAAAATGCCGCGGGCTATGTAGCGAAAATCCTCGGAATTGGCAGAGCAACGGTTTACAACTACCTAAAAAATAATAAGGAATCCCTATGAGTTCGCTATTTGATGCCATTCAGGAAGCCCATCAGATTCTGCGTCCGCAGGTACGCATTACGCCACTGGATTACAGTCCGTTGCTCTCGCAGCACACTGGTTGTGAGGTTTATCTCAAATGCGATCATCTTCAGCACACCGGTTCCTTTAAATTTCGTGGTGCCAGTAACAAACTGCGCCTACTGAGCGAAGAACAACGCCAGCGCGGCGTGATCGCCGCCTCTACCGGCAATCACGGTCAGGGCGTGGCGCTAGCCGCAAAACTGCTGGGCGTCGAAGCCACTATTTATGCCCCAGAACAGGCTGCAGCCATCAAATTAGACGCCATTCGCGCGCTGGGCGGAAAAATCGAGCTGGTAGCCGGTGATGCCTTAAATGCAGAACTGGCCGGAGCCAAGGCGGCTCAGGAACAGGGGAAAGTCTATATTTCCCCCTACAACGACGAGCAAGTTATCGCCGGACAAGGCACCTGCGGCATGGAAATCGTCGAACAGCAGCCGAATCTGGACGCGGTTTTTGTTTCCGTTGGCGGTGGCGGCTATATCGCCGGAATCGCAACCGTATTGAAGAAGTTGTCGCCAAATACGCGGATTATCGCCTGTTGGCCAGCGAATGCCACCAGCATGTATAGCAATCTGCTAGCCGGCGAAATCTATGAAGTGGAAGAGCAGGAAACGTTGTCTGACGGCACCGCTGGCGGCGTAGAAACTGGCGCGATAACTTTCCCGCTATGTCAAAAACTGATCGACGATAAAGTACTGGTTACCGAAGAAGAGATCAGACAAGCCATGCAGTTAATTGCCCGCAGCGACCGCTGGATGATTGAAGGGGCGGCGGGCGTGGCGCTGGCGGCAGCATTGCAACAGGCACCACAATGGCAAGGCAAAAAAGTGGCGGTTGTACTGTGTGGTAAAAATATCGTACTGGAAAAGTACCTTAAGGCCGTTTCCTGATGCTTATCCTCAATAAACAGCAAATACTCGACAGTTTCGCCGCCGATCGTACCACTTTACTGCTAAAACAAGGATTTATCGCGTTCAGCCAGCAGCAGGTTCAGATGCCGGCGGTACAGCATTTGTTATTCACACAGGCTAATGGCGATTGCTGTATCAAAAGTGGCTATCTGGAAGGAGACGACAGTTTTGTCGTGAAAGTTTCCAGCGGATTTTACACCAATCCATCATTAGGATTATCCAGCAATCAAGGTTTGATGATGGCCTTCTCGGCCAAAACCGGTGAGCCACAGGCGCTATTAATGGATGAAGGCTGGCTAACCGCTCTGCGCACCGCATTAGCCGGTCGAATTGTTGCCGAACTTTGTGCCCCAAAACACATTACAGCTATTGGCATTGTGGGCACCGGCTTACAGGCTCGCTTACAGTTGGTGCACCTGAAGGCCGTAATTAATTGTCGGGATGTCTGGGTTTGGGGACGAAATCCTGAAGCATTATACGATTATCAGTTATTTGCTGAATCAGAAGGTTTTCGCGTACAGATCACGCAAAATGCCAGCCAGTTAGCGGAAAAGTGTCAATTTATCGTGACGACTACGCCGAGCCGCGAACCTATTTTGCGGGCTAAAGACATTCAACCCGGTACTCACATCACCGCAGTCGGCGCTGATGCTACTGGCAAACAAGAGTTGGAAATCCAACTTGTGGCCAAAGCAGATAAGATTCTGGTGGATTCATTGGCGCAATGCCGCGCATTCGGTGAGATTTCCCATGCTTTTCAGCAGCAGTTACTTCAGGCAACACCCATTAGCGAGATCGGTGAAGTATTGGCGCTAAATAAACCCGTTAGAGAAAATGATCGTCAAATCACGCTGGCAGATTTAACTGGCTTGGGCATTCAGGATGTACAGATCGTAAAAAGCATTCTGCTTTCCTGCCCCTGAGCCTCAGAACAGGAAGGGGCCACTAATGGCCCCTAAAGCGTTTTTTACGTTATTTAGCAGCAAATTAACGTTGATTCAGCACAAACTTTTCAATGGCTAGCGCTACGCCATCTTCTTCATTAGTTGCCGTCACGTACTGGGCAATCTCTTTTAGCTCGGGAATAGCATTCCCCATCGCCACGCCCAGGCCAGCATATTCAATCATCGCGTAATCATTACTCTGATCGCCTAAAGTCATCACATTTTCCTGTGCGATGCCTAGATGCTCCGCCAGCATTTTAACACCGGCACCTTTATCAACGCGTTTACTTAGAATTTCCAGGAAGTAAGGCGAGCTTTTCATAATAGTGAACTTCTCGAACACTTCGGCAGGAATCTGTGCGATGGCGCGATCCAAAAGCTCTGGTTCATCGATCATCATCACTTTAGGGAAACGCATTGTTGGGTCCATTTCACTGACACTACGGTATTTCAACGAAATTCCCGTCAGAACAGTTTCGTGAATGGTGTACTTACTGATGTCTTTGTTAGCGGTATACAACGTATTGTAATCAAAAGCGTGGAAATGCACGCCTAACTGCCGCGCCAGAGCTTCGAAATAAAGATAATCATCAAAGCTTAAGGTTTCCTGCAACACACATTCACCGGTCGCGGCTTTTTGAACTAATGCACCGTTATTGCTAATGCAATAATCGTTGCTGTTTTCCATATTCAGTTCGCGCAGATATTGAGTGACACCGATATAAGGCCGGCCGGTAGCCAGTACCACCACCACGCCTTTTTTCTGTGCGGCCTCGATGGCCTGCTTTACTCTAGGGGTAATTTGGTGAAGCCCGTTAAGCAGCGTACCGTCCATATCAATCGCAATCAATTCAATAGCCATGACACCCTCATATATTTACATCGTCTTGCATCATGCTAACGCGATTCAGCGAACGAATGCTAGCAAGGGTTTACTCAACCGCCTGCTTGCCTATGAAACCTGGCTCGAAGCAGCAATATTGGCTGCAAATCGCGCCTAAACTGGCTTTTCAGGCAAAAAAAAACCAGAGACAGTCGCCTGCTCCGGTTTTCTTATTGCCGCAATTTATCAGATATCGATATTTGCTGCTTTTAAGGCGTTTTCTTCGATAAAGGCACGGCGTGGTTCCACTGCATCACCCATCAGAGTGGTAAACAGTTGGTCTGCGGCAATGGCATCTTTCACCATTACGCGTAGCATACGGCGACTTTCTGGGTCCATAGTGGTTTCCCAAAGTTGATCCGGGTTCATTTCCCCCAGACCTTTATAACGCTGAATTGCCAGACCACGGCGGGATTCTTTCACCAGCCAATCCAATGCTTCTTCGAAGCTATCGACCGCGAAACGACGCTCGCCGCGCTCAACGTACGCACCTTCTTCGATCAGGCCACGCAGTTTCTCACCCAGCGTACAAATCTTGCGATATTCACCGCCGTGAATGAATTCGAAGTCCAGATCGTAATCGGTATCAACCCCGTGGGTACGAATGCGCAGAATCGGCTCAAACATCTGACGCTCACGGTTTTCACGAACGATCGAGCTGTAGCTGCTACCGTGCTGTTCATTTTCATTCAGCAAGTTCACCAGAGAATCGATCCACTGCTGTACCGCTTCTTTATTGTCTAAATCGTCTTCCAACAGCGTTGGCTGATAAATCAGGTTATTCAGCAGCGCACGCGGATAACGGCGCTCCATGCGAGTAATGGTTTTCTGCACGCTGTAGTGTTCAGCAACCAGTTTCTCCAATGGTTCGCCAGACATTGCTGGTGCATTAGCGTTGATATGCAGAGCCGCGCCATCCAATGCCAGAGACATTTGATATTGCTCCATCGCATCATCATCTTTGATGTACTGCTCCTGCTTGCCTTTCTTCACTTTATACAGCGGCGGCTGAGCAATAAACACATGGCCACGCTCAATAATTTCCGGCATCTGACGATAGAAGAAGGTCAATAGCAACGTACGGATGTGAGAACCATCGACGTCGGCATCGGTCATGATAATGATGCTGTGATAGCGCAGTTTGTCCGGGTTATATTCATCCCGGCCAATCCCGCAGCCCAGCGCAGTAATCAAGGTAGCGACTTCCTGCGAAGACAGCATCTTATCGAAACGCGCTTTCTCAACGTTAAGAATCTTACCTTTCAGCGGCAGAATCGCCTGATTCTTACGGTTACGGCCTTGTTTAGCCGAACCGCCCGCTGAGTCCCCTTCCACTAAGTAGAGTTCGGACAGCGCCGGATCGCGTTCCTGACAGTCTGCCAATTTGCCCGGCAGACCGGCCAAATCCAACGCGCCTTTACGGCGAGTCATTTCACGAGCTTTACGCGCTGCTTCGCGAGCACGAGCGGCATCAATGATTTTACCGACCACGATTTTGGCGTCGGTTGGGTTTTCCAACAGATATTCGACCAGCTTCTCATTCATCAGCGTTTCAACCGCGGTTTTCACTTCGGAAGAAACCAGCTTGTCTTTGGTCTGAGAGGAGAACTTAGGATCGGGAACTTTTACCGAAACTACGGCGATCAGGCCTTCACGAGCATCGTCGCCGGTAGCGCTGATTTTCGCTTTTTTGCTGTAGCCTTCTTTATCCATATAGCTGTTCAGGGTACGGGTCATCGCCGTACGGAAACCAACCAAATGGGTACCGCCATCCCGCTGAGGAATGTTGTTGGTAAAGCAGTAGATGTTTTCCTGGAAACCATCGTTCCACTGCAACGCCACTTCCACGCCAATATCGTCTTTTACCGTAGAGAAATAAAAGACTTTTGGGTGAATCGGGTTTTTGTTCTTGTTCAGGTACTCGACAAACGCCTTGATCCCACCTTCGTAATGGAAGTGGTCTTCTTTATCGTTACGCTTATCTTTCAACTTAATGGAAACGCCTGAGTTCAGGAATGACAGCTCGCGCAGGCGTTTCGCCAGAATTTCATACTGGAATTCAGTATTATTGGTAAAGGTCTGGAAACTCGGCCAGAAACGTACCATGGTGCCGGTTTGTTCGGTTTCACCGACAACTTTCAGCGGCCCCTGTGGCTCACCCATTTTATAAGTTTGCTCGTGAACTTTACCTTCACGACGAATGACCAATTCCAATTTTTCAGAAAGGGCGTTGACAACCGAAACCCCAACGCCGTGCAGACCACCAGACACTTTATAGGAGTTATCATCAAACTTACCGCCGGCGTGAAGCACGGTCATGATGACCTCTGCCGCGGAAACCCCTTCTTCTTCATGCAGACCGGTAGGAATACCACGGCCGTCATCCTGTACGGATACGGAGTTATCGGCGTGAATAGTCACCTGAATTTCTTTACAGTGACCCGCGAGGGCTTCGTCGATAGCGTTGTCCACAACCTCGAATACCATGTGGTGCAGACCGGTACCGTCATCAGTATCACCGATATACATGCCCGGACGCTTACGAACCGCATCCAGCCCTTTTAATACCTTGATACTTGAGGAGTCATAAGTATTCGACATCAACGTTTCTCGCTCATCTTTAATCCTGTGGTTGAACCTCTATTTTGCCATGTTCCACTCGGAACATCTTGCCCTTTTCACCTACCATGTCGGTTACTTGTTCAGCGCTAACCGCACTGACAAAAACCTGTGCCTGGGTGGCTTTCAAACGCTCAGCCAATAAACGGCGTCGGCCGGTGTCCAGTTCAGAAGCAAAATCGTCAAGCAGATACAGGCAACGCCGCCCGCTCTGTCGGGTGAGAAACTCACCCTGCGCTAACCGCAGCGCGCACATCAGCAGTTTTAGCTGACCGCGCGATAGCAAATCTTCTACCGGCGTACCCTCGGCCCGAATGCGGAAATCCGCTTTATGCGGGCCGGCGGCGGTATAGGTTAGCGCTCTGTCACGCTCAAACTGGCGTTCCAGCAACTCACCGTAGTCGCTCTCTTTGTCCCAGCCACGCTGGAAAGAGAAACTCAGGGCGAACTCTGGCAGGAACAGGGCGCATGTCGCAGCAATATCTGCGGCAATGGCGTCACTGTATGCCGCTCGCCATTCGCTAATACGCTCAGCCAGCGGGATAATTTCCTGATCCCAAGGCCGTATTTGCGCATAGCGATTCACCTGGCGCAGCGCGGCGTTGCGCTGCTTAAGTAACCTTTTCAGGTTGCTCCAGGCAGTAAAGAAACCGGGTTCATTATGAAAGCAACCCCAGTCTAAAAAAGCGCGCCGAAACTTCGGCCCGCCGTTCAATAAGGTAAAACCTTCTGGCGTGATCAGCTGCATTGGCAACATTTGCGCCAGCTCAGCCACTTTATGGCCGTCACTGCCATCAATCCGCACTTTACTGTCGCCCTGGCGACTCTTGCTTAACCCAACGGACAACTCACGCTCACCGCCGTCTACCCGCCCATGTAATACAAACTCAGGACAGTCATGGCGAATCACTCTTCCTGCCTGTAGGCTACGAAAAGCCCTACCATGACCAAGGGTATATACTGCTTCGAGTACGCTGGTTTTGCCGCTGCCATTGGGGCCGACGAGAAAATTAAATCCCGCGGCCGGTGCCAGATCTGCAGATTCGATATTACGAAAATCTTTTATCAGTAAACGCGTCAAAGCCATGAAGCTGGTTCTTATTCTTATGATCGAGGACGTCATTATCGCCGGCAGACTGGATGTGAGCAGAGTTCAGCCTCATCCATGCAGGCAAATAGACAGCCCGATAAATACTACAAACGCATTGGCATGACTACGTAAGCCGCCGCCTGACTCGCGCTATCTTCAATCTGTACGCTTGAAGTCGAATCCGTTAGCAATAGGCGAACATCTTCACATTTCAAAGCGTTAAGCACATCCAGTACGTAGCTGACGTTGAAACCGATTTCCATTTCCTCGCCTTCATAGCTAACGTCCAGAATCTCTTCGGCTTCTTCCTGCTCAGGGTTGTTTGCCGTGATCTTGAGCTGATTATGGCTAACATAGAGGCGAACACCGCGGAATTTCTCATTCGATAAAATAGCGGCGCGGGCGAAGGCCTGCTTCAGCAAATCACAGCCTGCTTCCAGCGTTTTATCCGGATTCTTCGGCAATACACGGCGATAATCAGGGAAACGGCCGTCAACCAGCTTGGAAGTGAAAATAAAATCACCCACGTGAGCACGAATGTTGTTACTGCCAATTTGCAGACGCAGTGGCGTGTCGCCGCCGTCCAGCAATCGAACCAGTTCCATGACCCCTTTACGCGGCACGATCACCGAATGTGAAGGCAAAGTCTGGCCAATAGGCATTGAGCACACCGCCAAGCGATGGCCGTCGGTGGCTACGGTGCGCAGTTCTTCACCTTCGGTTTCAAACAGCATACCGTTCAAGTAGTAACGCACATCCTGATGGGCCATTGAAAACTGGGTTGACTCAATCAGACGCTTCATCGTGGCCTGAGGCAGCATAAATTCTACCTCACTTTGCCAGTCATCCAGATTCGGAAAATCAGCGGCAGGCAGCGTAGACAACGAGAATCGGCTGCGACCAGAACGCACCAGCAGGCGATCGCCATCCAGCGCCACGGTAATTTCAGCCCCTTCCGGCAACCCACGCCAGATATCAAAAAACTTCCGCGCAGGCACGGTCGTTGCGCCCTGTTCATGGGAGTGGGACAAGGCGACTCGCGCCACCATTTCCATTTCCAGATCGGTACCGGTCAGCAGCAAAGAGCCTTCCGTGACTTGCAGCAACAGATTGCCCAGAATTGGCAACGTCGGACGTCCACCCAGCGGGCTACTGACCTGTTGCAGGGGTTTTAGCAGATGCTCACGTTCAATGATAAATTTCATAGCGCTAGGAGGATAATGTTCTGATTAAGTTAGAGAAATCTTCTTTGATGTCGTGACTTTCTTCACGCAACTGCTCAATTTTCCGGCAGGCGTGCAACACCGTGGTGTGGTCGCGGCCACCAAACGCATCGCCGATTTCAGGCAGGCTGTGGTTGGTTAGCTCTTTGGCCAATGCCATCGCCATTTGGCGTGGGCGAGCCACCGAACGAGAACGCCGTTTGGAGAGCAGGTCTGCGACCTTGATTTTATAATACTCGGCCACTGTCTTCTGAATATTATCGATAGTGACCAGTTTTTCCTGTAACGCCAGCAAATCACGCAGCGCTTCACGCACAAAATCAATGGTAATGGCGCGTCCGGTAAAGTTCGCGTTGGCAATGACGCGGTTCAGCGCCCCTTCCAGCTCACGAACGTTAGAACGCAGGCGTTTGGCAATAAAGAACGCCACTTCTCCTGGCAGACGAATATCATTTTCATCCGCTTTTTTCATCAGGATCGCAACGCGGGTTTCCAGCTCCGGCGGCTCAATGGCGACCGTCAAACCCCAACCAAAGCGTGATTTCAGACGATCTTCCACGCCATTTATCTCTTTCGGGTAGCGATCCGAAGTCAAAATGATTTGTTGATTACCTTCAAGCAAGGCGTTGAAAGTATGGAAGAACTCTTCTTGTGAACGCTCTTTATTGGCAAAGAACTGGATATCATCGATCAGTAACGCATCTACTGAACGATAATAACGCTTAAATTCTTCAATTGCGTTGTTTTGCAACGCTTTTACCATGTCCTGCACAAAGCGTTCGGAATGCATGTAAACCACTTTGGCATTGGCTTTACGCGCCATGATGCCATTCCCCACCGCGTGTAACAGGTGAGTTTTACCCAAGCCGGTGCCGCCGTAGAGGAATAGAGGGTTATAGGCACCACCCGGATTATCCGCAACCTGACGGGCTGCCGCGCGGGCCAGCTGGTTAGATTTACCTTCAACAAAGTTATCGAAAGTGTGCTTAGGGTTGACGTTAGAGCGATAAGAAAGCTCTGGCTGCGCCGGTGAGCTGTCCCAACTCGGACGCATCGGCGCACTGCGAATCACCGGAGCGGCGGGCGCACTGACGCTGGCGGCGGTAACCGGTTGATTCTGTGTTTGCACCATGGGTTTGCTGCCAACTTCAAAGCGAAGCAAGGGTACGTTTGTACCGCAGAAGTCATTAAGCAAACCATTGATATTGTTTAAGTACTTATCACGTACCCAGTCCAAAACAAAACGATTAGGTGCGTAAAGCGCCAGAGTATTGTCACTCAGTTCCGCCTGTAGGGGGCGTATCCACATACTAAATTCTGTGGCAGGTAACTCATCCTGCAATCGGGCAAGACACTGCTGCCAAAGCGAAAGTGACACGGCGGACTCCACTCGAACAAGATCAATAAAAGAAAGAAATCAGGATATTGTGTAAATCATCGTTTTTGACACACGCCAATTGGCCTGTAGCAGGCCGAAGCGACATGCGAACCGTTTTTACGGTTGTTTTTTTACGATTAACATCCCCCCACGATCCCAGAGTAGAGATCGCGATCGGAATGGCGGATCATAGCGCAAAAGGAGCAATAGATCCTCCCCTTCCTCACAGATTAGATCCTTTTTATCCACAGGTGTGGCTTGACAAACAAGTGTAACCCACCGCGCCGCATTTGGTTGAGCACATCAGCATTAATCAAGAAAAATTTCAGACTTTCCTGAAATAACCCACAGCCTGCCCACAATCCGATCCCCTGATGAGAACAAAGGATCTTGATGCGATCCTTGCGATTTATCAGGGAGTCCGTATAATCCTCAGCCCTACGTGTGATGCCTGTTTTCCAGATGGCTTTGGCCAAACGGAATCCTTCGGTAAACACGGGCAGGCTCCTTGGTAAACTCCCGGTTTGGAAAACTTCCTTACTGGCTTGCGCAATGTGAATTGACTCAGGACTGTACAATTATTACAATCCCGCTTCTTTATATGTTGCGATTGAGGCGTCGGTGGTCTTCACTCCGAGCAGCCAAACGCGTTTACTGAATCAGTAATAATTTTAAGTTTAGGTAGAAATCGCTATGAAACGCACTTTCCAACCGTCCGTATTGAAGCGCAACCGTAGCCACGGTTTCCGTGCTCGTATGGCCACCAAAAATGGTCGTCAAGTTCTGGCTCGCCGTCGTGCGAAAAGCCGTTCTCGTCTGACTGTTTCTAAGTAATAAAGCTAACCGACTGAGTGGTTAAGCTCGCTTTCCCTAGGGAGTTACGTTTGTTAACTCCCAGTCATTTCACTTTCGTCTTCCAGCAGCCACAACGGGCTGGCACGCCGCAAATCACCATCCTCGGCCGCCTGAACGAGCTGGGGCATCCCCGCATCGGTCTTACCGTCGCCAAAAAACATGTCAAACGTGCTCACGAACGTAACCGGATAAAACGCTTAACACGCGAAAGCTTCCGGCTGCATCAGCACACGTTACCGTCTATGGATTTTGTGGTGTTGGTTAAAAAAGGTGTGGCTGACCTTGATAACCGTGCGTTGTCGGAAGCTTTGGAAAAATTATGGCGCCGCCACTGTCGCCAGGCTCCCGCATCCTGATCGGCCTGATTAGGGGCTATCAGCTCGTAATCAGTCCGCTGTTGGGGCCACGCTGTCGTTTCCATCCGACGTGCTCTCATTACGGAATTGAGGCATTGCGCCGGTTTGGCATGATAAAAGGCAGTTGGTTAACGCTGAAACGCGTATTAAAATGCCACCCTTTGAACCCAGGTGGCGATGATCCCGTGCCGCCGAAACCCGACGATAACAGAGAACACTAACGATGGATTCGCAACGCAATCTTCTCCTCATCGCGCTGCTGTTCGTGTCTTTCATGATCTGGCAAGCATGGCAAGTGGATAACAACCCACAAACCGCCGCCCAGACCACGCAACAGACTTCGAACGCAGCTAACGGTGATACCGCAAGCCAGGCCGTGCCAGCCAGTGGCCAAGGCCAATTGATCACGGTTAAAACTGATGTGCTGTCTCTGACCATTAATACACGTGGTGGTGACATTGAGCAGGCTAACCTGCTGGCTTACCCGGATTCTCTGGGTTCAGACAAAACATTTGAGCTGTTGGAAACCACGCCAGCCTTTGTTTATCAGGCGCAAAGTGGCCTGACAGGCAAGAATGGCCCGGACAACCCGGCAAACGGCGAACGTCCGCTGTTTGAAGTGGCGCAAAACAGCTTTGTGCTGGCTGACGGTCAGGATGAACTGCGTATCCCTCTGACCTTTACCGGCAAAGATGGCTCGGTCTTTACGAAAACGTTCATCGTTAAACGTAACGATTACGCAATTGGCGTGGATTACCACGTTAAAAACGCCTCTGCCGCACCGCTGGAATTGACGTTATTTGGGCAATTGAAGCAAAGCATCAACCTGCCTAAACACCGTGATACCGGTAGCAATAACTTCGCACTGCACACTTATCGCGGCGCGGCGTACTCCTCTGATCAAGATAATTATCAGAAGTATGCTTTCGATAAAATCGAAAAAGAACCGCTGAATATCACCACCAAAGGTGGCTGGGTTGCGATGTTGCAGCAGTATTTTGCAACCGCGTGGATTCCAGCGGCTAACGAAACTAACACCTTCTATTCTGCCGATCTGGGCAATGGACTGGCGGCTATCGGTTTCAAAGGTGCGCCTGTTGTCGTACAACCGGGTGAACAGAAACAGCTGGGAGCAACCCTGTGGGTTGGCCCGGAAATTCAGGACAAAATGGCCGCTATCGCGCCGCATCTTGACCTGACTGTTGACTACGGCTGGCTATGGTTTATCTCTCAGCCACTGTTCAAACTGCTGAAGTTCATTCACGGTTTTGTCGGTAACTGGGGCTTCTCCATCATTGTCATCACCTTTATCGTGCGTGGTATCATGTACCCGCTGACGAAGGCGCAGTACACTTCGATGGCGAAGATGCGTATGTTGCAGCCTAAACTGGCCGCGATGCGTGAGCGAATCGGCGACGATAAGCAACGTATGAGCCAGGAAATGATGGCGCTGTACAAAGCTGAGAAAGTGAATCCTCTGGGCGGCTGCTTACCGTTGATCATCCAGATGCCAATCTTCCTGGCCTTGTACTACATGCTGATGAGTTCCGTTGAGCTGCGCCATGCGCCGTTTATCCTGTGGATCCATGATTTATCGGCGCAAGACCCGTACTACATCCTGCCGATTCTGATGGGTATAACCATGTACTTCATCCAGAAGATGTCACCGACTACCGTGACTGACCCGATGCAGCAGAAGATCATGACCTTTATGCCGGTAATTTTCACAGTGTTCTTCCTGTGGTTCCCAGCAGGTCTGGTACTGTACTATATCGTCAGTAACTTGGTGACCATCCTTCAGCAGCAGTTGATTTACCGTGGCCTGGAAAAACGTGGCTTACACAGCCGCGACAAAAAGAAATAATGTGTATCGGTAATCATCTGTAGTAATAGCCTAAGGCGGTCAATTGACCGCCTTATTCTTTTTTAGTAGAAACCACTTTTACGCCGTCCAAGAGAGAGATAACCATGAGCGCAACGGATACGATCGTCGCACAAGCTACCCCACCGGGACGCGGTGGCGTTGGCATTTTACGTGTTTCAGGCCGTGCCGTGGCGGCCGTCGCCGAGGCAGTTTTGGGTAAATTACCCAAGCCGCGTTATGCCGACTATTTGCCTTTCCGCGATGCCGACGGCACCACGCTGGATCAGGGTATAGCTCTCTACTTCCCCGGCCCGAATTCTTTCACCGGCGAGGACGTGCTTGAATTACAAGGGCATGGTGGCCCTGTAATACTGGATTTATTGCTTAAACGCGTCTTGGCCCTGCCAGGCGTGCGTATTGCTCGCCCGGGGGAATTTTCCGAACGTGCGTTTCTCAATGACAAACTGGATTTGGCACAGGCGGAGGCTATCGCCGATCTGATCGACGCCAGTTCTGAGCAGGCCGCGCGTTCGGCGGTCAACTCGCTACAAGGCGCTTTTTCAGTCCGAATTCATCAACTGGTGGAAGCACTCACTCACTTGCGAATCTATGTGGAAGCTGCGATTGATTTTCCTGATGAGGAAATCGACTTTCTTTCTGATGGCAAAATAGAAGGCCAGTTGAACGGCGTAATGCGTGATCTGGAAAACGTACGCGCCGAGGCTCGTCAAGGCAGCCTGCTGCGAGAAGGGATGAAAGTGGTCATCGCTGGTCGCCCAAATGCAGGAAAATCCAGTCTTCTCAATGCATTAGCAGGACATGAAGCCGCCATTGTTACAGACATCGCCGGTACCACCCGCGACGTGCTGCGGGAACATATTCATATCGACGGTATGCCGCTACATATTATTGATACCGCTGGCTTACGGGAAGCAAGCGACGAAGTAGAGCGAATTGGTATCGAACGTGCTTGGAACGAGATCGAACAGGCTGACAGAGTGCTGTTTATGGTCGATGGCACAACCACTGATGCTACTGAACCTGCGACAATCTGGCCAGAGTTTATGGCTCGTTTGCCCGCAACATTACCGATTACCGTCGTACGTAATAAAGCCGATGTGACAGGCGAGACGCTTGGTTTAACCGAAGTGAATGGTTACTCACTTATTCGTTTATCAGCCCGAACCGGCGACGGAATTGACCTGCTGAGAGATCACTTAAAACAAAGCATGGGGTTCACCAGCAATACCGAAGGGGGCTTCCTGGCTCGGCGCCGCCATTTACAGGCGCTGGAAGCCGCTGCACAGCATCTGGTTCAAGGTCATGAGCAACTGGTTGGCGCACAGGCTGGCGAGCTTCTGGCTGAGGAGTTACGCCTTGCTCAACAATCACTTAGCGAAATAACCGGTGAATTCAGCTCTGATGATTTGCTGGGCCGAATTTTCTCAAGTTTCTGTATCGGTAAATAATCAAAACCGAATCGGGCTAAGCCAAATACAGTGCTTATCCCGATAATTTATGATGGCATCTTATTCAGAGGCCATCATAAAGATCAAAGAACATTGCAATAAGTGGTGAGTGAGCACTCACACCATACAGAGTTCTAGCTAATAAAGGCGCTCAATCGGCAAAAGCATACTTTTACCTCATCTACTCCCTATCGCGCTGCTGCTATTGCGCCCTTAAATTAAGGTTATTTATAATTGACGGTGAAAGTAGCCGTAGTCATCAGACTGCCAGCAGCAATTCTATTCTCGGTTTGATAGAATCTGGCCTTATAGGGCAGTTGGGTTAAAGTAGAGAGACTCCCAAGCGGTTGTTCTGTATCAAAAACCAAAGGAGCATCCCGCTCAACTATTTGAATGCCCACCCCCGCTGAAGTAGATGTCGAATCCGCTTTGATGACGCCGTTGCTACTTCCACCCTGCCAGATAATAGTCGCTTGAACCCCTCCACTACACTGCACTTCAATATCAAAACTTCGCTCACCGCTAGTGCTGCCGACACCTTTAAAGGTATTTTTCAATACAGCGCCCATTGGAACATCAATTTGGGGCGTCCTGACTTCACAGGTTTTTGCCGTTACTTTAAAACTGGGAATTTCGTAGCTAAATAAAATCTCATCGGTATTGAATCCCTTCTCATCCTGACGAGCTAATATTATTTTTATTGGATTAACCACACCAGATTCGGCATTCTTATCAACTGATATATAAAATTTACCGGTGAAGTTTTTTCTGACACCGATCCCTCTCATACTACCAACATTCATTTCCTGAGGGCTTAAATTATTTGGTTGGAGGCTCCACTTTATTTTCACTCCTAACAGATTGGTATCAAAATAATTATTTATGCCAATACTAGACACACCCAGCATAGACTTAACATAAATTCCCTGATGGGTTTTCCCCGGACAATTTACGTTAATTCCACTTACAGTTTTAACTATTATTTTCGGTGAATGAGCCATATCTCGACGAATAGAAATATCATCAAAATTAACTACCCCTACAGCTCTGTTAGCGTTACATACAGGGGATTTTGCAGCTTTCGCTCCATTTAAATAACTACAAAAAATAATAGATATAACTAACATCAATCCTGTTTTATTATATTTTCGGCTAAGAAAAATATAATTAATAGAAGCAAACATAAAAAATCCTTTTAATAACGACACTGGGCCACAAGCCGTAAAACACCTGATTTATCTGACATCTTTGATAAATCTAACTTTGCATAACAGTGCTGAGCAGGCTCTTTTCCCCATTGCACCTTTATTTCCGCATTTTCTGGAACGGCGTTTAAGTACAACTCACCTTCATCACCAACAATTCCACTGCTATCACCGTTTACCAACGTGGCACTGGAACCAAAAGGTACAGGCTTATTATCACTAAGTAATGTCACCAGTATTCGGTGCCCCTGCCGGACGCGAAAATCAGCGGCAACCACCGCGCCACGGGTTGGTACAACTTGCTGCACTGACTCATCCAAATCGAGGCCGTCAGCCAGTCCTTCTGTATCTAAAGCCACGCGGTTATAGGCATAAGGTTCAATAGACGGAATAACTGCATAACCTCTCGAATCAGTTTTAATGCCTCTCTGATTTAATATTTTTGCTTCCGCAGCGCCTTCTGCTCTAACCAATGCCACCGTCTCCCCTAAAGATTGAGAGAAAGTAATACCATCACGGTGAGCAACAATACCGCCCGATAATCCGTAATTTAGCATTCTGCTATTATCGCTATGGCTATATGCCATATTCATGCGTCCAGCATTATGAACATATTCCAACGACGCGCCGGCGCTGGTTGTCGCATAATTATTACTTTGATCCATGCGGATACCGTATAACAGCGCACGATCTTCCAAAGCACTTCCATTAAACGCTACCTGTTGTGTTCCCTGTCCACGATCGTTTCTATTAATACCGTAGGTTAGGGTTCCATTTGATATCCATTTATCCAAAGGAATAGAAACGTTAAAAGAAACCTGTTTATCCCTGGCGGCGGTATTTTCACGACTATCGCTATAAGAAAGGTTTAATCCATATCCAATACCCGCGCGATTAATAGTATATCCGGCGGATAATGATTGGTTTTTTCCCTGCTTTCCCCAGTAGTCCTGCTGGTTGGCTGACAAATAAACACTGCCCAAATCACCCATTCCCTGATTTAGAGTTAACTGTATTTGGCTACGTTTATTTAGCCCAGCGTTAACTGATTTTTTCGCTGTATATTCGTTTGCTTCCGCAAATGAGTAGTAGCCCGATGTAGAATAGCGATAGCCAGCTAACGTCAGCGAAGTTCCCGTGGTTTCAATACTTTTTGCATATTGAATACGATAAGACTGCCCTTGTTTACGCTGATTATCTTTCAGTCTGGCATCGGCCAGAGTCGTATCCAGAGAGATAGCACCGAAATTACCTAAGCCGAGTCCAAATCCGGTATTTAACGCGCGATAATTATCAGCAGCCTGTATACCAGAAAGTAAACTGACTCGATTAGAAAGCCCATAAATAAAGGAGCCTTCACCAAAATAAGGCTGATAAATATTGGCCCCAGAACTTCTGTAACGGCCAAAAGTTACCTGGTATTTTAATTGCCCTTCTCTTTGCATCATCGGCACTGAAGAGAATGGCTGGACAAATTTACGCTGTTGCCCGTTCTTTTCGGTGATCGTAACCTCTAAATCTCCGGAACCAGAAGTTGAATAGAGATCGGATATAACAAACGGCCCAGGCGGCACATAACCTTCATAAATAACATAATTATTTTGGCGAACCGTTACCCGAGCGTTGGTTTGAGCGATACCACGAATAATGGGTGCGAAACCTCGCTGGCTTCCTGGCAGCATTAAACTATCGGATGAAATGGATGCACCCGTGAACTGTATACTGTTAAATACATCCCCGTCAGTGAAAGCTTCACCGAGAATCATTTGGCTCTTTAACCGATGAATATCTCGCTGAACGTAACTGTTAATAGATGAGAAACGGCTACCCCCCTTATTTTCTTCAGAGTCATGACTATAGGTAGATTGGTTTCTGATACGCCAGGAACCAATATTAATTCCACTTCGTACATTTAAAAAATAGCTTTGGTTTTTACTTGTTCCATTATGATTATCCGAGCCGGTTAAATCATAGTTCACTAAAAATGAAGACAGCCCCTGTTGCCATAAATGCGATGAAACGGCATCTCTGACCTGAACATCTAGCGCAGCCTGCGGGATGCTGATATCCAAACGTTGAGAATAAAAATCAAAAACAACAGACGCCTGAGGAATATATTCTTTAAGGTCATCAATAATATGTTTTGAAGGAAGATCACTCAGCGTCGGAGTTGACGATATTTTTACGCCAAAGCGGCGGAGGTCATCCACGGTTAACTGTGGTAATAATGCTTTATCCGCCGTCTGAATAAATCTGACCCGCCTGGTTTCTTTCTCATTTCCGTTAAGAAATATAACCACCTGATACTCACCGGGTAATTGACCACCAGAGTTTGAAAAAGCGCTTAAATCAATAACAGCTTGCTCTGCATCACTTAACTCCAACGCAGATAATCGAAAATGGTCTTGCGCCAGAACCGAAGATGATAAGCATAAAAAAAAGGCTGAAATGAGCGTACAAAATAATAACTTTAGCGCACCTGGATTTATATTTAACATAATACTTTTCAGCCTCCTGCTGATCGTTCATCTTCCTTTTACCGCAGTTTTTGAGTGATCTCCGGGCTGACACCACCGTAGCTATTAATGCTGCTCCACTTTACGGCACAACCCGCTAAGCCCGATGGAAGTAAGAAGTGGGAAACACCCTGCGGAGCTATCATGTCCGCGCCTGCCAAAGCTTTACCATTAACCCTAATTTGTCCTAGAGTGACGTAATAATTGCTGGGGTTTTTCACCTCAAGCTGGTTACCAATACGACGAAACATCAATGATTTATAAGCCTCTTCCGCATCTCCAATGATGCCTTTAGGCCGGTAAAACAGTTTGATCCTCGTTTTAACCGCTATTAATAAAGTACTTTGTTCATTTTCTTGCACCGAAGGAATAGATTTCACATTCAGGTAAAACACCGATTCCCTATCTTCCGGTAAGTGACCACCGGTGCGCACAATTCTGAGCGTACTTTCTTTACCTGCATCCAAACGAAATAATGGAGGCGTCACGACAAAGGGAGGTTTCTCACCTTTTGTATTGCTATTGATAAAGGATTGAATTAAATAAGGCTTTGTTTCATCGGAATTAATTACCGAGATTGACGCCTCTTTTTTATTTCCATCATAGATAACTCGTGTTCCTCCAACGGTGACACCTGCCCAAGCCGGATATATGAATAACATTGATAATATCAACGTTATTTTCCTAATAAAAAGACACAAATTAAATAAATCATTTATTTTAGATTTCATAACAACTGTCCATGGTGTTAATTATCCCTGGCAAATAGCCATCACAATTCGCCTGCTGCCAGGGAATAAATTTTTATGAAAATTAATTTATATTTTTATTTATAAGAAATGTCGAAGTTTAGAGTAGCCTCTGCCTTTCCTGCTACGCCAGATTGACCATTAGCGACATAAGCGACTTTAAAAGGAATGTTTACATTAGCGCTATTAATAGCATCCGGGTATTCATAGCTAGCTGAATTTAAAGATATTTGATTTCCATCTTTGTCGTAAAGACCTATACCGATCCCTTCAGCGCCTGTTGCATCTAATTTTAACAACTTGTCGTCCTCGAGATCTGCCGTACCGGTAAAAGCGATAGACATAAGAACCGGAGCTCCAGTAACAACCGGGCAACCCGTTAATTTAATATCGAAATCTCTCTCACTTCCGCTAACTTTATCGCCTTTATTTTTTATCTCGCTTTTTAAAAATGCGCCCATTGGGACAGAAAGTGCTGATCCGCCAGAAATGGTACAGGTTGTTTCCATAATTTTACCGGTAAATTTTACCGTTCCGTTTGTTACCCCATAAGTCGTGCTACTTAAAGACATCAACGTCCCAGTAATTAATGATAAAACCACCCTTCTTTTCATTTACATCTCCTTGACAAATAAAATAAATATCCATTTTTTAAACTTCAAAATAAAAGCGTAAATAATTTATGACAAAAACAACTTTCCAGTACAGATATAAATCTGTACTGAGATAACAATGACAAATAACTTAAAAAACCAGAATAAAATTTTCGATAAAAACAAGAAATAAGAGCTTTAAATAGCTCCTATGTTTTTACTTTTAAATAACCATTAGCGATTTGTAAAATCCATTTACTTTCTTAATTAAGATTCCATCCTTAGCCTTTTAATTAATATCTTTTAAGGAGAAAATTATATGGGATTTTATGACTCAGATCAAACTTTAATCTATTTACAGTAAAACAAGAAAATGACTTAAGTTAAATTGTTTTTTTACAATAAGTTAAAGTTTAAAGTAAATAATTCTTTACACTTAGAAGTTAATTATCTCTACCTTCATCTGGTCTGGCTTGTGGGAATTTTCTGCTTTATTTAATTAATAATCTCCCAAAACTTAATCATCTTTGTTATCTATTCCGATATAAAATGAAATAACCTACTTTATTAGTATATTTATTTCGAGCTATTAACCTGTTTAAACCGAGGTATTATCCTTAAAAAAACCAGATAACCACATTATTTATATGTGTAACATTAGATAATGTCTCATCTACTCATGCTAAGAAAACCTTGTTTTTCTTCATTTCTCCCACTGGATCTAATAGCCGGGATAACTGAGTATTCTTCAGTTACATCCACCGAGGAGCCTTGTTTTGATGGCAATATCAATGAGTAAACTCTCTCAATCCAACCTTTCCTGATTGAAGTTATTGATGGCTGCACTAAGTTACTAAGTTACTAAGTTACTAAGTTACTAAGTTATAGACATCCATTTTGCTCAAAGAATACAGCTCTACTGTTGCAAGCCAATTAACGTTTTTTTAGATTATTATTAGTACGATAGAAACAGCATGACCCTTTTTATTATCAAACCCAAGCCTTACACCAAGTCACTCTTAGGTAGCGATATTTTTATTGATATTCAGCAAGATAAGCAGACAAATACCTATTGTTTAATTCGAGTAAGCAAGCCTAATCTAGTTCAAGACAATATTATTTCACCAATTAACAGGAGTGAGTCATGTCACAGCAGCCGCTTAAACTTGTTACCTTACTGGGTAGTCTGCGTTCCGGTTCCTATAACGCTATGGTTGCCAAAGCCTTGCCGCAATTAGCTCCCGCTGGAGTGACTATCGAGGCCCTGCCTTCTATCCGCGATATTCCTCTTTATGATGCTGATGTTCAACAGGAAGATGGCATTCCAGCTAGCGTAGAAGCCATTGCAGAGCAAATCCGCCAGGCCGATGGCGTGATCATTGTGACACCAGAATATAACTATTCGGTTCCCGGCGGTTTGAAAAACGCTATCGATTGGCTTTCTCGCCTACAAAACCAGCCCTTGGCTGGCAAACCCGTGTTAATTCAAACGAGTTCAATGGGCCCTATCGGCGGCGCACGCTGCCAATATCACCTGCGCCAGATTTTGGTCTTCCTCGACGCTATGGTGATGAATAAACCAGAATTTATGGGCGGCGTAATTCAGAGCAAAGTCGATGAAGAGCGCAGAGAATTAACCGATCAGGGAACCTTGGATTTTCTGACTAAACAACTCGCCGCGTTCAGCGCTTATATTGAGCGAGTTAGAGTGAAGTAAGCCCCATTTTGCATCAGACCCGGATAAAAAAAGCCCCGATCTCTGCAGATTCGGGGCCATTTTTATTACTCGATCAAATAATTAATGATCGACAAAGGCAATTTTTAGCACAAAGAGTAACGCCACAACGACGACGCAAGGGCTGATTTCACGCCAACGCCCGGTGCCCAGCTTCATTACGCAATATGCGATAAAGCCTAAAGCGATACCTTCAGTGATTGAGAAGCTGAATGGCATCATGGCGGCAGTCACAAAGGCCGGAACCGCTTCGGTTAAATCATCCCATTTCACTCGAGCCAGGCTGGATGTCATCAGAACCCCAACATAAATCAGCGCGCCAGCGGCCGCATAAGCAGGCACCATCCCGGCAAGCGGTGAGATAAAGATCACCAGCAAGAATAGGATACCCACCACAACAGCGGTTAAACCCGTGCGGCCGCCGACGGAAACACCAGAGGAGCTTTCGATATAAGCGGTTACCGAAGAGGTTCCTACCAGCGCCCCTGCTACAGAGCTGATACTGTCGACGTAAAGCGCCTGTTTCATTCGAGGGAACTTGCCGTTTTCATCCGTCAGACCCGCTTTATCTGTTACACCAATCAGCGTGCCAGATGAATCGAAAAGATTAACCAGCATAAAGGAGAAAATGACGCCTGCCAGACCCAGATTCAACGCACCGGCGATATCCACTTGGCCAACAACGCTGGTGACGCTGGGTGGCATGGAGAAAATACCGTGATACTGCACATCGCCCAACGCCCAGCCGATCAGCGTAGTTACGACGATGGATACCAGCACTGCCGCATGGATATTACGCGAAGCCAATACCGCAATGATAAAGAAGCCTAGCGCTCCCAATAGGACGCTGTGGGAGCTCAGATCGCCCACGGCGACTAGTGTGTCCGGATTTGCTACCACGATACCGGCATTTTTCAGACCCATCATCGCGATAAATAGACCAATACCACTGGTAATACCGACACGAAGGCTCAATGGAATGTTGGCAATCATCCAATAGCGGATGCGGAAAATGGTCAATAGCAGGAAACCGATTGCGCCCCAGAAAATAGCGCCCATCGCCACCTGCCATGAAATACCCATAGCGCCAACGACGACAAAAGCGAAGAAGGCGTTCAGCCCCATAGCGGGAGCCAAAGCAACAGGTAAGTTCGCCAATAATCCCATTAAAATACTGCCAAAAGCGGCGATCAAGCAGGTAGTGACAAAAACAGCCTGCACATCCATACCGGCAACCCCAAGGATTTGGGGGTTAACAAAAACGATATAGACCATGGTCAGGAAAGTCGTCATACCGGCGATCAGCTCAGTGCGCGCCGTTGTTCCATGTTGTTTTAGCTTAAATACGCGTTCGAGCATCCCCTGCTCAACATCAAGGTTTGGTTTACTCATTATCAGAGTCCACAATAGGGGGTGAATAGTCGGCTGCTATCCTATAACAAAACGCGTCAATGTTGAGCCGGATCACACTCTTTTTTAGCTATTTTTCGCAGAGGTTTGTATCAAATAGCCCCGTTTTAACGGCTACTCCACTTAAAAAAAACCGCTGATTTTGACGATTTTCTTACTCAATCGACTGTATTTATTAAATTTGTTATTAATTACCACGCTAATCATGACAATAAACGTCGCAATATTAATCCGTGACGTTAAAGTGGGTTTAAGCGATTTTTACAGCAAGGATTGGTGCTATGTCTCAGATTCAATGCGTCATGTTTGATTGCGACGGAACATTAGTAGACAGCGAAGTGCTATGTTGCCGAGCCTATGTGCTACTTTTTGCCCATTATGGTATTCACCTTTCTCTGGAAATCGTCATTAAGCGCTTCAAGGGCATAAAACTCTATGAAATTATTGAGTGTGTCAGCGATGAATATAATTTAAATCAGCCAGTTACTGAAATGGAGAAAATATATCGACAGGAAGTCGCGCGGCTGTTTGACAGTGAATTGCAACCTATTCCCGGCGCTAACTCACTGTTAAAAAAAATAAATGTGCCAGTCTGTGTGGTATCTAACGGACCGGTCAGTAAGATGGAGCACTCACTGGGACTGACAGATTTACGCCATTTCTTCGCTAATCATTTATATAGTGGCTACGACATTCAGCGCTGGAAACCCGATCCCGCCTTGATTCACCACGCGGCCAATAAAATGCAGGTTCCCGTTGAAGCCTGTATTTTAGTCGAGGACTCGCTGGCAGGCGCTCAGGCCGGCATCGCGGCGGGCATACCGGTTTTTTACTATTGCGCCGATCCCCATAACCAGCCAATCGATCATCCATTAGTCACCACTTTTTACTATATGCAGCAACTTCCTGAGTTATGGCAGCTAAAAGACTGGAAACTGACGAAAAATTAGCTGGCAGACAGCGCCGGTTTATTCCTCCACCAGCGCCATGTTCGTTTAATTGCCCGCGTTTGCGGGCTGAAACGGCGATTGATAACGTTGGCCGATACATCCAAAGTCAGACAAAAAACAAAGTAAATCAGGGCAACGAACAGGAATACCTCCATCGGGTACACCATGCTGCGATTATTAACCTGAGTCGCCAGAAATGTCAGTTCATTCACGCCAACTATATAGGCCAGCGAAGTATCTTTTATCAATGAGATCCATTGATTGATAAACGACGGCACCATCATGCGCAGCGCCTGCGGTAAAACCACGTAAGCCAATACCTGCCAACGGTTAAATCCGAGGGATAACCCCGCTTGCCATTGGCCTTCTCCTATCGCTAGAATGCCCGCTTTTACCGCGTGAGCCAGATAGGCCGAGGCAATCAGCGCCAGCGCACACACCACGGTGGTAATTTCCGGAATATCTACGCCAAAAACGATCGGTAGTAAAAAATAGGTCCAAAAAATCAGCATAATAACGGGGATAGCACGGAAAAACCCTAAAACCGCCGCCAGTATTCCGCCCCATACGCCCCGCGACATCGCCAGCGCTACACCAAGAATAATCCCCAGAGCTGCCGACGCCGCTCCCGCCATCAGGCTAATCGCCAGCGTCAGCGCCGCGCCGCCTAATGGGCCATCGGGGAACGTTCCCCACAACAAATAGCGCCAGTTATCCGCAATAATCGTAAAATCCATCTTAATGCCCTCGCGCAATCAATCGCTGTTGACGCCACATTCCCCAAGCCTCAATCAACGCAATAACCGAGATATACAACAGAGTCGCGACACCGAAGGCCTGAAAGGTGCGTAAAGTTTCAGTTTCAACCTGACGAGATGCATAAGAAAGTTCCGCGACGCCGATCGCCATCGCTAAAGATGAGTTCTTGATTATATTCATGTATTGCCCCAATAACGGCGGCATAGCTATTTTTAGCGCCTGTGGCAAAACGACGTAACGCATGGATTGCCAACCCGTTAACCCAAGAGCGTGAGCAGCATTTTTTTGCCCTTTAGCGACGCCGCTAATTCCCGCACGTAATTCTTCCGCAATAAAAGCCGTGGAATACAAAGTCAGGCCAATAAATCCGGCCAGAAACTCAAATGAAGGCCAGGGCAGTCCCCATCCGGGCAAGGATAATTCATGGGGTGTATTTAACCACTGCATCCATGATGCAGGCAGTAACTGACCGGCGGCGAAATACCAGAAAAAAAGCTGTATTAACAAAGGAGTATTGCGAAATAGCGTACTGTAGGCGATTGCCAACCACAGAAGCAGTTTTAGGTGGCTGTCTCTGGCTGCAGCCAGTACAAAACCCAGCAAAGTCGCAGCGACGACCGTACAGGCGGAGATCCATAGGGTCAGTAAAAAGCCGTCCCATAGCCAGCCAATATAGGGTGAAACCAGCAACCAATCAGTTAACCGATGAAAATTCATATACTTCCGTACCCGTCGGGTTATCGTTCAAATCCATTTGGCGCGACTCTCCCTGTCCTGCAAATAACGCCCTTGCGTAAAACAAATAACCCCGCATTGGCTATCAATACGGGGCATCCAGGCTCAGTGCATCATCGCAAAAAATCAGGCTTTAGGCTGTTGATCCAAAGGTGCAAACTTAAAATCACCGCGCGGCTGGGCAGATTTGGTTTCCGGCCCGAACCAGTGGTTATAAATCTTCACCGCGTCACCGTCTTTCTCCAGTTTTTCCAACGTTTGATTTACCACTGCAGTCAGACGATCCTCACCTTTAGGAATCCCGATGCCTTGGTATTCTTTGGTAATACTGAACGGAGATATTTCAAAATCAGCTTTTTGCGCGGCGGGGACGTTACCCAATAACCCAACTAATTTGGCATCATCCTGAGTAATAGCCTGAACGTTACCATTACGCAAAGCGGTGAAAGCCAGCGGCGTATCATCGTAGGAAATCACTTTAGCTGTGGGATAACGCTCCCGCAGGGTAATTTCTTGTACCGTACCTTTATCCGCGCCGATACGCAGTTTTCCGATGTCTTCCGGCGTTTTTAGTACCCCTTTGCGGGCTATGAATTTCTGTCCCGTGGCAAAATAAGGCAGGCTAAAGTTCACTTGCTTAGCACGTTCATCGGTAATGGTGAAGTTGGCAGCGATCAAATCAACTTTTTTCGATGCTAATAGCGGAATGCGGTTAGCTGGGTTTGTTGCCTTTAGCTCTAGCTTTACGCCTAAATCTTTCGCTATCGCATTCGCCACATCCACATCGTAGCCCACCAGCTTTTTACTTTGCTCATCGATATAGCCAAACGGAGGATTGCTATCAAAAACCGCAATTCGCACCACACCAGCCTGTTTAATATCATCCAGTTTATCGGCGTGAGCCATGCCGGAAAGCGTAGCCAAACTGGCCAACAGCGTTAATGTGATCGCCTGGTGTTTCATGGATAGCTCCTAAGTGATTGATGTGCTGCATTGGCTATAAGCTATCAATTTGTTCTTAGGTCAGGAAATAATATAAAACGCTATATTTATAACCATTTTAACCAAACGAGGAATTTTGAGTATATTGGGCGGGGAGTCAGCGTTTGGGGCAATAAAAAGCCCGGAGAACCGGGCCGATAGCGTTACTTTTTACCTTCGGAAAGCAATTTTTCCAGATCGTCCCCGCCCAAATGACGGAAATCATGACCTTTGACGAAGTAAAAAATAAACTCACAGATATTCTGGCAGCGATCGCCAATACGCTCAATGGAACGAGCGCAGAACAGAGCGGTTAGCACGCTGGGAATAGTGCGAGAATCTTCCATCATATAGGTCATTAGCTGACGAACGATGCCTTCGTATTCCTGATCTACCTTTCGATCTTCACGATAAATTCGGATGGCTTCGTCCAGATCCATACGCGCAAAGGCATCCAGTACGTCATGTAGCATTTGCACCGTGTGGCGCCCCAGAGATTCCAGGCTAACCAACAGCGGCTGATGCTGGTGGGAGAATTTCTCCAACGCCGTGCGGCAAATTTTGTCCGCTACGTCGCCAATTCGTTCCAGTTCGGAAATAGTTTTGATGATCGCCATAACTAAACGTAAATCGCTGGCGGTAGGCTGACGTTTAGCGATGATGCGCACGCAGGCTTCATCAATCGCCACTTCCATCATATTGACCTTTTTATCGCCTTCAATCACTCGCTTTGCCAGTTCACCATCCTGGTTATGCATCGCGGTGATAGCATCGGTCAATTGCTGCTCGACCATGCCGCCCATGGTTAACACCTGGGTACGGATATGCTCCAACTCAGCGTTGAACTGGCCAGAGATATGTTTATTCAGATTCAGGTTATCCATAATACTTCCCGTACGTATAAGCCTATCCCAATAGGCGTAATGAACGCGATCCCGTTGCGGGCGCTCTGGCCGAAAGTCAATCTTCGACCAAATTAACCCGCAGGGTCAGTGTAATAGCCTAATCAGTCAGGCAATCAACCATAGCGGCCGGTGATGTAATCTTCCGTCTGCTTCATCTGTGGCGCAGTAAACAGGGTGTCTGTATCACTGAACTCAATAAGCTCACCCAGATACATAAATGCCGTATGGTCTGAGCAACGCGCCGCCTGCTGCATATTATGGGTCACAATCACCACGGTATAGTCAGACTTCAGCTCGCTGATCAGCTCCTCAATACGCCCGGTAGAGATAGGATCTAGCGCCGAGCAAGGCTCATCCAGCAGTAATACATCAGGGCGAATAGCGATACCGCGCGCGATGCAAAGACGCTGCTGCTGGCCGCCGGACAGACTGTAACCGCTCTGATGCAGCTTATCTTTGGTTTCATTCCACAGCGCCGCTTTGGTCAGCGCCCACTGCACCCGCTCATCCATATCGGCGCGGGACAGATTTTCAAACAGTTTCACGCCAAAAGCGATGTTATCGTAAATCGACATCGGGAACGGCGTCGGTTTCTGAAATACCATACCGACCTTGGCGCGCAGCAGAGCGATATCTTGCTTATCCGTCAGGATATTTTCGCCATCCAGCAGAATGTCACCTTCTGCACGCTGATCCGGATACAGCTGATACATCTTGTTAAAGGTGCGCAGCAAGGTTGATTTGCCGCAGCCTGATGGGCCGATAAAAGCCGTGACCTGATTTTTAGCAATATCCAACGAAATATTCTTCAACGCATGGAATTTACCGTAATAGAAGTTCAAATCGCGAACCTGAATTTTGCTGTTGGTGGTCTCAGTAGCCATACTCATCAAGACTTCTCTCTTTTAGCTAACGCAGCCTAAGCTACGCTTTTGAATTTGGGTGACGTATCAGTATTTTTTCTTCGCGAAAATAACCCGCGCCAGAATATTCAATAGCAGAACGCACAGGGTAATCAGCAGCACACCGGCCCAGGCCAACTGTTGCCATTCGGCAAAAGGACTCATGGCAAACTTAAATATGGTAACCGGTAAGTTGGCTATCGGCTGGCTCATATCGGTACTCCAGAACTGATTGGAGAGCGAAGTGAACAGCAGCGGTGCCGTTTCGCCGGCGATACGGGCTATAGCCAACAGTACGCCGGTAAGGATGCCGGAGATTGACGCCTTCAATGTAATTGCAGAAATCATGCGCCATTTAGGTGTTCCCAAGGCGTAGGCCGCTTCACGTAGGCTATCCGGTACTAGCTTCAGCATGTTTTCCGTGGTTCGTATCACAATAGGCACCTGTAACAGCGCCAGCGCAATAACCCCTGCCCAGCCGGAAAAGTGCTCCATTCTCGCCACCACAATGGTGTAAACGAACAGACCAACCACAATCGACGGCGCAGATAGCAAAATGTCATTGATAAAACGAATGATCTCCGCCAACCACGATTTGCGCCCATATTCAGCCAGATAGATACCGGCCATAATGCCCAGCGGAGTACCGATAACCGTGGCCCATAGAATCAGGAGTCCACTACCGGCAATGGCGTTAGCCAGCCCACCACCAGCGGTATTCGGCGGCGGCGTCATTTCGGTAAACAGCGCCAAAGACATACCGTCTACGCCTTTGGTAATTGTGGAAAATAGAATCCACACCAGCCAGAACAGGCCAAAAGCCATGGTCGCCAGGGATAAAATCAGCGCGAGGCGGTTCTTTTGACGGCGCCACGCCTGTTTCTTGCGACGAGTTTCCAGCAAGGCTGCGTTAGTTTGCATATCCATAGTGGTCATATTAGCGCCCCTCTTTCTTAGCCAGACGCAGAATCATCAGCTTCGACAATGCCAGAACAATAAAGGTGATGACGAACAGGATTAACCCTAGCTCCATCAAGGCTGCGGTATGCAGGCCAGATTCAGCTTCGGCAAACTCATTGGCCAGCGCAGAGGTAATACTGTTGCCCGGCATAAACAGTGAGAAGCTGTCGAGTTGGTAGGTATTACCGATGATAAAGGTCACTGCCATGGTTTCCCCCAGCGCGCGCCCCAGCCCCAACATAACGCCGCCGATCACCCCATTCTTGGTGAAGGGCAGCACAATACGCCAAATCACTTCCCAAGTGGTGCAGCCAATGCCGTAGGCAGACTCTTTCATCATCACCGGCGTTTGTTCAAAGACATCACGCATAACGGAAGCAATGTAAGGAATAATCATAATGGCCAATATCACACCGGCAGCCAAAATGCCGATGCCGAACGCCGGGCCAGAGAACAGCACGCCAACGATCGGAATACCTGAAAGGACATTACCGACAGGTTCCTGAAAATACTTGGCAAACAGCGGCGCAAAGACAAACAGGCCCCACATGCCGTAAACGATACTTGGGATAGCCGCCAGCAGCTCAATAGCGACGCCCAGCGGGCGTTTCAGCCAGTTTGGTGCCAACTCTGTCAGGAATAACGCAATACCAAAACTAACGGGAACGGCAATAATTAACGCAATTAACGAAGTGACCACCGTACCGTAAATCGGTACCAGCGCCCCGAATTGCTCGGCCGGAGCGTCCCACTCTTTGGTCCACAGAAAGGCAAAACCGAATTTTTCGATACTCGGCCAGGAGGCAACAATGAGGGAAATAATGATCCCGCCCAGCAGGAATAGGGTTATTAACGCAGCCAGTTTTACCAGCGCGCCAAATATGATGTCACCGTGCTTGCTCGGTGCTTTGATAGTCGGCTTATAACCAGCCATAGACTCTCTTCTCATCCGGGTGTTATTTCCCTCCCCACACGGGGAGGGACAATTAATGGAACCAATTACAGTTTTTTACTGCTTTATTCGTTTCTATCGAGCTTAGAACAATGCTTTGCCTGAACTGTCTTTTATCTGCGTTTTCCAGGCTGCACGTACCTGCTCAACCACTTCGGCTGGCAAGGTTGCATAATCCAGTTCGCTGGCCTGTTTTGCGCCGTGGGTGTAAGCCCAGTCGAAGAATTTCAGGACTTCAGTGCCTTTTTCAGCATTTTTCTGGTTTTTGTGTAACAAAATGAAGGTAGTAGAAGTAATTGGCCACGCGCCTTCAGCATTCTGGTTAGTCAGGTCCTGAGCGAATGTTTTGCTCCAATCAACGCCTTTCGCCGCTGCACTGAAGTTTTCTTCCGTTGGGCTAACGGCTTTACCATCAGCACCAATGAGTTTGGTGTAAGCCAGATTGTTCTGTTTGGCGTAAGCGTATTCCACATAACCAATAGAACCCGGTAAACGCTGAACGAAAGCAGCAATGCCGTCGTTACCTTTACCGCCTAAACCGGTTGGCCAGTTAACCGTAGAGCCAGCACCGATTTTTTCTTTCCATTCCGCATTCACTTTAGCCAGATAGCTGGTGAAAACGAATGAAGTACCTGAACCATCGGCACGACGAACCACTGCAATATTTTGATCCGGCAGTTTTACGCCTGGGTTCAATTTAACAATAGCTGGGTCATTCCACTTTTTCACATTGCCCAGATAAATATCGCCCAGCGTTTTGCCGTCTAACGTCAATTCACCGGATTTCACGCCCGGCAGGTTGACTGCCAGCACCACACCACCAATAACGGTAGGGAACTGGAACAAACCGTCTGCCGCTAGCTTGTCGTCAGACAGCGGCGCATCAGAGGCACCGAAATCAACGGTATTGGCGATGATTTGCTTTACGCCACCCGAAGAACCAATCCCCTGATAGTTCACTTTGTTACCTGTTTCTTTCTGATAAGAATCTGCCCACTTGGCATACACCGGCGCGGGGAATGTCGCACCTGCACCCGTCAGGCTTGCAGCAGCGAACGCGGACACAGTTGTCATAGATAAAGTCGCTGCCACAATGCTGGCTACGGTGGTACGCATCAGTCTCATAATCCCTCCTAATGGGATATAGGTATCAAACTCAAAATTGTTTTCATCAGATTAAGTATGGTGCAGGAGGGAAAATAGGACAGTTTAGTGACAGAAAAATGTATGAAATATGACAGTTTTATGACAAATCAGAAAAGCAGCGGCAAAACCACCGACAGTCATAGGTTTCATCAAGACATTTTGCCTACCAGCCAGAAATGAACAAAAGCACAAAGCGTGATTTAGAAATCGACGATGACAAACACTATTTAACTAACCGATAAAACGCTATTTATTACAGAATGTGACCAGATACTCTCATAGTATAGTCAACGCCTAAAATTCAGAATATTAGAGGATAAAACCATGAGTATATCTATGGAAAGAGTACAACATGAAATTAGAACCATTCATAGCACTGCAGTGGACCAGAAAAAGGTAACATCCCAAAGTGCCAAAAAGTTATATAACTTAATGAAAGAAATAAAAAACTCACCTCTTAGCTGTAGTCAAGGGTGTAAAACAAACGCAATCAATGATTTAAATAATTTAAATAAAATACTCACTGAACAGAATTCAAAGTTGGTTAATAAAAAAAGCAAAGGAATAAATGCATTACTGAAGAAAATAAATACAGCAAAAGTAGAAGAAAACATAATAAATAATAGTATTTATAGCGTTGGAAAATCATCATACGTACCAATAAATAATGAATTATATGCTTCACAAGAACATATCTATGAATCAATAAGTGATGATATTAATGGCCCAGCAGAACCTATCTACGAATCAATAAATGATGATGTTAATGGCCCAGCAGAACCTATCTACGAATCAATAAATGATGATGTTAATGGCCCAGCAGAACCTACCTACGAATCAATGTATCATGACGTTAATAGTTCACCAGAATCCATCTACAAATCAATGAAAGCAGTAATAACAAATACCGAAAAAGGTACATATTCAAAACCATTTGATAACTATAGTGACAATATATATCAAAAGCCATTTTATGATAAACAAAAATACAGCAACTCGTTACCAATAAATGAATTAAATAATATTGAGAAATACATAGACGAATTGGCGGAAATTGCTGATGATATTATTTTCATCAGAACGCCACCAGGAATACGCCCCCCCAACACCTAATAAAACCCCTGCATCAAGTAATAAATAACACTTTATACAGATTGTTAAAAATAATAAAATACATATATTAAAAGCAAAAATTAATATATAAATAAGATATAGCGATATTTACAGTCAGCTCTTAGAGGCTAAAAATTTTTTTGATAATCAACGAAGCGATACGCAATGAATTTTCATTAGTAGATAATAAGTTGGGTAAAAAAATGCTGTTCAGCAGATCGAGATCTCGCTGAACAGCATATTCATTAGATTTATAGCCCGAAATTACTCAACGGTAACCGATTTTGCCAGGTTACGCGGCTGATCCACATCAGTGCCCTTGATCAGAGCAACGTGGTAAGACAGCAGCTGTAGCGGCACGGTATAGAAGATTGGAGCAATAATGTCTTCTACGTGTGGCAGTTGGATAATTTTCATCCCTTCACTGTCGGTGAAACCCGCGTCCTGATCGGCAAAGACGTACAGCAAACCGCCGCGAGCACGTACTTCTTCGATGTTAGATTTCAGTTTTTCCAACAGATCGTTGTTTGGCGCAACCACAATAACCGGCATATCAGCATCAATCAGCGCCAGAGGGCCGTGTTTCAATTCACCAGCTGCGTAAGCTTCCGCATGAATATAGGAGATTTCTTTCAGCTTCAACGCGCCTTCCATTGCAATCGGGTATTGATCGCCACGTCCCAGGAACAGAGCATGATGCTTATCAGAGAAACCTTCCGCCAGCGCTTCGATAGTTTTATCCAGAGACAGCATCTGCTCAATACGCGCAGGCAGAGCCTGTAACGCATGAACCACATCGTGTTCCAGGCTTTCCGGTTTACCCTTCAGGCGGCCAATTTTAGCCACCAGCATCAGCAAAACGGTCAACTGAGTGGTAAAAGCTTTGGTCGAAGCTACGCCGATTTCAGTCCCAGCTTTGGTCATGAGTGCCAAATCAGATTCACGAACCAACGAAGAGCCTGCTACGTTACAAATAGCCAAAGAACCCAGATAGCCCAGTTCTTTAGACAAACGCAGGGCTGCCAGCGTATCCGCCGTTTCACCAGACTGAGAAAGCGTAATCAACAGACTGTTTGGACGAACCGCTGATTTGCGGTAACGGAATTCAGAGGCAATTTCCACGTCGCAAGGCACACCAGCCAAGGCTTCGAACCAATAGCGAGAAACCATGCCTGAGTTGTAAGAAGTGCCACAAGCGATAATTTGGATATGCTGGACATCAGAGAGCAGCTTATCTGCGTTCGGGCCAAGTTCAGACAGATCGATCAAACCGTGGTTCAAACGGCCTTCCAGCGTGTTTTTAATCGCCATCGGCTGTTCGTAGATTTCTTTCTGCATGTAATGGCGATAAACACCTTTGTCGCCTGCATCATATTGAACCTGAGATTCAATTTCCGCACGTTCGACGGCGTTACCGCTTTTATCGAAGATTTTCACGCTGCGGCGAGTCACTTCAACCACATCACCTTCTTCCAGGAAGATAAAGCGACGAGTTACCGGCAGCAAGGCCAGCTGGTCAGAGGCGATAAAGTTTTCGCCTACGCCACAGCCGATCACCAGCGGGCTACCGGATCGCGCTGCTACCAGCGTACTTGGGTCACGGCTATCCATCACTACGGTACCGTAGGCACCACGCAGCTGAGGAATAACGCGTTTCACCACATCCAGCAAAGAACCGCCCTGTTGCTGCTCCCAGTGCACCAGATGAGCAATAACTTCGGTATCGGTCTCAGAATTGAACTTATAGCCGCGGCTAATCAGCAATTCACGTAATGGTTCGTGGTTTTCGATAATGCCGTTATGAACGACGGATATATATTCAGAAACATGCGGGTGAGCATTCGATTCTGAAGGTTCGCCGTGAGTCGCCCAACGCGTGTGTGCAATACCTGTGCCACCGTGCAGTTCCGTGCTTTCTGCCGCATCGGACAAAGCCTGAACTTTCCCCACGCGACGCAAACGGGTCATATTACCTTTGGCATCAACTACCGACAGACCGGCAGAGTCATAGCCACGGTATTCCAAACGGCGCAAGCCTTCGATCAGAATCTCAGCAATATCACGTTGCGCTACTGCGCCAACAATTCCACACATCAGTTTAATTCCTATTTAAGGTTCTTTGAAAAGAACCCATTCGATGCCAGTGACCTGATTTTCCGGATTTTCCGGGTTCCCCGAGCCTGTAGAGTTTGGGGATTATTATGTTTTGCTCGATATTCTCAGCCGTTAGTCGCTAAAAAAATCGAGCAAAACATTCCTTTCATGGCATGACACCATGAAAGGATATGAATCAGCTTTTTTTGACCGGACGCTTCCAGCCTTGGATATTGACCTGCTTAACGCGGCTCAATACCAGCTCATTTTCAGCCACGTTACGGGTGACAGTAGTACCAGCGCCGATAGTGGCACCTTTTTCGACGGTAACAGGGGCTACCAGTTGGGTATCAGAACCAACGAAGACATCATCGCCAATAATGGTTTTAAACTTGTTCTTACCATCATAGTTGCAGGTGATGGTTCCTGCGCCGATATTCACATCTGCGCCGATTTCAGCATCGCCTAAATAAGACAGGTGGCCAGCTTTAGAGCCTTTACCCAAACGCGTTTTCTTCAGTTCGACGAAGTTGCCCACGTGAGCCCCCTCAGCCAGCTCAGCGCCAGGACGAAGACGGGCAAACGGCCCAACGGTACAGGCGTTATCCAAACGAGCATCTTCCAGCACGCTGTAAGGACTGATTTCGCAATCATCGCCAATCACGCAATTTTTCAACACACAGCCGCTGCCGATGCGAACCCGATTGCCTAACGTCACTTTGCCTTCGATGATAACGTTGGTGTCGATGGTGATATCACGGCCATGAGTTAACTCACCGCGCAGATCAAAGCGAGCAGGATCTAACAGCATTACGCCCGCCAGCAGCAGTTTTTCCGCTTGTTCAGACTGGAAATCACGTTCCAAAGCAGCCAATTGCAGACGGTTATTAACGCCTTCAACTTCACTTAGGCGGGAAGGATGTACGGCTTCAATCTTTTTACCGTCAGCATGTGCCAGAGCGATAATATCGGTGATGTAAAACTCACCCTGCGCGTTGTTGTTATCCAGCATAGACAACCAGCGCTTCAGATCGCGCCCGTTAGCCACCAGAATACCCGTGTTAACTTCGTTAATATCACGCTGGGCTTCGCTGGCATCTTTATGCTCAACGATACCGACCACTTCGCCGTTTTCACGCACGATACGGCCATAACCGGTTGGATCGTCCAACTTAACCGTCAGTAGCCCGATACCGCCTTCTGGTTTAGCCGCAACCAAACGCTGCAAGGTATCCACAGAGATCAGTGGTACATCGCCATACAGCATCAAAATATCTTCATCATCAGAGAAATGAGGCGCAGCCTGCTGCATCGCATGGCCCGTACCCAGTTGCTCAGCCTGTAACACCCAGTTTAATGCCGGATCGCTCAGCGTCTTTTTCAGTAAATCGCCACCGTGACCATAAACCAGATGAACATTGCTGGAACCCAGCTTCATCGCAGCATCAATAACATGCTGAACCATAGGCTTGCCGGCCAATGGATGTAATACCTTGGGAAGGTCGGAATACATGCGCGTTCCCTTGCCTGCGGCAAGAATAACTACGCTCATTGTGCTGTTAGACATAAGCAACCTGATAACTCCAATTGAATTGACGGAAGTAAACCCGTTTACCGATAAAATTACTACATATTTCTCAGCGAAAAACGCCGCAAACCCACACCGTTAAAGGATTGTTTCACTTAGCGAAAATCCAAAAAAAAGCGAGAGATACTGTCTGCGATCGACGACGTTTTACCACTTTTATCGGCTGAGAAAACCTAACTCTATCGCGCAATAAAACACTTATTTTACGGCAAGAAACAAGATAATTCAGAAAGAAAACGCCTTCCTCATAATCAACTCTCGCCGAAATAAGACATCCCCCCAAAGGCTAACGATGCTTTTGCATTGAAACATCATTACCGACTTTATATATCCGATAATAGTTATACGGATCGCACCTTATTAAGTAAGGTTTAACAATCTTAAAAACACAATGAAATGACCGATTGAATAGGAAAAACCGAGAGGCGAGATCGAAGAATAAAGAGAATCATGGGATTCGCAGAAAAGAAAAATGCCAGTCAGCTTGCGCTAACTGGCACCTTATTACTCTATCAGTCAGGCCGCTTTAGGCAACCTGACTCGATAAAGTTACATCGCTTTACGGGTCAGTTCGATTACGCGTAATTTCGCAATCGCCTTCGCCAGTTCAGCGGATGCCTGAGCATAGTCGACATCACCGTGGGAATTGTTGATATGGGCTTCGGCTTTGCGCTTAGATTCCAGCGCCTTAGCTTCGTCCAGATCGGTTCCGCGAATAGCAGTGTCAGCCAATACGATCACAACGCTCGGTTGCACCTCAAGGATGCCGCCAGAAAGATAGATAAACTCTTCCTCACCGAACTGTTTAACAATACGTATCATGCCAGGCTTAATGGCAGTGAGCAGCGGGGCATGGCCAGGGAAAATACCCAGCTCACCTTCACTACCCGTCACCTGAATCTTTTGCACTACGCCTGAGAACATTTTCTTCTCGGCGCTCACAACGTCCAGATGGTAAGTCATTGCAGCCATGTCACCCTCCAGTCAACAGCGTTACAGTTTCTTGGCTTTTTCCACTGCTTCTTCAATGGTGCCAACCATGTAGAACGCCTGCTCCGGCAGGTGGTCATAGTCGCCATTCATGATGCCTTTGAAACCACGGATGGTATCTTTCAGCGACACGAATTTACCCGGAGAACCGGTGAAGACTTCTGCCACGAAGAACGGTTGAGACAGGAAGCGCTGGATTTTACGCGCACGGGATACAACCAGTTTGTCATCTTCTGACAACTCGTCCATACCCAGAATCGCGATGATATCTTTCAGCTCCTGGTAACGTTGCAGAATAGACTGCACGCCACGCGCTACATCGTAGTGTTCCTGACCAACAACCAATGGATCAAGCTGACGGCTGGTGGAATCAAGCGGGTCAACCGCCGGGTAGATACCCAGAGAGGCGATTTGACGGCTCAATACCACTGTTGCATCCAAGTGAGCAAAGGTGGTTGCTGGTGATGGGTCAGTCAAGTCATCCGCAGGTACGTAAACGGCCTGTACGGAGGTGATTGAACCCGTCTTGGTGGAAGTAATACGTTCCTGCAACACGCCCATCTCTTCTGCCAGCGTTGGCTGGTAGCCTACCGCAGATGGCATACGACCCAGCAGTGCAGATACTTCTGTACCGGCCAAGGTATAACGGTAAATGTTATCGATGAACAGCAGTACGTCACGACCTTCATCACGGAATTTCTCCGCCATGGTCAGGCCGGTCAATGCTACGCGCAGACGGTTACCCGGTGGCTCATTCATCTGGCCATAAACCAGTGATACTTTGTCCAGAACGTTGGAGTCAGTCATTTCATGGTAGAAGTCGTTACCCTCACGAGTACGTTCACCCACGCCGGCAAAGACAGAATAACCTGAGTGCTCGATCGCGATGTTACGGATCAGCTCCATCATGTTTACTGTTTTACCTACACCCGCACCACCGAACAGACCGACTTTACCGCCCTTAGCGAACGGACAAATCAGATCCATTACCTTGATACCGGTTTCCAACAGATCCTGCGAGCTGGCAAGCTCTTCGTAAGAAGGCGCTTCGCGGTGGATTGCCCAACGCTCTTCTTCACCGATGGCACCTTTCATGTCGATTGGGTCACCCAATACGTTCATGATACGGCCCAGAGTAGCTTTACCTACTGGCACTTCAATTGGGTGTTCCAGGTTGATTACTTTCAACCCACGGCTCAGACCATCGGAAGAGCCCATTGCGATACAACGAACAACACCGCCGCCCAGCTGTTGCTGAACTTCTAGCACTAGCTTGGAAGCCGTGCCTTCGACCTCAAGGGCGTTGTACACTTTTGGTACAGCGTCTTGGGGGAATTCGACGTCCACTACGGCGCCGATTACCTGGATAATCTTTCCAGTAGCCATCTTGAATCCTCTACGTAATACATTTACCCGTCATACTTCACATTGCTGACGCGTTGGCTGTCTTCTTTCACTCCCGCTGCTTACTTCAAGTAAACACCCGGAGGCTCGCTCAGTTGCCGCCTTCCCGCAATATGAACTATTTGGGGTAATAGCCTGGTTAAACCGCGGAGGCTCCCCCGACGATCTCGGTGAGTTCCTGAGTGATGCTGGCCTGACGAGCCTTGTTGTAAACCAACTGCAGCTCTTTGATCAGGCTACCGCCGTTATCGGTGGCGGCTTTCATCGCTACCATTCGCGCGGCCTGTTCGCTGGCCAGGTTTTCAACGACGCCCTGATAAACCTGTGATTCCACATAGCGACGCAGGAGGGTATCCAGCAACGCTTTAGGATCGGGTTCATACAGGTAATCCCAGGATTTCTTCTTCAGCTCGCCGTCTTCCGCAGGCGGAAGAGGTAACAGCTGCATGATCCGTGGTTCCTGAGACATTGTGTTGATAAACTTGTTATTTACTACATACAGTTTGTCCAGGCGGCCTTCATCGTAGGCTTGTAGCATCACTTTCACCGGCCCGATCAGTTCTGACAGAGAAGGGTTATCCCCCATGCCAGTAACCTGAGCAACAATATTGCCGCCCACGGAACCGAAGAAAGATGCCGCTTTGGAACCAATCAGGGCAAGATCGCACTCAACGCCTTTCTCGGACCAAGTTTTCATCTCAGCCAACAGTTTTTTGAACAGGTTAATGTTCAAACCACCACATAGACCACGGTCTGTAGAAACCACCAGATACCCGACGCGTTTCACTTCACGTTCGTCCAGGTAGGGGTGTTTGTATTCCAGATTACCTAACGCGAGGTGACCAATCACACTGCGCATCGTTTCTGCATAAGGACGGCTGGCCGCCATGCGTTCCTGCGATTTACGCATTTTGGAGGCGGCGACCATCTCCATGGCTTTGGTGATCTTTTGCGTGTTTTGCACGCTGGCGATCTTGGAACGTATCTCTTTTGCGCCGGCCATTTCTGCTTCTCCTCATTGCCAGACGGCCTGCTTTCCTAACGAAAAGCAGGACCGAATAGCGTTACCAGGACTGGGTTGCCTTGAATGTGTCGAGGATGCCTTTCAGCTTGGCCTCGATCTCATCGTTATACGCGCCAGTTTGGTTGATTTGTTGCAGAAGCTCAGCGTGCTCACGGTCAGCAAAAGCTAACAGCGCAGCTTCAAAGCTACCCACCTTCGCCAGCTCGATATCACCCAGATAACCACGTTCAGCTGCGAACAGAACCAGAGACTGCTGTGCGACAGACATCGGCGCATACTGTTTCTGTTTCAGAAGCTCGGTCACTTTCTGACCGTGGCTCAGCTGTTTACGTGTTGCATCATCCAGATCGGATGCGAACTGGGAGAACGCGGCAAGTTCACGATACTGTGCCAGAGCGGTACGGATACCACCGGACAGTTTTTTCATGATCTTGGTCTGCGCTGCACCACCCACACGAGATACGGAGATACCTGGGTTTACCGCAGGACGAATACCGGCGTTAAACAGGCTGGATTCCAGGAAGATCTGACCATCGGTAATCGAAATTACGTTGGTCGGAACGAACGCGGAAACGTCACCTGCTTGCGTTTCGATGATCGGCAGAGCGGTCAAAGAACCGGTTTTACCTTTCACTTCACCCTTGGTGAATGCTTCAACGTAGTCCGCGTTGACACGCGCAGCACGTTCCAGCAAACGGGAGTGGAGGTAGAATACGTCGCCAGGATAAGCTTCACGGCCTGGTGGACGACGAAGCAGCAAGGAGATTTGACGATATGCAACGGCCTGTTTGGACAGGTCATCATAAATAATCAGCGCATCTTCACCGCGATCGCGGAAATATTCACCCATGGCACAACCGGAGTAAGGTGCCAGGTATTGCAATGCTGCAGATTCAGACGCGGTAGCAACAACCACAATGGTGTTAGCCAAAGCGCCGTGTTCTTCCAGTTTGCGCACTACGTTTGCAACAGTAGAGGCTTTCTGGCCGATAGCAACATACACACATTTGATGCCGGAATCGCGCTGGTTAATGATCGCATCAATCGCCAGAGCAGTTTTACCGGTTTGACGGTCACCGATGATCAATTCACGCTGACCACGACCAATTGGAATCATGGCATCAACGGATTTATAACCAGTCTGAACGGGTTCATCAACGGATTGACGTTCGATAACGCCAGGTGCAATAGCTTCAACGGCTGAGAAGCCGTCGTTTTCTACCGGACCTTTACCATCAATAGGTTCACCCAGAGTATTGACAACGCGACCCAACAGGCCACGACCGACAGGAACTTCCAGGATACGGCCAGTACATTTAACCTTCATGCCTTCAGCAAGATCGGCGTACGGACCCATAACGACTGCACCAACGGAGTCTCGCTCCAGGTTCAGTGCGATAGCGTAACGGTTGCCTGGCAATGCGATCATCTCGCCTTGCATAACTTCAGCCAAACCGTGCACGCGGATGATCCCGTCGCTGACGGAAACAATAGTACCTTCATTGTGAGCTTCGCTCACCACATTGAACTGAGCAATGCGCTGCTTGATCAGTTCGCTGATTTCGGTGGAATTCAGTTGCATATGCTCCAGTCCCCTTAAGACTGCAAGACGTCTGCCAGGCGTTCAAGACGACCGCGAACGCTGCCATCTATCACCATATCGCCTGCGCGTATTACGACGCCGGCCATTACAGACTTATCAATTTTGCAATTCAGCTTAACTTTGCGTGACAGACGTTTTTCCATCGCAGCGGCAATCTTAGCCTGCTGTTCGTCACTCAGTGCACTCGCAGAGGACACTTCAACGTCGACGGTAGACTCTAACGAGGCACGCAGTTGAATAAACTGCTGCAGCACCTCAGGAAGAACCAGTAAACGGCCATTCTCCGCCATAACTCGGATAAAGTTCTGTGCGGGCACATCGAGTTGATCACCACAAACGGCAATAAACGTTTTCGACATTGATTCAGGTGCAACTGCACCTGAAAGCAATTCGGCAATCTGTTCATTGCGCGTTACCTGAGCGGTAAACGCCAGCATTTCCTGCCAATGTTCAACCGCCTGGTGCTCAACAGCAAAGTCAAAAGCTGCTTTGGCGTAGGGGCGAGCTACAGTTACAAATTCAGACATCAGCCCCTCCCTCCTTACAGTTCAGCGACCAGTTTATCAACGATGTCGCTGTTAGCAGCTTCATCCACGGAACGTTCGATGATCTTCTCGGCGCCAGCTATTGCCAACATCGCGACTTGCTTACGCAACTCTTCACGAGCGCGCTTACGTTCGGCGTCGATCTCTGCCTGCGCTTGCGCCACGATTTTGTTACGTTCCTGTTCAGCTTCAGTTTTAGCTTCATCAAGGATCTGAGCTTTGCGTTTAGACGCCTGCTCGATGATCACCTGAGCTTCTGCTTTCGCTTTCTTCAGTTGGTCGGTCGCATTGGCTTGCGCTAAGTCCAAATCTTTTTTGGCACGCTCTGCAGAAGAGAGACCGTCAGCAATTTCTTTTTGACGCTTCTCGATGGCAGCCATAATTGGCGGCCATACGTACTTCATACAAAAGATGACAAACAGGACAAACGCGATGGCCTGGCCGAGGATTGTTGCGTTAAGATTCACAGCACAATGCCTCTTTCAAAGTTAATAGTTTGGTGTAGTTTCACAGTAGAGAAAATCTCTACTTACGCGACAGCAAACATCACGTACAGACCCAGACCAACAGCGATCATTGGGATGGCGTCAACCAGACCCATGACGATAAAGAACTGTGTACGCAGCAGAGGAATCAGGTCAGGCTGACGTGCAGCGCCTTCCAAAAATTTACCACCCAGGATGCCGATACCGATCGCAGCACCGATTGCCGCTAAACCCATCATCACAGCGGCAGCCATGTACAGCAGATCCATATTCAGGTTTTCCATGACAGTCTCCAGTTATTTCAGTTAAAACGCAGTAGTGTTATAAGAAAATCAGTGCTCTTCGGATGCCATCGAGAGATAGACAATCGTCAGAACCATGAAGATAAAGGCTTGCAACGTAATAATCAGTATATGGAAAATGGCCCAAGGCACACTTAACAACCACTGAGACCACCACGGCAGCAGGCCAGCAATCAGGATGAAGATCAACTCACCCGCATACATGTTGCCGAACAGTCGCAGACCGAGTGAAACCGGTTTGGACAGCAGGCTGACACCTTCCAGGATCAAGTTGACTGGAATGAATACCGGGTGATTGAACGGCTGCATCGTTAATTCTTTTACGAAGCCGCCTACACCTTTCATTTTGATGCTGTAGAACAGGATAAGGATGAAAACACCCAAAGCCATAGACAAGGTAATGCTTACATCGGCAGTAGGTACCACACGCAGAGCCGGTAATCCAAAGACGTGTTCACCGATGAATGGCAGTAAATCGATTGGTAGCAAGTCCATCATATTCATCAGGAAGACCCAGACAAACACGGTCAACGCCAGAGGAGCGATCACTTTGCTCTTGCCGTGATACATGTCCTTCACGCTGCTATCGACAAAACCGATAATCAATTCAACGGCGGTCTGCAGTTTACCCGGGACGCCACTGGTGGCACCTGCAGCAACTTTGCGGAACAAAAGCAGAAAAGCTAACCCCAGCACGACAGAGAAGAACAATGAGTCAATGTTCAACGTCCAGAACGATGCAGGGCCAGTAGAGTGGGGATTGACCAACTCGAAGGTACGCAGGTCCAACTGAAGGTTATTCAGATGGTGGCCTATGTAGTCCCTTGGAGTAGAGATTTCTCCTGATGCAGACATGATGCCTCTTACCCTTTTTTAGTTAAATACGATAACTGTTTTAAGTACGGTAACCGCTAATTACGGCCGGTGCCAATATCTGCACAATCAGCACCGATAAATAGGTTAAACCGAGTGGGACAAACGCCGCTTTAAACAGCCCCAAAGCCACAATCAGTAAAATTATCGTAATGATAACTTTTAACCCTTCGCCAATGGCAAACGTCCAAGCAACACGACCCGGAGCCGCTGTTTTTGCCTGATGGCGGCAAGCAAACAGCATGAACATGGCATTTGGCAACCAGGCCGCCAAACCCCCTGCGAATGCAGAAGCACTCCATTCCAAGCCTTTCAAACCGAAAGCAGCGCTGAGAACAACAAAAGTCATTAACTGCAAAAACAGCAACTTTCGCGCAATTTTCCCGTTGTAAAGGGATACAGGCATGACGTTTGTTCTCTCCCTACCCCTCGATGGGTATACTGAGTGACGTATAAAACTGCCTTTGCCCCAGAGAGTCAAGCAGCAAAAAACGAGCAAATTATACGGTGCACACCAACGAATTCAATCGATAAGTAGCGAAAAGGTGAACAATTATTTAAATTTTCTTCTTTCGGACTCTTTTCACAAGAAATCCCTCGGAATAAATCTCACATTATTTTGTCTGACTATTCCACTGGCTCTCAATAAAGCGTGCTGTTGCTCACAGAACTTAATATTATCTATTTATATCGAGAACGCTTTTCTTTGTCTTTAACCAAAAGAGCCATTAAATACATATATAAATCAAAGAATTGAATTTAAACACACCGTAAACATCTTATCTACCGAACCAAAACCTTCTGTTGACATTTTCGATAATAATATTGCAACAAGTTAAACACATAAAAACGAAGAATAATGAATCAAAGTAGTTTCATTCGTGATTATATCCCTGCGTCCAACCTGATATGTCAATTCCCGGATACATTCTTGTAATAATCAGGTGAATATTTACACATCCACCGAATTAATTAACTCAGACAATTAACCCGGGTGAAATACCTAATTCCGAAAAACTTTATTGCTTTTTTTTGATAAATAACAAACTTAGTTTGGTTTAAGGATAACCAAATGCCGTTCGCCATCTAACTCAGGAACCTGTAGTCGAATCACAGACTCCAATTCAATACCTTGTGGCAAAGTCGATAATTCATCATCAGGGCGTACGCCTTTCAGCGCGTAAAAACGCCCTTCAGGCCTGGCTGGCAGGTGATGGCACCAAGACAGCATATCGTCCAAAGAAGCAAACGCACGGCTTATCACGCCATCAAACCCAGGTTGGCCGCTAAAGTCTTCCACACGGCTCTGCACAGGCTCGATATTAGTCAACCCCAACTCATGTTGTACCTGACGCAAAAAGCGCACACGCTTTCCGAGGCTGTCTAGCAGAGTGAAATGTGAATCAGGGCGCACGATAGCCAGAGGAATGCCAGGTAAGCCCGGCCCGGTTCCGACATCGATAAACCGCTGACCTTGCAAATGAGGGTTAACCACAATGCTATCCAGGATATGGCGAACCAGCATTTGTTCAGGGTCGCGGACAGAAGTCAGGTTATAAGCCTTGTTCCACTTGTGCAATAGCTCAACATAGCCAATAAGCTGCTGTTTTTGTTGATCGGGTAACGAAATTCCCGCGCTTTTAAGCAAGGATTCTAATTTTTTTTGCACCACAATTTCCTCTGGCCATAAGCGGCGTAGCCAGCGTTAATAAGTCATCGAAAAAGAGATTTGCCTGCGTTAGCAGGCGGTCGCTGGTGCGCTAAGTCTAGCGCACCGCAGAATACATTCAGGCACTACGACGAAGTAAGCCCTGTTTTTTCAACCAGACCAGCAAGATAGAGATTGCAGCTGGCGTAACGCCAGAAATACGCGATGCCTGGCCGATCGAGTTTGGTTTATGATCGTTCAGTTTTGCCGTGACTTCATTCGACAAACCTGAAACCTGACTGTAATCCAGATCCGCAGGCAGCAACGTGTTCTCATTGCGCAGCTGGCGTTCGATTTCTTCCTGCTGACGGGCAATATAACCCTCGTATTTTACTTGAATTTCAACCTGATCCGCAGACTGAGGATCGCTCAATGCTGGGCCGAATTTGTCCAGTGAAGTCAGCATGCGGTAATCGATTTCAGGGCGTCGTAACAACTCTTCGCCGTTGGCTTCTTTGGACAAAGGCGCTTTGAGCAACGCGTTGATTTGCTCGATGTTCTCTGAGTTCGGATGCACCATGATATCGCGCAGACGCTGGCGTTCTCTCTCGATTTGCTCGATTTTCTGGCTGTAATGAGCCCAGCGAACGTCATCGACTAAACCAAGCTTACGTCCAGTTTCAGTCAGACGCAGATCGGCATTGTCTTCACGTAACATCAAGCGGTATTCAGCCCGAGAGGTAAACATGCGATAGGGTTCTTTGGTGCCCAAAGTGCTCAAATCGTCTACCAGCACACCGAGGTAGGCTTCATCACGGCGCGGTGACCAGCCTTCGTCTTCGTTGGCAAAGCGACCTGCGTTGAGGCCAGCAAGCAAGCCTTGAGCCGCCGCTTCTTCGTAACCGGTGGTGCCGTTGATTTGTCCTGCAAAGAACAGCCCCTGAATATATTTACTTTCCAGAGTCGGCTTCAAATCACGTGGATCGAAGAAATCATACTCAATAGCGTAACCAGGACGAATGATTCTTGCGTTTTCCATACCTTTCATCGAACGAACGATTTGCATCTGCACATCAAATGGCAAACTGGTGGAAATCCCATTTGGGTAAATTTCGTTACTGGTTAAGCCTTCTGGCTCAAGGAAAATCTGGTGCGCATTACGATCGGCGAAGCGCATGACTTTGTCTTCGATCGAGGGGCAATAGCGTGGGCCGATCCCTTCAATGATCCCAGCATACATTGGGCTACGATCGAGGTTATTACGGATAACCTCATGGGTTTTTTCATTGGTGTAGGTGATATGGCAAGCCATTTGCTCAGGATGCTGTGAGGCATTCCCGAGGAATGAAAATACCGGCACCGGATCGTCACCTAGCTGCGGTGTCAATTGGCTGAAATCGATAGTTCTGGCGTCAATTCGCGGTGGTGTACCGGTTTTCAGGCGATTCACTCTCAACGGCAGTTCACGCAGACGCTGTGATAGCGAGATCGATGGAGGATCGCCTGCACGGCCACCGCTGTAGTTTTCCAGCCCGATGTGAATCTTACCATCCAGGAAGGTCCCTACGGTCAGCACAACGGCTTTGGCGCGGAATTTAAGCCCCATCTGGGTGACAGCACCGACAACCCGATCGTTTTCCACAATTAGATCTTCGACAGGTTGCTGGAAGATCATCAAATTTGGCTGATTTTCCAATGCGGTACGCACCGCCTGACGGTAAAGTACCCGATCGGCCTGCGCACGAGTTGCCCTGACTGCGGGGCCTTTGCTCGCGTTTAGTATCCTAAACTGAATGCCCGCCTGGTCTGTTGCCATCGCCATCAACCCGCCGAGGGCATCGATTTCTTTTACCAGATGCCCCTTTCCAATACCGCCGATCGCTGGGTTGCAAGACATTTGCCCCAGTGTGTCGATATTGTGCGTCAGCAAGAGGGTCTGACGTCCCATGCGTGCCGCTGCCATTGCAGCCTCTGTGCCTGCATGACCACCACCGATGATGATGACGTCAAATTGATCTGGATAAAACATGGTACTGCACCTCGCCGTTATGCGAATGATCGTTGGTTTGCCCTGGGGTGGGGGATTCTACTCAAGTTTAGACGATCGACCAAGTGCCTTGGGATCGCCCTTAATTAAAAGAAGATCTTTTTATTTAAAGATCTCTTTATTAGATCTTCTATTAGGATCGCGATCATCTGTGGATAAGTGATTATTCACAAATAAGATCATGGGATTAAGGAGGATCGTTTGCTGTGCATGATCGGTGATCCTATTGCGTATAAGCTGGGATCTAAATGCCATGTTATGCACAGGTCACAATACGTACGAAGGTTGTTATAGGGATAACTACCGGTTTTACCCTGCTTATAAGCATAGTTATCCACAATCGTTCGCGTGATCTTTGAGCGAATTAGAGTAAATTAATCCACTTTTTAACCCATTCCTCAGCTGGATCCTCAGGAATCTCATGTTGAGTGACGTCGATCTCGAGTATTTCACCGATCCGTTTAGCCCCTTTTGCGATCAACTGTTGATCAAGAGAGCGGATCGCACCGCAAAAAGTGTCGTACTCGGAACTGCCAAGACCAACGGCTCCAAAGCGAACCTGAGATAAGTCGGGTTGTTGTTGCTCGATTTGTTCAAGCAAAGGCTGAAGATTGTCTGGTAGATCACCCGCTCCATGAGTCGAGGTCACCACCAGCCACAGGCCTTCCGGCGTTAATTCATCTAATTCCGGGCCATGCAAAGTTTCAGTGGAGAAACCCGCTTCTTCCAGCTTCTCAGCCAAATGCTCAGCGACATACTCTGCGCTGCCAAGAGTGCTGCCACTGATCAACGTAATATCAGCCATAAACAACCCAACCAAAGTAAAGAGGCGGTATTGTACTCTGTGAATCAGCTGGGATCTACCTGTGGACAATATGGGTATAGTTATTTCTTCATTATGGCACGATGGTACGCATAATGGGGTTCTGTAGTGAAATTAACGTCTCGGTAGACTGGATCTCATCAATAGTCTGGATCTTGTTGATAAGTACCTGTTGCAGCGCATCAATGGATCGACACATGACTTTAATAAACACGCTGTAGTGCCCAGTGGTGTAATAGGCTTCTACGACCTCTTCCAGGCTCTCCAGTTTTTTCAGCGCTGAGGGGTAGTCTTTGGCACTTTTTAAAATAATGCCGATAAAACAACACACATCATATCCCAACCGTTTTGGGTCAACGTGAACGCAAGCCGCGGTAATGATGCCCGCCTGCTTCATTTTCTCGACCCGAACATGAATAGTGCCTGGGCTAACGGCAAAGTTTTTGGCTAATTCGGCATAAGGTGTCCGTGCATTTTCCATTAATGCGTTCAGGATGCCGCGATCGAGATTATCGATCTGATATATTTCGCTCATATTTACCCCCTATTTTTATCGATAATGCGTATTTAACCGATAAAAAATGAATGATTAAAAGTGAAAAGGCAATATTAGTTATTGGATATTGAATTATAGGTCTGTTCTGTTGCTTAATCGATGTCAAGCCAAACGGCATCCTGATAATCAAGCATTGAGAAAACAGCCATGAAAAAACAATTTATCCAGAAACAGCAACAAATCAGCTTCGTAAAATCCTTCTTTTCTCGTCAGTTGGAACAACAACTGGGTCTGATTGAAGTACAGGCTCCTATTCTTAGCCGCGTGGGTGATGGTACTCAGGATAACTTGTCTGGTTCTGAGAAAGCGGTTCAGGTAAAAGTGAAAAGCCTGCCTGATGCGACTTTTGAAGTGGTTCACTCTTTGGCTAAATGGAAACGTAAAACCTTAGGTCGTTTCGATTTCGGTGCCGATCAGGGTCTGTACACTCACATGAAAGCTTTGCGTCCTGATGAAGATCGTCTTAGCGCTATTCACTCCGTTTATGTGGATCAGTGGGATTGGGAACGCGTGATGGGTGACGGCGAGCGCAACCTGGCTTACCTGAAATCCACGGTTAACAAGATTTACACTGCTATTAAAGAAACAGAAGCCGCAGTGAGCGAAGAGTTTGGTATCAAGCCTTTCTTGCCTGAGCAGATTCATTTCGTACACAGCGAATCCCTACGCGCTCGCTTCCCGGATCTGGATGCTAAAGGCCGTGAACGTGCGATTGCTAAAGAGTTAGGTGCCGTATTCCTGATTGGTATCGGTGGCAAGTTGGCAGACGGTCAATCTCACGACGTTCGTGCACCGGATTATGATGACTGGACGTCGCCGAGCGCTGAAGGCTTTGCTGGTCTGAACGGTGACATTATTGTCTGGAACCCCGTTCTGGAAGATGCGTTTGAGATTTCTTCCATGGGTATCCGTGTGGATGCCGAAACGCTGAAACGCCAGCTGGCGCTGACCGCAGATGAAGATCGCCTGAAGCTGGAATGGCATCAGTCACTGCTGCGCGGTGAAATGCCTCAGACTATCGGCGGCGGTATTGGTCAATCCCGTTTAGTGATGTTACTGCTGCAACAGCACCATATCGGTCAGGTTCAGTGCGGCGTCTGGGGCCAGGAAATCTGCGACAAAGTAGAAGGCCTGCTGTAATTAGGCGTAGCTTTAACCGATAGAATTATCAGGCAGCCCGGCGTTATCGCCGGGTTATCTATTTTGTTTCCTGTCAGGGTGTTCTTCGTCCCTATTATAGTTTCCTCTTTTTTATCTTCTAACTGTCTATTGCTACTTCAATCTCTTGCCTTTTTAATCACTTATTCGCCGAGGCAATAAAGAATAGTTCGGCTATGCCGATAGTTTCTGCGATTCTGGAACTTATATCTTATATACAGTCGACCTGACGCTCAGATGCCCTTTCCTGCGCTAAGGCAAATAAGGAAATTGACGAAGATGGCATCCACCTTCCGCTCCCTTGCTCCATATATAGAACAACGTGAACATTTACGCTTATTACTGGCTTCCCATCAATTTGATGAGCTTGATTCTCTGCTGGATGCCTCAGCTCAGCGTTGGCTGGATAGTTCTTCTCAACCCTTTGATTATGATTGGATCATTAGCACTTTTTTCGATCCGGCTGAGGTTGCTACAGACACGCTTTCAAACCTGAATGCCTGGATTAAACACAAGCCCATGTCTTATCACGGGCGTTTGCTGCATGGCTGTTATTGGGAGGCAGCGGCGGCGCGGATTCGTACCTCCAACGGCGGAGAATACGTCTCTAACGATCGCTGGGTTGGCGCTCAACTCGCGCGTGATTTAGGGCTGATCTCCTATCTGCGGGCTATTTCGCTGCATGAGCGCCCGGCTTACGCATTGCGTCGGATGTTACGTTTAACCGCGTATCTGGGCGAGCCGCAGTGGTTATACGATTTGGCTCATGGGCATGAACCAACAAATTACGTGCAACTCCAGGCTGAAACCGAGTCGGAGGTATGGGAAGCGGGTCTACGTCGTCTGTTGGCTGAAGGCGGCGATTTGGCGTCTATTCCACAGGCATTGCCTGGGAGTCTTCCTGCCCGTCGGTCTGAGAATGTTAAAACCTATTGGCTCAACGCGACCTTGGCTATTCGTCCTCAGGACGTCGGCGTTCGCAATGAATATCTTTACTTCCTTTATCCGCGTTGGGGCGGGAGCCATGAGCAAATGGCTGAATTTATCGAAGGGCCGGTTTGTGCCGAACTCAGCGAGCAAAACCTCAATCTTCTTTGGGTCACCAAGGCTTGGGATTTCCTCGGTTATTCCATTTATTTCCCTGATAAAGAGCAAACCGACGATATTGCTTACTGCTGTGATGCGTTTGAGCAACTGTTAGCGTTGGATCTTGAAGAAGATCAGCGTGCGAGACTGTTGTATCAATATGCTAATTTCCTCGCTTATTATGGTAATCAGGACGGTGTCTGGCAGCCGGAAAAAATGCAGCGTTGTTACGATCTGTTAGTGCAAGCCTGGCAAATCAACCCAGCTATAGCCAATCCGCAAACGGGGCTGGATACATTGATGAGCTGCATTAATTTCGCGAATATCAATGATAGCCATAATTTATTACCGCAATGGTTGGAACGGTTACAACTATGGGGAAACGATAAATACGCGGTGATGTTGGCGGGGATCGCCAGTAAATTCGGTCTGTACGGCATAAAGAAAGGCCAGTTTAATCATCAGAGGTTATTGGCTCGAGCAGCACATCTGGACTCTGAAGATGTGGATGTCGGGCAAGCCGCTGCGAACCTGTTTGGTTCGGTATCTGAAGAGGCTGGAATATATCTGCTACAACAGGCCTGCGAGTGGGGCGACACTTCGGCAATGGCGACGTTATCAGACGTCTACGCCGGTGTGTTATCCCGCCAGAATGGCCGTGATATGGAAGCCTATAAAAATAGCGAATTAAGGACGTACTGGATGGAACGAGCCGCAGACGGCGGCGACGCGACCTGTCAGTACAATTTGGCCTATGAAATTATTGAAGATAATGAGCAACTCAGCCCAGAGCAGTATCAGCAGGCTAGAGCATTACTGCTAAATGCCATGAATACGCCGAATGTGCGCCGAGACGTATGGGAACGTTCGGCGCGTCGATTAGCGACATTATTGATGTTTAGCGATATTCAATATGATATGGAACTCTGTCTCGACGTTGTGCTGCCTGCGCTGTGGAGTGATGAAGAAGAGCCAAACCGCGTCTTTGCTGCCGGTTATTATGCGCTGGCATTTCATTTGGGCGCAGGATGTAATCGTAACAGCTATCTGGCGAAAGTCTGGCTGGAACGCGGGTTGGAAATCGATCCCGATGATAGCTATCTAGCTGACCGCGCTACCGAAATATTCCGCTATAAAGAGTTGTTGGGCGGCGTTCGCGCCAAAATGGGGTTCGGCAAAGATAAAAAACTGATGGATCAACGCGGATATAATCTGACATTTAATGAGTAAGCCGCAGGTTCAGGCTATTGCAGGAAAAAATAGTCTGCTCTGTTTCATCATCATTACTTCTCTATAGTGAAAACCAATATCAATATATAGAGAAAATCAGCCCGGTTATTACCACCAGCGTCATTTCCGGGCTGTTTGTTATCTGGTTGGAGGCAGTTTCAGTCTGCTTTCTTATTTATCGCCTATCCTCATCATAGTTAGAGATTTAAAAACCATATAAACAACATGGAAGGTTAAATGCTCGCTATGGCTCTATCACACGCTATTCGCCACTATTTACATGCTCGTCCGCGTTTTTTGCTTTCCGTCGGCGCTGGCGTAGTCAGCTTTTTAGTATTGCCGTCTGATTTGAGCGTTCTGTTCCGTTTGATGGCTAGCTGGAATCTAGGGGCGTGGATATATCTGATTTGCCTGTGGTTGCTGATGTTACGCACTGAGTCGACGCAGGTCAGGCTGGTAGCCAAAGTTCAGGATCAAAGCGCCAGCGCCGTGCTGGCTATTGTCTCTATGGCCTGTTTGGTCAGTATTCTGGTGATTCTGTTTGCTCTGAGCAAAGCCAATACGTTATCCGATGGGATGAAGGCGCTGAATCTGTTGCTAACGGGAACTACGTTATTTGTGTCCTGGTTGCTGTTGCCAACCGCTTTTACCATGCACTATGCCCATCTTTTTTATCTGGAAAGGCCAATACCAGAAAAAACGCTGCCGCTGATTTTCCCCGGGGATATCACCAAACCTACTTATTGGGATTTCCTTTATTTCACCTTTACCATCAGCGTGGCGTCGCAAACGGCCGATGTGTCTATCGGCAGCTCAGATGTTCGCCGTATCGTTTTGCTTCAGTCGGTTTTATCTTTTATTTTTAATATGACGATTCTGGGGCTGTCGATAAACGTCGGTGCCGGATTGCTGAATTAAGAATATACGTCGATTAACGCTGCCAGCGGCGCATCAGGCGACTTTTTAATCCGGTATCAAAGCGCCAGATATGGTCGAATATCCGCATGATTCCTGGCTTGCCATAGGCTGACATCGCAACCGCATGGAAACGATGTTGGTGTGCTTGCTGTTGGATTTTGATGCGTCGGATTAATTCTTCCGGCAATCGCTGCGCCACAAAATCGGAAATAATCACCGCGTCGGCGTCATACCATTCTCTGTCGTCCATTTTGGTCAGCGTTGCGGATAAGCAGGCTGCCAGATCTGTTCCACCGCGAAAACGCTGGCTGAGGAAGCGAATTGCCTGTTCGAGTCCGCTGGACGCGGAGAGCTCGTAGTGAATGATTTCTGTCGCGAATAACATAATGTAGCAACGGCGGTTGTCTTCCAACGCGATGCGTAGCAACGCCAGGCAAAAGGCTTTAGCGCACTGTTCATTGAATCCGCCCATCGATCCGGAAGTATCTACGCAGACAATAAAAGGGCCGCGCGGCTGTTGATCGCTATTTTTCAAACTGACTGGCCGCTGTAACTGCTGTTCTTGCCAGGCATCGCCCTGTAGCCGATAAGTCAGCAAGCGGCGTTCCAACAGGCGACGGTAAAACTCGAATTCCAGCTCGCTCATGCCTAGCATCACCAGTTCGGTCGGCAGTAAACGTAGAATGTCATTACTTTGATGAATACCACTGACTTCCTCAGGCACGGCGTCTGGCATTCGCACCATCACTGAGTAAGGTTCGAAGCGAGCATCTGGCGTCGGTAATGCCTTAGCTGAACGGCTACGCCCCAACTGTTCGGCCAGTTTTTGTAATTCCGGCTGTTGCTGCAAAAAATCACCGTACTGCAGTAATAACTGATAATCCCCGCGCTGTAATTGTCCCTGACTCATATCCCACAGTCTGCCTGCGGCGGTGTCGTTATCTGCCAGTATCGGCTCCAAGGCGCCGGTCAGCGCCAGCCGCTGCTGCAATTCGGCCAGTAGCTGCTCACGTTCCTGTTCTAACAGCTGGTGGTGCAGCGTAACGGTTTGTACCGTTAAACTAATGCGCCAGCGTTGTAAAAACAGCGTTTGCAGGCTATCGCCGTGGGGAGGATTATTGGCCAGATCGGCGGCTTCCAGCATGGATCGCGCCTGAGTCGCGAAAGGAGAATGGATCTTCTCCATATTTTCCGCCACTTCCCAAACCTGCTGATAAAAGGTCACGCTGTCCTGAAGTTGGCAGCGCTGATAGAGCGTAAATTCGTTCGCCAGCGCCGGTGGCACCTTTGCTTCCTGAATTCGTTGCTGCAGTTTGAGTTTCCAGCCGGGAATATCTTTCATCAGGGCGCGTTTCATTCGAGGGAACTTCTCAAAGAAAATAGCCAGCTGTGGCGCGGCCAACAGACCGATCACCAGTTCATCTATCAGTTGGTTTTCACTGATAGACAGCAGCATATCCAACGTTGCCAAGCTGAGCACGGCTATTGCCCACGCATTTTTTGGTGTTGCTGTTTCACCTGCTCAGCAACTTGTAGCAAGCTGGCTTCAATTTTCGCCAGCCAGCTTGAAGGTGTGAACAGGCAGGGTTGGTGCTGGCTAAACTGTCTGCGTTGTTCTGAGAGACGAATTTCCAACTCACTCATTTGAGTTAATAACGATTCTGGTACAGCTCCGGCGGATTCACCCGGCAGAGAAACAACCGCGCCCTGACGACTAACGTCCAAAATAACCAGGTGCTGGCGGTCGTCAATTTCGGCATCAATGCTCTGTGCGAAACCGACGCCATTCAGTTTGGCACGCAGTACGCCGCCTTTGTTTAGCCATTGCACCAGAGCGTCCCGCTCGATTTGCAGATGATTGACTTGAATATCGTGCAAATTCAGCGGTTTTTGTAGGAAAAATGTCAAAGTTGCATCGGTCAGATTTTCTGGCAAAGAATATTGGGGCTTACGGCTGAATATGCCGCTTTGCTTTATCAACGTGAGCGCTTGCCGATCGCTTTGCTGTTGCTGATGTTGCAGCCATTGAGCCTGAATATGTTGGAGCTGAGTGATAAGCAGCTGTTGCTGATAGCTTTGCTCACATAACAGTTGTTCCAACTGCTGCTGGAGTAGTTTGAGAGAGTTAAGGTCATGCCACAGGCAATCTTTCAGTAAAATCATATCGATAGGCGCAATGGCATCGCGACCGCTGAAAAAGGCGCTGGCTTGCAGCAAGCGCAGGGCTTTTTTCCAACGTCGATCAGAAACATAAGGCGCCTGCTCTAAGGCACCTAAGCGTTGACGTAATTGAAAAATAAGTTCGAAACAATTATCTGGCAGCGTAATTTTATCTATCTGTGGCTGCCACTGATGAAACTCTTCATCGGTGATACTAAGATTTTCCGCCACCGGATTATGGTTTTCGTTTTGACGCGTTAATAGCAATGAGCGGAAGTTTTGTTTTTCCTGCACTCGATCTAACCACAGGCGAATTAGCATACGGTCATAAAGAGCCTCCAAACTGCTATCGGCATCGGGCAGTTCGTTGGATGCCGTAACCAACAGACGCATTGGAATGCTTTCTTCTTTGTCACCGTTGCGAAAACGCCGTTCGTTAATCGCTGTCAGCAAAGTATTCAGAATCGCCGGGCCAGCTTTCCAGATTTCATCCAGAAAAACGATTTCCGCTTCCGGCAAATAACCGTGGGTCATTCGCTGGTAACGCCCCTCTTCTTTCAGTGCCTGAATGGATAGCGGGCCAAAGACCTCTTCCGGCGTTGAAAAACGCGTCATCAGGTATTCAAAAGCCCTGGCATTACGGAAGGCAAACTTCAGGCGACGGGCAATCAGACTTTTAGCAATTCCAGGTGGGCCAAGTAAAAACACGCTTTCTCCGCTCAACGCGGCGAGCAGGCATAAGCGTATCGCTTCCTGCCTTTCATACAGTCCGGTTTCCAGCGCATTACTTAAACGGGATATTCTGTCTGCTAATTGCGTTGATTGCGCCATAATTATCCTAAACGGTCGATGCGTGAACTGATTTTTACCCAAGAGGTAGAGATTAAACCACTTTTTTTAATGTTATAGCTTCTTGATTAGTAAAATTTTTATGTTATTGATGATGCTTACCTCATCATTTATTGCCTTCTTTATCTCCCGATTTAAGGGTAGGCAATCAGTTTAAATCGTGCATACTGTGCGCCTTTTGGTGAGCGTCAAGGGACAGAGAACCGTCGGTTGGGTTCTTAAACGCACGCATCAGCTTATGGATGTTCTAGCAAAAAGAAACAAATTATGAGCACAGAACATAAACGATCTTTATCGGCAGTAACCCTGGCAGCAATAGGGGTAGTGTACGGTGATATTGGTACCAGTCCTCTTTATACCTTAAGAGAATGTTTTTCTGGTCATTATGGTTTTGACGTGCGTCCTGACGTCGTATTTGGTTTTCTCTCTCTGATATTCTGGATGTTAATCCTGATTGTCTCGCTAAAGTATCTTACCTATGTGATGCGAGCCGATAACGCCGGTGAAGGCGGGATTTTAACCCTGATGTCTCTGGCCGGCAGAAACACGTCCTCCCGCGCAACGTCGATATTGGTCATACTTGGCCTGATAGGCGGCAGTTTTTTCTATGGCGAGGTCGTGATCACTCCCGCGATCTCGGTGATGTCGGCGATAGAAGGTTTGGAAATAGCCGCCCCCGCCCTCGATCCTTATATCGTTCCCTGTTCAATTGCCGTTCTGACTTTATTGTTTGTCATTCAAAAACACGGTACCGGTAGCGTGGGCAAACTCTTTGCGCCGGTCATGTTAGTTTGGTTCCTGACGTTAGCGGTGCTGGGTATTCGGGGCATTATGGATAACCCGGAAGTGCTCAATGCGATGAATCCTAAGTGGGCGCTGGCCTTCTTTGCGGAATACAAAACGGTTTCTTTCTTTGCCTTAGGTGCGGTAGTGCTGGCAATTACCGGCGTAGAGGCACTGTATGCGGATATGGGGCATTTCGGTAAATTCCCTATTCGTCTAGCCTGGTTCACCGTGGTGCTGCCTTCGTTGGTGCTGAACTACTTTGGTCAGGGCGCACTGTTGCTGAAAAATCCGGAAGCGATAAAAAACCCCTTCTTCCTGCTAGCTCCCGATTGGGCGCTGATTCCATTGTTGGTTCTGGCAACGTTAGCGACGGTTATTGCCTCGCAGGCCGTGATTTCTGGCGTATTCTCCCTGACTCGTCAGGCGGTGCGTTTAGGCTATTTACCACCAATGCGCATTATCCATACTTCAGAAATGGAGTCTGGCCAGATCTATATTCCCGTAATTAACTGGACGCTATATATCGCCGTAGTATTGGTGATTATCGGCTTCGAACGTTCCAGTAATCTGGCCGCGGCCTACGGTATTGCCGTTACCGGCACCATGGTATTGACCAGTATTCTGTTCTGCACCGTGGCGCTGAAAAACTGGCACTGGAATCGGGTATTCGTAGCCTGCTTATTGATGATATTACTGATCATCGATATCCCGATGTTCTCCGCCAACGCCTTGAAGCTGTTCTCCGGCGGTTGGTTACCTCTGACGCTGGGTCTGGTGATGTTCATCATCATGACCACCTGGAAAAGCGAGCGTTTCAGCTTACTACGTCGGATGCATGAGCACGGTAATTCTCTGGAAGCGATGATCGCCTCACTAGAGAAATCGCCACCGGTGCGGGTTTCAGGTACGGCGGTATATATGTCGCGTGCCGTGAATGTGATTCCTTTCGCGCTATTACATAACCTCAAACACAATAAAGTGCTGCATGATCGCGTGGTATTGCTGACTCTGCGCACTGAAGACGCGCCTTATGTACACAACGTTCGCCGTGTGACAATTGAGCAGCTCTCACCGACCTTCTGGCGTGTGGTGGCCAGCTACGGCTGGCGAGAAACGCCGAACGTGGAGGAAATCTTCCACCGCTGCGGTCTGGAAGGGCTGCCTTGCCAGATGATGGAAACCTCCTTCTTTATGTCCCACGAGTCGTTAATATTGTCGAAACGGCCTTGGTATTTGTTCCTGCGCGGTAAACTGTTTATGGCTCTGAGCCGCAACGCTCTGCGCGCGCCGGATCAGTTCGAAATCCCGCCTAATAGGGTGATTGAACTGGGAACTCAGGTAGAAATCTAGTTACTAAGGCCGTCATTCCGACGGCCTTTTTACTTCTTGTACTGATACGCACTGACTTTTTATCCGCAGATTTTCCCTACCACTTATTTTCCCGAAGTATTTAGCCAGTTTATTCATCCTTGTTTAATAGTGCAGCGAAACGTTTCGATGGCGATCACAAATTCACCACATTAGGTTTGCCTTCTGCTGTCTTTTTTTTAAACTTATCCATCAGCGAAACGTTTCGCTGTCGGAGCAAAAAATGAAAAAAGGCGTATTACTGAATTCTGATATTTCCGCGGTTATCTCCCGATTAGGTCATACGGATCAAATCGTCATAGCGGATGCTGGGCTGCCGATTCCGGCCAGTACCACCCGCATCGATTTGGCGCTAACACAGGGTGTACCTGGCTTCCTCCAGGTGCTGTCGGTGGTGACGCAGGAAATGCAGGTAGAAAGCGCTATTTTGGCGGAAGAGATCGCGAAGAATAATCCGCAGCTCCATGAAGCTTTGCTGACACAACTTAAACAACTTGAGCAACACCAGGGAAACTCCATTGCTTTGCACTATGTCAGCCATGAGGCTTTCAAAGAGCAAACAAAACATAGCCATGCGGTCATCCGTAGCGGGGAATGTTCACCTTTTGCGAACGTGATTCTCTGCGCTGGCGTAACTTTCTGAGGCATTTATGCAACCTTTGCTGCAATTGAAAGGGATTGATAAAGCCTTTCCCGGCGTCAAAGCGCTCTCTGGCGCTGCACTCAGTGTTTACCCCGGACGGGTAATGGCGCTGGTGGGTGAAAACGGCGCAGGGAAATCGACGATGATGAAAGTGCTGACGGGCATTTATACCAAAGATGCCGGTAGCCAGCATTTTCTCGGTCAGGAAGTGGTATTCAATGGTCCCAAGGCCTCGCAGGAAGCGGGTATTGGGATTATTCATCAGGAACTTAACCTGATTCCACAGCTGACCATTGCCGAGAATATCTTTCTTGGTCGTGAATTCGTTAACCGTTTTGGCGGCATCGATTGGAAAAAGATGTATGCCGAAGCGGATCGCCTGTTATCCCGCCTGAATATTCGCTATAGCAGCCATCGTTTGGTCGGTGAGCTTTCCATCGGCGATCAGCAAATGGTCGAAATTGCCAAGGTGCTGAGCTTCGAATCCAAAGTCATCATTATGGATGAGCCAACGGATGCGCTGACAGACACAGAAACCGCCTCGCTATTTAACGTAATCAACGAGTTAAAAGCTGAAGGGCGCGGCATTGTCTATATCTCTCACCGTCTGAAAGAGATCTTTGAGATCTGCGACGATGTGACGGTTTTCCGCGACGGCCAGTTTATCGGTGAAAAGCCGGTAAGCGAGCTGGAAGAAGACACATTGATTGAAATGATGGTTGGCCGGAAGCTGGAAGAACAATATCCACGCCTGAATTTGCCTTTGGGCGATGTGCGCTTGCAAGTGAAAGAACTTTGCGGCCCAGGGGTGAACGACGTCAGCTTTACGCTGCACGCCGGTGAAATCCTCGGTGTGGCCGGGTTAATGGGCGCAGGGCGTACTGAACTGATGAAAATCATTTACGGCGCGCTGCCGCGTAAATCTGGTTATGTGATGCTGGATGGTCGTGAAGTGGTGACCCATACCCCGCAGGACGGTTTGGCTAACGGCATTGTTTATATTTCCGAAGACCGTAAGCGTGATGGTTTGGTGTTGGGAATGTCGGTCAAAGAAAATATGTCGCTGACGGCATTACGTTATTTTAGCCGCAGCGGCGGATCGCTGAAACATGGTGAAGAACAGCAGGCCGTGGCTGACTTTATTCGTTTATTCAATATTAAAACGCCATCAATGGAACAGCCTATAGGTTTGTTGTCCGGCGGCAATCAGCAGAAAGTGGCGATAGCCCGAGGATTAATGACTCGACCTAAAGTCTTGATTCTGGATGAACCTACCCGCGGTGTAGACGTAGGGGCGAAAAAAGAGATCTATCAGTTAATCAACCAGTTCAAGCAAGAAGGGCTCAGCATCATTCTGGTTTCTTCAGAAATGCCAGAGGTGATAGGCATGAGCGACAGAATTCTGGTGATGCATGAAGGTCATTTAAGCGGTGAGTTCTCTATTGAACAGGCCACTCAAGAAGTGTTGATGGCAGCCGCCGTCGGCAAGCGTGATTTATTTATGAGTAGTAGCGCGCAAAGCAGGAGTAATCAGATATGAGTTCCCAGACTATCCAGACCAAACGCTGGTTCAGCAAAGAGTGGCTACTAGAACAAAAATCGCTGATTGCGCTGCTGGTGCTGATTGCCGTGGTTTCGTCCCTCAGCCCGAATTTCTTCACGCTAAATAACCTATTTAATATTCTGCAACAGACCTCGGTGAACGCCATTATGGCGGTAGGGATGACGTTGGTTATCCTGACGTCAGGCATCGATCTTTCCGTGGGTTCCTTACTGGCGCTGACCGGCGCAGTCGCGGCATCGATTGTCGGATTGGAAATGAACGCGCTGGTGGCCGTGGGTGCCGCGTTGGCGGTAGGAGCCTTTGTTGGTGCCTGTACGGGCGTCATCGTGGCAAAAGGCAAGGTGCAGGCCTTTATCGCCACTTTGGTGATGATGCTGCTATTGCGCGGCGTGACCATGGTGTATACCAACGGTAGCCCGGTGAATACCGGATTTACCGATGCCGCCGACGCCTTTGGCTGGTTCGGTATTGGCCGCCCGTTAGGGATACCAACGCCTATCTGGTTGATGGCTATCGTTTTTGCCGGTGCCTGGTACATGCTGCACCATACCCGTTTAGGCCGTTACATTTATGCTCTGGGCGGCAACGAGTCTGCCACCCGTTTGTCCGGTATCAGCGTTGATAAAGTTAAGATTATTGTTTACTCACTGTGTGGCTTATTAGCTGCACTGGCTGGCATTATCGAAGTTGCGCGTCTATCTTCAGCCCAGCCAACTGCCGGTACCGGCTATGAACTGGATGCGATTGCTGCGGTGGTATTGGGCGGCACAAGTCTGGCGGGAGGCAAAGGACGCATTGTTGGGACGCTGATCGGTGCCCTGATTCTTGGCTTCTTGAATAACGGTTTGAATTTATTGGGTGTCTCCTCCTATTACCAAATGATCGTTAAAGCAGTAGTCATCCTGCTGGCGGTATTGGTAGATAACAAAAAGCAGTAGGCGACGTTGCAACAATAACGCCTGCAAAATTAACGATGCTCTCTCCCTACAGGAACTGCGACCATGAAAATGAAAAAACTGGCTACTTTGATCTCTGTTGTTGCCCTGAGCGCCACGGTGAGTGCCAATGCGCTGGCAAAAGACACGATCGCGCTGGTAGTTTCCACCCTGAATAATCCGTTCTTTGTTTCAATGAAGGATGGCGCACAAAAAGAAGCGGACAAACTGGGCTATAACCTGGTGGTGCTGGATTCACAGAACAACCCGGCGAAAGAGTTGGCCAACGTACAGGATCTGACGGTTCGTGGCACCAAGCTGTTACTGATTAACCCAACTGACTCAGATGCAGTGGGTAATGCGATTAAAATGGCAAATCAGGCCAAAATTCCGGTAATCACGCTGGACCGTCTGGCTTCTAAAGGCGAAGTCGTTAGCCACGTCGCTTCCGATAACCGCTTTGGCGGTAAAATGGCCGGTGACTTCATCGCCAAAAAACTGGGTAACGATGCCAAAGTGATTCAACTGGAAGGTATCGCCGGTGCTTCCGCTGCTCGTGAACGTGGCGAAGGCTTTAAACAATCGATGGAACAACATAAATTCCAACTGTTAGCCAGCCAGCCAGCAGATTTTGACCGCACCAAAGGCCTGAACGTGATGCAGAATCTGCTGACCGCACATCCAGCGGTACAGGCTGTTTTCGCTCAGAACGATGAAATGGCGCTGGGTGCGCTGCGTGCATTGCAAACTGCAGGTAAAACCGATGTATTAGTGGTTGGTTTTGACGGCACTGACGACGGCATCAAAGCGGTTGAAGGCGGCAAGTTGGGTGCAACTATCGCTCAACGCCCTGACCAAATCGGCGCTATCGGGGTTCAAACTGCGGATAAAGTGCTGAAAGGCGAAAAAGTACAGGCCATCATCCCGGTTGATTTGAAGTTAGTGACCAAACAATAAAAGCAGAGAATTTAGGTATCACGCCGCCGCAGCAATGCAATGTTAGCGGTGGCGTTATCTACAAAGGAATAGATGCGATGGAAACAGGTAAGCTAGTGGTTCTTGGCAGTATCAATGCTGACCATATTCTGAATATTGAGCAATTTCCACGTCCGGGTGAAACGGTGATCGGGAAGCAGTATCACGTTGCTTTCGGTGGGAAAGGTGCCAATCAGGCGGTTGCCGCCGGCCGCAGCGGAGCGGATATCGCATTTATTGCCTGTGTGGGTGAGGATGATATTGGTGAACGCGTTCGTCAACAGTTGGCTAAAGACCGTATCGATACCACGCCGGTGGAAGCTATCGCAGGCGAAACTACCGGTGTGGCACTGATTTTCGTCAATGGAGAGGGGGAGAACGTTATCGGCATTAATGCCGGAGCAAATTCTGCCGTGACACCCGAATACCTTCAACGTTATCAGCAGCAAATTATTGATGCGCAAGCAGTATTGATGCAGCTGGAATCTCCGCTGGAAACCGTGATAGCCGCTGCGAAACTGGCGAGAGAAAGCCAGACGCAGGTGATTCTGAATCCAGCACCGGCGCGCGAGCTACCGGATGAGTTATTACAGCTGGTGGATATGATTACACCGAATGAAACCGAGGCCGAGCGCCTGACAGGTATTCATATCGAAAATGAGGAAGACGCCAATCTGGCGGCTCGGGCATTACATCAGAAAGGCATTACGACGGTTATTATCACCTTGGGTAGCCGCGGTGTATGGCTTAGCCAGCAAGGTCAGGGCAAACTGATGCCGGGTTTTAAGGTGAATGCGGTCGATACTATTGCCGCCGGTGATACTTTTAACGGCGCACTGCTTACAGCGTTATTGGACGGTCAGGAAATGGCATCGGCGATACGTTTTGCTCATGCAGCGGCCGCGATTGCCGTGACTCGCCCTGGCGCACAACCCTCCATTCCATGGCGGGCCGAAATTGATGCCTTCTTGCAAAACCAGAGGTAATTTTGGCGACCATGAAAGATGTCGCCCGTTTGGCGGGCGTTTCTACCTCGACGGTTTCTCACGTCATCAACAAAGATCGTTTTGTCAGTGAAGCGGTACGCGACAAAGTCGTTGCCGCTATTAAGCAACTCAATTATGCCCCTTCGGCTTTGGCGCGTAGCCTCAAGCTTAATCAAACCCGCACTATTGGCATGTTGGTTACGGCCAGCAGCAACCCGTTTTATGCCGAGGTAGTTCGCGGCGTGGAGCGCAGTTGCTATGAGCGCGGCTACAGCCTGATTTTGTGTAATACCGAAGGCGATATCGATCGGATGAGCCGTAGCATGGAAACCTTGCTGCAAAAGCGCGTTGATGGCTTGCTATTAATGTGTACCGAAAATCATCGCCCGTCTCAGGATGTTCTCCGCTGTTACCCTTCTTTACCTATTGTCATGATGGATTGGGCTCCTTTTGAAGGTGTGAACGACACCATTCAGGATAACTCGCTGTTAGGTGGGGATATGGCCACGGATTTCCTGATTGCCAAAGGCTATAAACGCATTGCCTGTATCGCCGGACCACAGGATAAGACTCCGGCCAGAGAACGGCTGGAAGGTTACCGTCAGGCGATGAAGCGTGCCGGCTTGCCGATCTTGGCTGGATATGAAATTGCCAGTGACTTTGAGTTTGCGGGTGGTTTGGAATCAATGAAGCAGTTATTGGCTTTGCCCGAAGTGCCGGAAGCAGTATTTACTGGTAATGATGCGATGGCAGTTGGGGTTTATCAGGCGTTGCATCAGGTTGGATTATCCATCCCGCAGGATATGGCGGTTATTGGTTACGATGATATCGAGATCGCCCGTTATATGACGCCGCCGCTTACGACTATTCATCAGCCGAAGGATGATTTGGGTGAATTGGCCATCGATACATTAATTCATCGTCTGAATAATCCATTTGCAGAACCGCAGATTCTCACGCTCACACCTGAGCTGGTGGAGCGTGGTTCTGTTGCTCAGCGCTAGACTTTGCTTTTCCGCGCGCTGCGGCCTTTAATCAGGTTATCGCCATCTTTAGGTTTGAGTAGCAAGAACACTAGGGATGAAACCAATGTCACTGCGCCCATGGTAATAAAGGTGTAGTGGAAATGGTCGATGTGATTGCCAAACGGTAATTCCTCGTAGAAACGCAGTACGGCGGCGCTGATAGCGACGCCAAAGCTGATGGAAAGCTGTTGAGTGACGGCCAGTACGCTATTACCGGAGCTGGCGTTGTTATCGGTCAGGTCTGCCAGCGTAATGGTATTCATGGCCGTAAATTGGGTAGACATCGCCATTCCCAAAATGAATAGTGGCACGATCATTAGCCAGACAGACATGCCCGGCGTTTGTAATGAAAACAATCCAATCAGTGTGCCAATAATCAACGTAATGCTCACCAGCACCTTTCTATAGCCCAACCAGCGCAAAACCTGAGTCACGGTAGATTTTGCCATCATTGAGCCGATAGCCGTCGGCGCCATCATGCAACCGGCAATGATGGCCGAGTAGCCAAAGCCAACTTGTAGCATCAATGGCATCAGGAAAGGTACACAGCCAGTTCCCAATCTGGAAGCGATATTACCGGCTATCCCGACGGAGAACGTTCTGGTTTTGAATAGAGGTAATCCGATTAATGGATTTGGGTGTCCCTTGGCGTGGAAAATATAACCGACTAGCAGGAGCAATCCCCCAAGCATCATCGAGGGAGAAAGATAGCCCGACACTTCCGCTTTCCCCATCATCTCCAGACTGATAGAAATCATGACCAAACTAAAGCCGAACAGTAGGAAGCCACTAATATCAAAGGCTCGCTTAGGCATAGTGAAATTAGGCATGTATTTCAGCGCATAAAAAATGCCTAACAGGCCAATGGGGATATTGATAATGAAAATCCAATGCCAACTGGCGTAAGTCACCAGCAGGCCACCCAGCAAGGGGCCCATAATGGGGCCGACTAAACCGGGAATGGTTACGAAATTTAGAACCGGCAGTAATTCACTGCGCGGATAAGCGCGTAATAATGCCAGTCGCGCGACTGGCATCATCATGGCGCCGCCAATGCCTTGGATAACCCGCGAGGCGACCAGAAATGAGAGGGAACCTGATAACGCACATAATAAAGAGCCAAAGGTAAACAGCGAGACGGCAATGATAAAAATTCGCCGGGTGCCGTAGCGATCGGCTAACCAGCCGCTGACTGGGATCAGCATAGCGACGGTTAGCGTGTAGCTGATAATGGCAGACTGCATAGTTAACGGCGAGCGATTGAGGCTTTCGGCTATCGCGGGAAGGGCTGTGTTTAATATTGTTGCGTCCAGCGCCTGCATAAAGAAAGCCATGGCGGCAATCCAGGGTAAGCCGGCCATGCTACGAGCAGATTTAATCATTCTATTTCCTGATGGAATTCGTTATTAACAATCCTCTCTTCTATATATAGATAACATGTGATTACACACTCCGTCAGTTTTTGTCTTGTAATAATACCTGACAGGCAATGCAGGCACCCTGACTGTCGCTGGCAAGGATGGTATCAACGATAGATTGGTGGTGTTGCAGCTTTATCACTTCATCGCCGGTAATAGCACGGAAGTAGCTGTGATATACCGAACTGAACAAATTGGCGAACGAAGTCAGGAAGGGATTACCACTGGCTTCGTAGATCAGTTGATGAAATTGGGTATCCACCTGAATCCAGCGTTCACGATCAAATTCACGGTGCAGCGCCTGCATTTCTGCCATCAATATAGCCAATTGCTGTTTTTGCGCAGGATTAGCGTTAACCGCGGCCAAAGCGCAGGCCTGTGGCTCTAACGCGGTTCGTACCAAAATAAAGTGCTGCATCACCTGATCGAAGTTTTCACGGGTCATCCACCAGGTGAGTAACTCCTGATCGAGAAAATTCCAGTTGGACTGCGGCATAATGCGCGTACCAATCCGTGGCCGTGGCAACAACATCCCTTTCGCCGCTAACATTTTAACCGCTTCACGTACTGCAGTGCGGCTTACGCCGAACTGTTCGCCTAGTTCTATCTCTCCGGGCAGTATAGAACCGGCTATATATTCGCCCGCCAGGATACGCTGGCCAATCTTTTCAGCTAATAAATAGGAAAGGTTGCGTTGGGCGGCTTGTTGTTGGGCGTTAAATTGCATGGTGATTTGTCCTGGCTAACTTCTTATCCTTCTATTTTACTCTACTGTTTCACTCTGGTATTGGCTGTTTAACTGAAAAGTAGTAGAAAATTTCTCCATTTCCGCACTTTTTGATGAAAAAAAAGCCGGTTGGAAAATTATTTGAAATTAGGGGTTGCAGCCTGTCAGGAACTCCCTATAATGCGCCTCCA
>NZ_QCZL01000013.1:0-108977 GCF_003634395.1 Yersinia sp. IP36721
ATGGTGGGTCGTGCGGGATTCGAACCTGCGACCAATTGATTAAAAGTCAACTGCTCTACCAACTGAGCTAACGACCCATTATATGAAGCTATTTTTTCGTCGCTTTAACGTTTTGCAAGTTGTCTTGGCAACGGCGGCATATATTACTAATTTTTCTTCGCAGCGCAACTTAAATTTCGAATCAATCGTTTAACTGCTTGTTCTTCACACGATCAAGCCCAGAAATTAGCCGATCAGACCAATTACTGGGCTTAAAAAGACTAAAGAGCAGATAAACGCTTCTGCGCTTGTTTCGCCGTATCAGTGTTAGGGAATTGCTTGATCACTTGCTGGTAAACCGCCTTGGCTTTATCGCCCTGGCCTTTTTCCTGCATGATCACCCCAACTTTATACATTGCATCTGCACTTTTCGGAGACTTTGGATAATTTTTTACAACAACAGCGTAGTAATACGCAGCATCATCTTTCTTACCCTTGTTGTAATACAACTGCCCTAACCAGTAGTTGGCGTTAGGCTGGTAAGTCGATTTTGGGTACTGTTTCACAAAGTGTTGAAAAGCAACGATCGCCTGATCGTACTGCTTCTTCTCAAGAGCCAGTGAAACTGCCGTGTTGTAGTCGCTATTCTCATCACCACTGCTTGCCGGTGCGGCTGTATTAGCCGCTGCACCCGCCGCAGAATCAGAACCACCACCTGTCGCCGCACTCTCTGTCGACGCGCCAGCTGCAGCAGACGCAGAATTTTGCGCACCCTGACCGCCCAGACTATCCATTTGCTGGTAGATCTGTTTTTGCCGTTCGACAATTTGATTTAGCTGATATTGGTTTTCTTGGATCTGACCACGCAAACTATCGATATCGCGCTGCGAATCGGACAGTTGTTGTTGGAGTTGAGTCAATAGCTGGCTGTGAGCGTTAGAAATACGCTCTAAAGATGTGACTCGATCTTCTACCGAGCCGGAGCCGACATTACTGATTGGCGCTTGGGCAGTAGCGGCCCATGGGACCGCTACGCCAACCAGTAACGACAGACTCAACAGGTGACGTCTGAAGTTACTGTTCATGCGATTCTCTTAGTAAACCAGAACTGCACGACGGTTTTTAGCGAATGCTGCTTCGTCGTGGCCCAGTACCGCTGGTTTTTCTTTACCGTAAGATACGATAGAGATTTGGTCAGCAGAAACGCCTTTGCCTTGCAGATACATTTTCACTGCGTTAGCACGACGCTCGCCCAAAGCGATGTTGTATTCTGGCGTGCCGCGTTCATCCGCGTGGCCTTCAACAACAACTTTGTAAGACGGGTTGCTACGCAGGAATGCAGCATGTGCATCCAGCATTTGAGCGAAGTCAGAAGCGATATCGTATTTATCGAAGCCGAAGTAAACGATATTGTTCTTTTGCAGTTCCTGCATCTGCAGACGAGCTTGCTCTTCTGAAGACAGGTTGCTGCTTTCTGTACCAGTGCCAGCGCCCATGCCAGATTGGTCATTGTTTGCGCTTTTGTTAGAACTACAAGCAGCGATAGCCAGAACTGGCAATGCCAACATCAGCCCTTTCAGCACTTTGTTCAGTTGCATCTCTTTGATCCTTTTTTATAGTTTGCCATACATACGTATTTACACATGCATCACAGATACGGCGACCAGGCAGGGAATTTTACCTGTCCATCAGTTGCCGGAAGACGCGCTTTGAAACGCCCATCAGTCGAGACCAGCTGTAACACGGAACCTAGCCCTTGAGTCGAGCTATAGATAACCATGGTGCCGTTAGGCGCGATACTAGGCGTTTCATCCAGGAACGTGTCCGTTAACACTTGAACGGCTCCCGTTTCTAGATCCTGTTTGGCGATGTGCTGGGTTCCACTGCTGGAGCTAACCAGTGCCAGGAACTTACCATCAGCGCTAACGTCCGCGTTCTGGTTCTGAGAACCTTCCCACGTGATACGCTGCGGCGCACCGCCGTTTATATTCACTTTATACACCTGCGGACGGCCACCCTGATCTGAGGTGTAAGCCAGATTCTGGCTGTCCGGGAACCAACTTGGCTCCGTATTGTTGCTACGGCCATCCGTTACCTGACTGATCTGGCCAGACGCCAGGTTCATCACGTAGAGATTCAGGCTACCGCTTTTAGACAAAGCGAACGCCAGTTTGGTACCGTCAGGTGAGAATGCTGGTGCACCGTTATGACGAGGGAAAGAAGCAACCTGTTTGATTGCGCCGTTCGCCAACGTTTGAATAACCAGTGCAGACTTGCCACTCTCAAATGTTACATAAGCAATTTTGCTGCCATCCGCCGACCAGGCCGGTGACATCAGTGGCTCAGGAGAACGGTGTACTACAAACTGATTGTAGCCATCGTAGTCTGAAACACGTAATTCATGCGGGAATTTGCCACCGTTAGTTTGCACTACATAGGCAATACGCGTACGGAACGCCCCTTTAATACCGGTCAGTTTTTCAAATACTTCATCACTGGCGGTATGGGCAGAATAACGTAACCATTGCTTGGTTATTTTATACTGATTCTGCGCCAAAATACTTCCCGCTGCACCTGCTGTATCAACTAATTGGTAAGAAACCAAATAGCTGCCATCAGCGCCCGGCTGTACCTGACCCACAACCACGGCATCAATGCCTAATGCAGTCCATGCCGCAGGCGTCACTTCCGCTGCGGTAGACGGCTGCTGCGGCATACGCGCCACGTCAATCGGGTTGAATTTGCCGCTGTTGCGTAAGTCTGCACCCACGATAGCGCCGATATCTTCAGGAGGCGTACCCGGCCCCATCCATTTGAACGGAACTACGCCGATCGGACGAGCAGAGTCCACCCCTTGGGTTATCTCAATGCGAACCTCTGCGTGTAACACAGATGCCCATAAAACTAAAAAGCCTAGTGCTACTCGAAATGCCTGCTTCATCTTGTCTCCCTTATCCGAGCGGAATGCCCGCGATAATTAGCAGAATTTTAACAAACCAACGCAAACAAAACTACATAATCCGTGGTTGATTAACAAACTTATACCCCGTTAATCAACACTTATTGTGGCTTAAAGGAAACCGGCGCATTCTTAAATACTTCGTAAACATCTTTACTCGGTGGTTTAGGAATCTTAGCCTGTTTCGCTGCGGCTATCGCGGCCTGACACAATGCAGGGTCGCCACCTTCCGCTTTTACGTCTATCAACAGACCGTCCGGTGCCAGTTTAATCCGGAGATCGCACGTGCGGCCTTTGTACAAGTCTGCATCATAAAACTTACTCTGAATCGCCGCAGTAATCTGGCCTAAATAGCCGCTGATTTCTGCACCCGACGCACCGCTTTTCTTGCCACCGCCTTTACCTGCTGCGGCTTCACCTGCGCCAGTACCACTTTTTGGCGCATTCTTGGATGACGCCAGGCCACCAAAGAGATCGTCAACATCCGTAGCACTCGCTGCTTCTGCTGCCGCCTTCTTCTTGGCGTCAGCCGCTTTTTTCGCATCTGCTGCGGCTTTCTTGGCATCAGCAGCAGCCTTTTTCTCAGCGTCGGCGGCAGCTTTCTTCTCTGCGGCTTCAGCGGCCTGCTGTTTAGCTTCTGTAGCGGCTTTTTCTGCGGCCTTCTTCGCATCTTCTGCCGCTTTCTTGGCGTCAGCCTCTGCCTGCTTCTTCGCTGCCGCCGCTACGGCAGCCTCTTTCTTCGCATCTGCTTCGGCTTTTTTCTTCGCGTCGGCGGCGGCTTTCACTACCTGCTCGGCTTCAGCTTTCGCTTTAGCAGCCGCAGCTTCGGCCTGCTTCTGTTCTTCTTTGGCTTTGGCTGCTGCCTCTGCCGCTTGTTTTTGCTGTTCGGCGGCCTGTTTTTGTTGCTCAGCCGCCGCTTTTTTCTGTTCTTCCGCCGACTGCTTGGCCTGTTCCTGTGCCTGTAGCCGCTCTTTTTCCAGCTCTTTCAGGCGCTGCTGCTCTGCGGCCTGCTGCTGTTGTAATTCTTCTGCCTGTTGTTCGGCTTTTTTCTTGCGCTGTTCTTCAGCGCGCTTCGCGTCAGCCTGCTGTGACTGCTGGCGATTATATTGCTGTGTTATCGCACCGGGATCGACCATCACGGCGTCAATCACTTCGCCGCCAGCTCCGCCGCCGCCCATTTCAGTCTTCTGCGTCAACGAGCCCCAAATTAGCAGGCCAATTAATATAATGTGCAGAACGACCGAAACAATAACGGCGCGATTCAACTTATCGTTTTGCTCGGTTGCCTTTCCCACGCTCGATTTCCACACTCGATATTCAAAAACAGGGTCAATGCCGATACAGCGATATTTCGCGCTTAATCGACATCAACACAGACTTAGATCGGCTGAGTCATCAGCCCAACCGAAGTAACGCCAGCCTGATGGAGCATATTCAGCGCCTTGATGATTTCATCATAAGGAACTTCTTTAGCACCACCGATCAAAAACACGGTTTTCGGATTGGCTTTTAGACGCGCCTGAGCTTCCGCAACAACCTGCTGCTCTGGCAACTGCTCCATCCGTTGATGATCGACCACCACCGTATATTGACCAACACCAGAAACTTCCACAATCACCGGCGGATTATCATCGCTGGATACCGTTTTCGAATCCGTAGCGTCAGGCAAATCAACCTCAACGCTTTGTGTAATGATGGGCGCTGTGGCCATAAAGATCAGCAGCAATACCAGCAATACGTCGAGCAAGGGCACAATGTTAATTTCAGACTTAAGCTCGCGACGTCTACGACCACGTACTCGCGCCATACAACCCCCTACTTATTTGCTCTCGGTGCTGGCGAAAGCCTGGCGATGCAGAATAGCAATGAACTCTTCCATAAAGTTGTCATAGTTCTGCTCAAGCTTGCTGACGTGCAGATTCAGGCGGTTATACGCCATTACCGCAGGGATTGCCGCAAACAGACCAATCGCCGTAGCAATCAGTGCCTCAGCAATACCCGGTGCAACCATTTGCAAAGTTGCTTGTTTCACTGCGCCCAAGGAGATAAAGGCGTGCATAATCCCCCATACGGTACCAAACAGACCGATATACGGGCTGATAGAACCGACGGTGCCCAGGAACGGGATATGGTTTTCCAACGCTTCCAGCTCGCGGTTCATCGAGATGCGCATAGCACGGGAGGCGCCGTCGATAACGGCTTCCGGCGCATGGCTGTTTGCGCGATGCAAACGAGCAAACTCTTTAAAACCAGAGTGGAAAATTTGCTCTGAGCCACCCAGACTATCGCGGCGCGCCTGACTTTCCTGATATAAACGGGAAAGCTCAATGCCGGACCAGAACTTGTCTTCAAAGGCTTCGGCATCACGTGTGGCAGCATTCAGAACGCGCGTTCGCTGAATGATAATTGCCCAAGACGCAATGGAAAAGCCCATCAGTACCAGCATGATAAGCTTAACGAATAGGCTCGCCTGCAGGAATAAATCCAGAATGTTCATGTCAGCCACTACTTAAACTCCGCGACAATAGACTTGGGAAGCGCTTTTGGCTTCATTTTGTGTAGATCGATACATGCGACCAATACTTCTGCACTACTCAGAAGATTGCCATGGGAATCGAAAATTCGTTGAGCAAACGAGAGAGAGGCCCCCCGCATTTCAGTAATTTCGCTCTCCACCTCTAGCATATCATCAAGACGTGCTGGAGAAAGATACTCTACCGTCATGCGTCGGACAGCGAAAGCAATATGCTCACTGAACAATTGCTGCTGGTGAAAATTGCGTTGGCGCAGCATTTCTGTGCGCGCCCTTTCGTAAAAGGCTACGTAGCGCGCATGGTAAACCACGCCACCAGCGTCGGTGTCTTCATAGTAGACACGAACCGGCCATCGAAATAACGTATTACTCACTCTACTTCCCAGTAATGCAATTAACGGACACACTATACTGAAGAGCGATTCGGTTTGGAATGACTTGCAAGGTGAGAACGAAAATAATTATGGGCCGAACGGCCCATAGGGATGATTAGCTGCAAGATTAGGCGAAAAAATGGAAAATTCCCGCGCCTAAGATCACAATTGCAGGAAGAGGCGAGAAAAAAGCTCTCAGCCATACCCGCTGCGGTCGAAAACCTACGCCATGGATGACCCCAGTACAGACAGCCCACACTAAAAACACCTCTTGCCAGACTTCTAACGAACTGGTGGCGGCGGCAAAGCGCGTCGGGTCCCAGAAAATACAGAAAGCCAGCGTGAAGGCGAGAATAAGTGAAAGGGCCCGCAGCGGGCCCTTATCCATTAAAGCGTACAACTTATCGGACAACATCTTCGCTGCCGTTTTTAGCGGCTTTCTTCTCCGCCGCATTGGCCTCACTCTGCTCTAGCGCCAGAGCAGTAATGATACCGAAGGAGCAGGCCAGAAGTGTTCCGAGAATCCAGGCAAAATACCACATGCTTTATGCTCCTTAGTACAGTGAGTGCTTGTTGTTTTCGATATATTCTTTATCGATACGACCGAACATCTTGTAGTAACACCAGCTGGTGTAGAGCAGGATGAGCGGCACAAAGATAATCGCAACAATGGTCATCACTTTCAGCGTCAGCAGGCTTGATGTCGCATCCCACATTGTCAGGCTAACGTTCGGCATGGTACTTGACGGCATAACGAACGGGAACATGGTAACCCCGGCAGTCAAAATCACACAGGCAATCGTCAGTGACGAGGAGATAAACGCCAACGCGCATTTTTCCATACGCGAGAACAGGATGGTGAACAGCGGCAGGATTATCCCTAACGCTGGCAGCGCCCACAGGCTTGGGTACTTGTTGAAGTTAATCAACCAGGCGCCCGCCTGATGTGCCACTTCTTTACGCATCGGGTTGGATTCCGCAGCGGTGTTCAGCGCTGAAGTAATCACAAAACCGTCGATACCTTTCACTACCCAGATACCCGCCAGCAGGAAGGCTACGCCCATCACTAACGCACAAATCTGTGCGGCAGCGCGGGAACGTAGATGAATTTCACCGCGGGTACGCATTTGCAGGTAGGTAGCACCCTGAGTCACCAACATGGCCAGACTGACTACGCCCGCCAACAGGCCGAACGGGTTCAGCAGTTGGAAGAAGTTGCCGGTGTAGAACAAGCGCATGTAGGTATCCATATGGAATGGAACACCTTGCAGCAGGTTACCAAAGGCGACGCCGAACACTACAGCAGGAACGAAGCTACCGATGAAGATGCCCCAGTCCCACATATTGCGCCAGCGGCTGCTTTCCAACTTCGAGCGGTAGTCAAAACCGACCGGACGGAAGAACAACGCAGCCAACACCAGAATCATCGCAATATAGAAACCGGAGAAGGCAGCGGCGTACACCATTGGCCACGCGGCAAACAGCGCACCACCGGCGGTAATCAACCAAACCTGGTTGCCATCCCAATGGGGAGCAATCGAGTTAATCATGACACGGCGTTCAGTATCGGTTTTACCGATAATGCGTAGCAGGATACCTACGCCCATATCAAAACCATCGGTGACGGCGAAACCTATCAGTAGCACACCAATCAGTAGCCACCAGATAAATCGTAATACTTCATAATCAAACATAAGTGGACTCCCGTTTACCGTGCTTCTTGCGCAGGCGCAGTCGGCTGTTCAAAGTGATAGCGGCCAGTTTTCAGGCTACTAGGCCCAAGGCGCGCAAATTTGAACATCAGGTACATTTCTGCGACCAGGAACAGCGTATACAGACCGCAAATCAGCGCCATGGAGAACAGAATATCCCCTGCTGTCACCGAAGAGTTGGCAATGGCAGTGGGCAGAACCTCACCGATTGCCCAAGGTTGACGGCCATACTCAGCCACAAACCAGCCAGACTCGATCGCGATCCAAGGTAATGGAATACCCCACAGCGCCAGACGATGCAGCCATTTTTTCTCACCGATACGACCACGGCATACGTTGTAGAACGAGAGACCGATAATCAGCAACAGCAGGAAGCCACAGACCACCATGATGCGGAACGCGAAGTACAGCGGCAGAACTTTAGGAATAGAGTCTTTAGCTGCCAGTTGAATCTGCGCTTCGGTAGCGTCAGTTACGTTCGGCGTGTAACGCTTCAGCAACAGGCCATAACCCAGATCTTGCTTGGTTTTGTTGAACTCGGCACGAACAGCCGGATCGGTGTTACCCGCACGCAGTTCTTCCAGCAAACGATAAGCCTGAATACCATTACGGATACGGACTTCGTGCTGTGACATCAGATCGCGCAGGCCGGTCACCGGAGTATCCAATGAACGAGTGGCAATCAAGCCTAATGCATAAGGAATTTGAATGGCGAACGAGTTCTCCATTTTTTCCTGATTAGGAATAGCAAACAGCGTAAAGGCTGCCGGAGGCGGCTGGGTTTCCCATTCGGCTTCAATTGCAGCAAGTTTGGTTTTTTGTACGTCACCCATTTCGTAACCGGATTCATCACCCAGAACAATAACGGACAGCGTCGCGGCTAAACCAAAGCTGGCAGCGATAGCAAAGGAACGTTTGGCAAACGGAATATCACGGCCTTTCAACAGATAGTACGAGCTGATACCCAGAACAAACATCGCACCGGTAACATAACCAGCAGCAACGGTATGCACGAATTTAACCTGAGCAACCGGGTTCAGAACCAGCTCAGAGAAACTTAGCATTTCCATACGCATGGTTTCGAAGTTGAAATCCGCCGCAATTGGGTTTTGCATCCAACCGTTGGCAACCAGAATCCACAGGGCAGAGAAGTTAGACCCCAATGCAACCAGCCAAGTAACGGCCAGATGCTGATGTTTACTTAACCGATCCCAACCGAAGAAGAAGAGACCAACAAAAGTAGATTCCAGGAAGAACGCCATCAGACCTTCGATTGCCAGAGGGGCACCGAAGATATCACCGACGTAATGAGAGAAATATGACCAGTTAGTCCCGAACTGGAACTCCATAGTCAGACCCGTAGCGACCCCCAGAGCAAAGTTAATAGCAAATAACTTGCCCCAGAATTTGGTCATATCTTTATAGATTTGTTTGCCAGACAGTACGTAAACCGTTTCCATAATTGCCAGCATAAACGCCATACCCAGCGTTAGCGGGACAAATAGGAAATGGTACATAGCCGTTAAGGCAAACTGTAACCGTGACAGTTCGACAATATCAAACATCTTGACTCCTTGCTCCTCGCAGGAAGACTCCGACTTGCGGCAACGCGACCTCCGCTATAATTGGAAGTCTCATAACTACCAGCAGTGAATGCCCAAAAAAACACAACAAAAATAACAATATCAACTACCCAGTATTACACCGCGATAATAGTACGCTTCTAATCCCATACAATAAATAGGATTTTACGTGACCTGGCTTTGAGTTCTGGATACAGGTCAACAAACCAACTAATTATCGATAGCAGGACAAATTGATCCAGAACAATTTAAGCTCATATGAACATTATTGCCATATTGAAAACTTGATTTAGAACAATTTTCTTCTGGAGGTGTTAATTAATCGTTCAAATATTTTTATATAAACCTCCAGTGTTAAATAAATGTGATTTAATGGTTTAAGTAATGATTTATTTTTTCATTTTTCCGCGATCAAGATTAACTTTTTTAATTTATAATCTTCATGGTGAGTTGAATCACAACTTAACAATTTATATGAATATATTAATCGATTCTTGGGGAAGCGTTCGCTTGTGTTGCTATTTTGTTGCATCATAAAATTCGGTTACATGATGAAACATTGGCCCCTTCAAGAAGATTAAAATGAAAAAAATAGCGCTAGCCTCCTTACTTTGTATCAGCACCTCTTCCTCCTTCGCCGCTGAAACTGTCAACCTGACGATTTTAGGTACCTCCGATCTGCACGGCACCTTCGTTCCCTGGGACTATGCCAGCGACAGTGAAAATCTGGCCGGCAGCCTGAGCCAAATCGCCACGCAGGTGAAAAAAATCCGCGCCGAACAGCCCAATATCATTTTGGTTGACGCCGGTGATACCATTCAGGGCAACTTCGTGGAAACCTTTAAAAACGAGGCCGTCAGCCCGATGATGCTCGGTTTCAACGCCCTGAATTACGATGCTTGGGTGCTAGGTAATCACGAATTCGATTTCGGTCTGAAGGTTCTATCCACCTCTTTAAACCAGTTTAAAGGTACCGCTCTGGCGGGGAATATCTTCTGGGACAGCGGCAAGCCTTACCTGCCCTCTTATAAGATTATCGAACGCCAGGGCGTCAAAATCGGCATCATCGGTATGGATACGCCAATGACAGCGGAATTTGCCCAAGGTACCGATCGTATCAAGGGGCTGAATTTTACCGATCCTGTGCAAGAAGTTAAGAAGGTGATTCAACAAATTCAGCCGCAGGTCGACGCTATCGTGCTGGTTGCCCATATGGGGATTGATAACGAGAACCAGCGTCCCGGTACTGGCGTGGGGGACATTGCCAAAGCCAACCCGGAGCTAGCGGCCATAGTCGCGGGCCATATGCACGTCAAAATTGATAAGGCCGTAGTGAACGGCGTTATTATTACTGAACCGGATAAATATGGCCGCGCCCTTTCCCGTATCGATTTGCAATTTGAACAGCGGGATGGAAAATATCATTTAATCAATAAAGACAGTTATACCTACCCCATCAAAGGAATTCATTCTGATAAAGAACTTGAAGCTATTTATCAGCCTTATCACAGTATTTTGCGCGCCAATGCAAATCGGGTTATTGCGACCCTAAGCGGAGTAGACTTAGTGCCTAAAGATGAGATAAAAGGCATTCCGCAAGTACATATTCAGGATACCGGTATCAGTGCTCTGTTCCAGGAAGCCGCACGCCACTATGCGCCTAAAGCGCAAGTTATTGCCTTACAGATCGATAATGACCGAGCTAAATTAGATTTAGGTAAGATAAAAGCTAAAGATATTGCTTTTAACTATCAATACGCCGGCGGGGAAATAACGGTTTATCAGCTTACGGGTAAAGAACTGAAAAAATATATGGAGTGGTCAGCCGATTATTTCAATCAGGTTAAACCGGGCGATGTCACCTACAGTTTTAATCCGCAACGTCGCGCGTCTAAATATTCCACCAATGATTTCTTTGATGGCGTCACCTACACCATCGACCTACGCCAACCTGCGGGTTCACGTATCACCAATTTACGTTTTAACCATGGCGAAGCCGTTACCGATAGCACGCCAATTCGCTTAGGAATGAACAGCTATCGAATGGGACATTTGACTCAGAAAGGTGGTGTACTGGCGGGTCAGCAGTTCCCGGTACTTTCCGATACTAAGGCAGAATATGGCGAAGAGGACGGCACCATTCGTAATCTGACCATCCGTTATCTAACCGAGGTCAAACACGGTCAATACCAAGGAAAAACCGAGCAACGTTGGAAGCTGGTTGGATTGGAAGGTTATGAACCGCAGCGAGAAGTGGTGAAAAAGCTAATCAATGAAGGGAAAATAGCGGTTCCTACCACCGAAGACGGACGTTTTACCAATATCGCATCGATTAACGTTAAGGATAAGCTGTTTAGCGATAAAGCCAGCTATAACGCAGCGCTGGCGTCACTTCAGCAGCAGCTTGGCAACGCTAAAAGCGAGCAAGCTAAGCAGCAGGCACAAACGGATATGATACTGATTACCGCCCTGAATAATTTCTGATGCCCTCCCCTCTCTAACGGAGGGGAATTCTGCGATATCGGAAGGTTCACGCGGTTTCTTTATAAAAAAAAGGCCACCGGAAGGTGGCCAATATATGTCGAGCTAATCGTTATTTTTATCTATATCTAGACCTGTATGCCTCAAGCTGCCTCTGCGTTGGCTTAACCCGATCGCCCAAATCACTTAGTCGCCTAAACTCATCGGGTTCACCTGTCTACCCTCTTGCCGCCGCTCGAATGACTTAAGTCAGCTTACTGAGGTAAAACTTCTTTCACCGCGTCACCGATATCGGCCAGGCTACGAACTGTTTTCACGCCTGCCGCTTCCAGAGCCGCAAACTTGTCTTCAGCCGTACCTTTACCACCGGCAATGATGGCGCCAGCATGGCCCATACGTTTGCCTTTAGGCGCAGTCACACCGGCGATATAACCCACAACAGGTTTGGTGACGTGATCTTTGATGTAGGCTGCGGCTTCTTCTTCCGCGGTCCCGCCGATCTCACCGATCATCACAATCACTTCGGTTTGCGGATCTTCCTGGAACAGTTTCAGGATATCGATAAAGTTAGAGCCTGGGATCGGATCGCCACCAATACCGACGCAGCTTGATTGACCGAAGCCAATATCAGTCGTCTGCTTAACCGCTTCATAAGTCAGGGTACCCGAACGAGAAACGATGCCCACTTTGCCTGGCAGATGAATATGGCCTGGCATGATGCCGATTTTACATTCACCCGGGGTGATCACACCCGGACAGTTAGGACCGATCATGCGCACGCCGCTTTCTTCCAGTTTCACTTTGATAACCAGCATATCCAGCGTCGGGATACCTTCAGTGATACAGATAATCAGCTGAATGCCTGCGTCAATCGCCTCCAGGATGGAATCTTTACAGAACGGAGCCGGCACGTAGATAACCGAAGCGGTCGCACCGGTTGCTTCCACGGCTTCACGCACGGTATTAAATACCGGCAGACCCAGATGCTGAGTGCCGCCTTTGCCTGGCGTTACACCACCAACCATTTTAGTGCCGTAAGCAATCGCCTGTTCGGAGTGGAAAGTCCCTTGGCCGCCGGTGAAACCCTGGCAAATAACTTTGGTGTTTTTATTGATTAAAATAGACATTATTTACTCCCCACTGCCGCAACAACTTGCTGAGCCGCATCTGTCAGGCTGGTCGCAGCAATAATATTCAAGCCGCTGTCTGCCAGCTTTTTGGCACCCAACTCAGCGTTATTCCCTTCCAGACGAACAACAACCGGTACGTTAACACCCACTTCTGCTACCGCACCAATGATGCCGTCAGCAATCAGATCGCAACGTACGATACCGCCAAAGATATTGACCAGCACCGCTTTCACTTTGTCGTCGGACAGAATGATTTTAAAGGCTTCGGTTACGCGTTCTTTGGTTGCGCCGCCGCCAACGTCGAGGAAGTTAGCCGGTTCGCCGCCGTGCAGTTTCACGATGTCCATAGTACCCATCGCCAGACCTGCGCCGTTGACCATGCAGCCGATGTTGCCATCCAGCGCGACGTAGTTCAGTTCCCACTGCGCAGCCTGAGCTTCACGGGCGTCTTCCTGAGTCTGGTCACGCATTTCGCGCAGCTCTGGTTGACGGAACAGGGCATTACCGTCCGCACCCAGTTTGCCATCCAGACACACCAAATCACCTTGTTTGGTGATCACCAGCGGGTTGATCTCAACCATCGCCAGATCGCGTTCCAGGAACAGCGCTGCCAGACCCATAAAGATCTTGGTGAACTGGCTGACTTGTTTACCGGTTAGACCCAGTTTGAAGGCTAACTCACGGCCTTGGTATGGCTGCGGACCCGCCAGTGGATCCAGAGCAATTTTGTGGATCAGTTCCGGCGTTTCTTCCGCAACTTTCTCGATTTCAACACCGCCTTCGGTTGAAGCCATGAAGATCACACGACGAGAACCGCGATCGACTACAGCGCCCAGATACAGTTCTTTATCAATATCGGTCGCGGCTTCTACCAGAATCTGGTGTACCGGCTGGCCGTGGGCGTCAGTTTGGTAAGTGACCAACTGCTTGCCTAACCAGTGTTCCGCAAAAGCACGAATTTCTTCTTTGCTATTAACCAGCTTCACGCCGCCCGCTTTACCGCGACCGCCAGCATGAACCTGACATTTTACCACCCAAGGTGCGCTGCCGATTTTTGATGCGGCTTCTTCTGCTTCACGGGGTGTGGTACAGGCGTAACCGGTTGGAGCCGGCAGACCATACCGAGCAAACAGTTGTTTGGCCTGATATTCGTGTAAATTCATGATGTTCTATCCATTTAAGTCTGTAGACGGGACGAGCCCCGCAGTGTCTGGATAATGCCGACCCTGGGATCGACCGCAATTAGCACATAGGTTTTTGTTAACACATAGGTTTTTTAACACTAGATTTATGGCGTCAGGAGCCTGACAGATCGGGATATTCCCCAACCGTCAGGCAGCCTTTAACCGTTATCTTTTTTATACGTCGAGCAACAGGCGTGCTGGGTCTTCCAGCATCTCTTTCACCGTAACCAAATAGCCGACAGATTCACGGCCATCGATCAAACGGTGATCGTAAGAGAGCGCCAGGTACATCATTGGCAAGATCACTACCTGACCATTTACCGCCATTGGACGATCTTTAATGGCATGCATACCAAGGATCGCGCTTTGTGGTGGGTTAATGATCGGAGTCGACATCAAGGAGCCGAACACGCCGCCGTTGGTAATAGTGAAGTTACCGCCGGTCAGTTCTTCCACTTTCAGTTTGCCATCGCGGCCTTTAACAGCCAGTTCTTTGATTTTCTTCTCGATATCAGCCATGCCCAGTGTGTCTACATCACGCAGAACCGGTGTAACCAGGCCACGTGGAGTAGAAACAGCGATGCTAACGTCGAAGTAGTTGTGATAAACCACGTCTTCGCCATCGATAGAAGCGTTCACTTCTGGATAACGTTTCAGGGCTTCAACTACCGCTTTGATGTAGAAGGACATAAAGCCCAAACGTACACCGTGACGTTTTTCGAAAGCCTCACCGTACTGCTTGCGCAGATCCATGATCGGCTGCATGTTGATTTCGTTGAAAGTCGTCAACATGGCAGTGCTGTTTTTCGCTTCCAGCAGACGCTCGGCCACGCGTTTACGCAAGCGGGTCATTGGTACACGTTTTTCACTGCGGCTGCCCAATGCAGGTGCGGCAACTTCCACTTTGGCTTCGGCGGCTTTCGGCGCTGCCGGTTTGTTCGCCAGGTGTTGTTCCACGTCTTCACGGGTAATACGACCACCGACACCGCTGCCTTTAATAGCGCTGGCATCAAGAGAATGTTCTGCAATCAGGCGGCGAATCGCCGGGCTGAGGGCGTCATTGCTCTCTTCTTCCAAACTGGCGGTTTGACGTTGAGCAGGGGTGGATTCTTTGCTCTGGCTCTTCTCTTCTGTCGGTTTACCTGAGCTATCGCCCGGACGGATTCGACCCAGAATCTGGCGAGAAAGCACGGTTGCGCCTTCGTCTTCCAGAATAGAGTCCAGAATCCCTGCTTCGCTGGCGGGAACTTCAAGCACAACTTTGTCAGTTTCGATTTCTACCAGGACTTCGTCACGTTGAACGCTGTCGCCCGGTTTTTTATGCCAGGTGGCCACTGTCGCATCCGCGACGGATTCAGGTAGGTCAGGAACCAGAATATCTACGCTACTCATTATCTATCCCTTGTGTTTTAAACAATTAGCTATTCGACGTTCAACGCGTCATTAACCAAACTTTGCTGTTGTTTCTGGTGTACAGACATATAACCTACCGCCGGAGAGGCAGAGGCCGGACGGCCGGCATAGCGTAAAGAGGAACCAAAAGGAATCACTTCACGGAAGTTATGTTGGCTGCAATACCAGGCACCCTGGTTCAGAGGCTCTTCCTGACACCAGACAAAGTCATGAACGTGGGCATACTGTTCCAGAACCGCTTGAACTGCCTGATGCGGGAATGGATAAAGCTGCTCGATACGTACAATAGCGACATCTTTCTGATCGTTCTTGCGACGCTGTTCCAGCAGATCGTAGTAGACCTTGCCAGAGCACATCACTACGCGTTTCACCGCTTTCGGATCCAATTCGTCGATTTCACCGATTGCCGGCAGGAAAGTACCGTTAGCCAGTTCATCCAGAGAAGACACAGCCAACGGATGGCGCAGTAAGGATTTCGGTGACATGACGACCAGCGGACGGCGCATCCCACGCAGAGCCTGACGGCGCAGCATGTGGTAAACCTGAGCTGGCGTAGAAGGAATGCACACCTGCATATTTTGTTCGGCACACAGTTGCAGATAGCGTTCCAGACGGGCGGAGGAGTGCTCCGGACCCTGACCTTCGTAACCATGCGGCAACAGCATAACCAGACCACACATACGGCCCCATTTCTGCTCGCCGGAACTGATGAACTGATCGATAACCACCTGAGCACCGTTGGCAAAGTCACCGAACTGCGCTTCCCAGATAGTCAGGGTACGCGGTTCTGCGGTAGCGTAACCGTATTCGAAGGCCAGTACCGCTTCTTCTGATAGAACGGAATCCCAAACGGTGAAATCACCCTGACCGCTGTGAATATTTGCCAAAGGCACATACACCGAGCCGTTTTTCTGGTTATGAATCACTGCGTGACGGTGGAAGAAGGTACCGCGCCCCGCATCTTCACCGGAAAGACGAATCGGAATACCTTCATCTACCAGCGTGGCGTAGGCCAGAGTTTCAGCAGCGCCCCAATCGAACGGTTTGTTGCCTGCGGCCATTTCAGCGCGGTCACCGTAGATTTTCGCTACGCGAGACTGCATTTCGATAGCGTCCGGCGCCTGGCTGATACGACGCGCCAGCTCTTGCAGGCGTTTCATCTCAACTTTGCTCGGATATTCTTCATCCCACTCGTGGTTCAGATACGGTGACCAAGTGAAGGATTGCAGGTTCATCGGACGCCATTCTTCAACCACGCAATCTCCGTGATCCAACGCATCGCGATACAGGTTGACCATTTCCGTGGCATCTTCCAGGCTGGCAATTTTTTGCTCAGTCAGCTTGTCAGCATAGATTTTGCGCGGCGTCGGGTGTTTTTTGATCTTCTGATACATCACTGGCTGAGTTGCGCTTGGCTCATCGGCTTCGTTATGGCCGTGGCGGCGATAGCAGACCAGATCGATCATCACGTCACGTTTAAAGGTGTTACGGAAATCCAACGCCAGACGGGTTACAAACGCCACGGCTTCCGGATCATCAGCATTGACGTGGAAAATCGGCGCCTGCACCATTTTCGCGATATCGGTACAGTACTGCGTCGAACGGGCATCTTGCGGATTGGAAGTAGTGAAACCAATCTGGTTGTTGATGACGATGCGAACGGTGCCGCCAACTTCATAACCACGAGCCTGCGACATGTTCAGAGTTTCCTGAACCACGCCCTGACCGGTAATCGCCGCATCACCATGAATGGTGATTGGCAGAACCATATTGCTGCGAGCTTTATCCAGACGATCGCGGCGGGCGCGAACGGAACCGATGACAACCGGGCTAACGATTTCCAAATGAGACGGGTTAAAGGCCAGCGCCAGATGAACCAGGCCGCCTTCAGTTTCTACATCGGAGGAGAAACCCTGGTGATATTTAACGTCACCCGTACCCAGATGTTCTTTATGTTTACCGGCAAATTCATCGAACAAATCTTCCGGTTTTTTACCCAGCACGTTAATCAGGACGTTCAGGCGGCCACGGTGCGCCATCCCCAGTACGACTTCGCGAGTCCCGTTTTTACCTGCGTGACGGATCATCTCTTTCAACATGGTCACCAGCGAATCGCCGCCTTCCAGCGAGAATCGTTTGGCACCAGGGAATTTGGCTCCCAGATAACGCTCCAACCCTTCCGCAGCGGTCAGTTCGCTCAGGAAACGACGTTTCTCTTCATCACTGAACGTTGGTTTCCCTACGACAGATTCGATACGTTGCTGAATCCAGCGTTTCTCTTCTGTGTTGGTGATATGCATGTACTCGGCACCGATAGACCCGCAATAGGTCTGTTTCAGTGCGGCATACAGATCGGCCAACTTCATGGTTTCCTTGCCGATGGCAAAAGAACCCACGTTGAAGGTGTTCTGGAAGTCTGCTTCAGTCAGGTTGTGGTAAGCAGGATCGAGATCTGGCACCTCTTCCTGTTTCCATAAACCGAGGGGATCGAGATTAGCATGCTGATGGCCGCGGAAGCGGAAGGCGTTGATTAACTGCAACACCTTAACTTGCTTGGCATCAGTATCAGGATCGTTGATCGCGGAGTTATAACGGGTGGTATCTTTCGCTAGTCGACGGAAGTACTCACGCGTTTGAGAGTGGAATTGATCAGGTTTTACACCCGTAGAAGGTAGTTGTTGAAAAATCGAACGCCAACTATCATCAACGGAACCAGGATCTGTCAAATAATCTTCATAGAGCTGCTCTATGTAGGACTGGTTCGCGCCCGCCAGATAGGAGGAATCCAGCCAGGCCTTCATTGCGCCGTTCTGCATCATGATCCCTTAAGCTTTGAAGCTTCAGTTTTCGCCGTGGTTAACATATATACCGTGAAGTAAACGGTTTGCCGTAAAAACGGTTCACTCGACGTGCTCAATGCACGTTCTGCTATGGACCTTATCGGTCCCTTTCAAGGAACCTCTAGAAACAGACAACAGCGTCGGCTTTTAGAGATTCCCTACCTTTATTATCACCCGGGAAAATTATTCCCCGGGTTTATAAACTCACATCATGCACTTCGTTGCAACAACATAGACTTAATATGGCCTATTGCGCGAGTAGGATTAAGGCCTTTTGGGCAAACACTCACACAATTCATAATACTGTGACAACGGAAGACACTGAAAGCATCGTTAAGGTCGTCTAAACGCGACTGCGTTTCAGTATCACGGCTGTCGATCAGGAAGCGATAAGCAGCGAGTAAACCAGCAGGTCCAACGAACTTATCCGGGTTCCACCAGAACGACGGGCAAGAGGTTGAGCAGCAGGCGCACAGGATACATTCGTACAGACCATCCAGTTTTGCCCGCTCTTCCGGAGATTGCAGATGCTCACGCGCCGGTGGGTTTTTGCCGTCATTAAGCAGGTAAGGCTTAATTTTTTCGTATTGGGTGTAGAACTGGCCCATATCGACCACTAAATCACGCACCACAGGCAAACCCGGCAACGGGCGAATAACAATCTTCTTACGACCATTGGTTAACGCCGAAACCGGCGTAATACAGGCCAGGCCGTTTTTACCGTTCATGTTCAATCCGTCTGAGCCGCACACGCCCTCACGACAGGAGCGACGGAAAGACAGGGTAGGATCTTGTTCTTTCAGCTGAATTAGCGCATCCAGCAGCATCATATCCCGGCCTTCTTCCGCTTCCAGGCTGTAATCCTGCATATGCGGCGCATCATCAACGTCCGGGTTATAACGATAAATCGAAAATTCGAGTTTCATGACTCACTCCTCCGCAACGGGTTAACTCGGCAAACGCGTTAGTAAGAACGCACTTTCGGCGGGAACGCCGCGCGTAGCTTCGGCTGCATGTTCACCTCACGGCGGGTCATGCTCTCGGTTTGCGGTAGATACAACGAGTGGCACAGCCAGTTCGCATCGTCACGCTCCGGGAAGTCGAAACGGCTATGAGCACCGCGACTTTCGGTTCGGAAGTTTGCGGACACCGCTGTGGAAAACGCTGTTTCCATCAAGTTTTCCAGTTCCAGACATTCGATACGCTGGGTGTTAAATTCGCTGGAAGTGTCGTCCAGACGCGCATTTTTCAGGCGTTCACGAATCACTTTCAGTTCTTCCAACCCTTTTGCCATGGCATCACCTTCACGGAATACCGAGAAGTTATGCTGCATACAAGATTGTAAGGCTTTACGGATTTCCACCGGATCTTCACCGCTTGGCGTGTTATTCCAACGGTTCATACGATCCAACGAGGCTTCAATATCCGAATCGCTGGCATCACGGCTTGGCCCTTGCTCCATTAAGGATTCCTGCAAGTGCATTCCGGCGGCTCGACCAAATACCACCAGATCCAGCAGCGAGTTGCCGCCCAGACGGTTTGCACCATGGACGGATACGCAGGCAATCTCACCGACGGCAAACAGACCCGGAATCACGACGTCTTCGCCTTTTTCATTCACGGTAATCGCCTGACCGGTCACTTTGGTCGGAATACCGCCCATCATATAGTGGCAGGTAGGAATAACCGGAATCGGCTCTTTAACCGGATCAACGTGAGCAAAGGTGCGGGATAATTCCAGAATGCCCGGCAGACGGGACTCCAGAACATCTTTACCCAAATGATCCAGTTTCAGCTTGGCGTGTGGGCCCCAAGGACCGTCACAGCCACGACCTTCACGAATTTCGATCATGATGGAACGGGCTACTACGTCGCGACCGGCCAAATCTTTAGCGTTTGGCGCATAGCGTTCCATAAAGCGTTCACCGTGTTTGTTCAGCAGATAACCGCCTTCACCACGACAGCCTTCGGTCACCAGTACGCCAGCACCCGCGATGCCCGTAGGGTGGAATTGCCACATTTCCATGTCCTGCACCGGAACGCCGGCACGCAGAGCCATGCCGACGCCGTCGCCGGTATTAATGTGAGCATTGGTTGTGGACTGGTAAATACGCCCTGCTCCGCCGGTAGCCAATACCGTCGCGCGAGCTTTGAAATAAACCACTTCGCCGGTTTCGATACAGATTGCGGTACAGCCGACAAAGGCGCCATCCTGATTCTTCACCAAATCCAGCGCATACCACTCGGAGAAGATAGTGGTATGGTTTTTCAGGTTTTGTTGATAAAGGGTGTGCAACAGCGCATGGCCGGTACGGTCAGCCGCCGCAGCGGTACGTGCCGCCTGACCGCCGCCGAAGTTCAGTGATTGGCCACCAAACGGGCGCTGATAAATGGAGCCATCTTCCAGACGAGAGAACGGCAGCCCCATGTGTTCGAGTTCCAGCACCGCTTCCGGGCCGGTTTTACACATATATTCAATGGCGTCCTGGTCACCGATATAATCGGAGCCTTTCACCGTGTCGTACATATGCCATTCCCAGTTATCTTCGTGGGTGTTACCCAGCGCAACGGTAATACCGCCCTGCGCAGATACCGTATGAGAACGGGTTGGGAAAACTTTGGAAATCAGGGCGCAAGACAACCCCATTTGAGAAATCTGCAAGGCTGCGCGCATACCTGCGCCACCTGCACCAATAACAACAGCGTCAAACTCTCTGACTGGCAGTTTCATTTAAGCTCCCCACACCACAATAGTTCCGTACAGTAAGTAAACCAATAACGTAATCACCACGACCAGCTGTAAGACCAGACGCAACGCTAATGGCTTTATATAGTCCGTTAATACCTGCCACAGCCCGATCCACGCGTGAGCAAGAATCGACAGCAGCGTCAGCAAGGTAAAGACTTTGGTGATGGAAGAGGCGAAGAAGCCACGCCAGATTTCGTAGGTGATGTCCGGGGCAATGGCAACAAAGCCCAGGATGTAGAGTACATATAGGGTAATGACGATCGCAGACGCGCGCAGAAGCAGCCAGTCGTGTACACCATTACGCCCTAACGCAGAAGCATTGCTTACCATACCAGGACTCCAGCCAGAACTGACAGCACCAGGGTGATGCCCATCGCCACTTGGGCAGAACGGGTACCCGCCGCTAAACTTTCTTCGAGATAGCCAAAATCCATTAATACGTGGCGGATGCCCACGACAATGTGATAGGCCAGCGCAGTGAGAATTCCCCAGAAGATGAATTTAACAATAAAGCTATTCATGATGGCGGAGGCCTGCAGGAATCCCTCGTAGGACGAGAGAGACAGACCCAGTAGCCAGAGGAGGATACCCACAGCAACGAAGGTAATGACGCCAGAGACTCGATGTAAGATGGACGCTATCGCAGTAACAGGAAATCGGATGGTTTGCAGATCCAAGTTAACAGGTCTTTGTTTTTTCACGGTTTTGCCCACACAGCTCTTATTATTTTCCTTCCTCCGGCCTGGGCGGGGATCAGACAGCGTTATGAGTCGTAACCCTTCACATCACAAATTTCACATTACGTCCTGAGTGTCAAAAAATGTGTGCTCTGTATAACGCTGGGTGCTCCTACTTCAGGGTAATCCGGAGACCTGGCGGCAGTATAGGGGGTTCACATTCTTATTACAATTCCCACACAAACTGATTGATAACATTTGCCTTGAACAGTGATTAGGATCACGATTTACACAATTTAAATAAAATTAATTATCTGATTTGACAAAGAATAAACATTTCCATTACAACTAAGGGATAAATAAGCCCTATGATGCACGAAAGGTCTACGGATACACTTCCTTATGGACATAAGTTGTGCAACAGTGTGTAAGTAAATACCCCTAATAATCTCGTAGGCAATGATTAGAAAAATATAAGTATCCGACAAATCGTTAACAATCACGTAACGTCGCCTGACACTCCAACGTGCCGGATTGTTGGTTCTATTAGCAACATGCTCTGTACCCTAAATCGCGACTTGAACGATGAATAAAACAGGGTGCTGCTGATAACCGATAAGGCATGCCGCAGGCACAAAAGACATTACGGTTGTTAAGGATTTTAAAATATAGCGCTAAGGAGACTGTAAATGGCTGACAAGAAAGCGACGCTAACTTTGACTGGCGAAGCTACGATTGAACTGGGCGTACTATCCCCGACTTTGGGTACCGATGTTATCGACGTACGAACCTTAGGTTCCAAAGGCTATTTCACCTTTGATCCCGGTTTTACCTCCACTGCGTCCTGCGAATCAAAAATCACCTACATCGACGGTGATAACGGTATTTTGCTGCACCGTGGCTTCCCAATCGATCAGTTAGCGAAAGAATCTACCTATCTGGAAGTGTGCTATATCTTGCTGTACGGCGAAACGCCAACGCCGGAAGAATACGCCACGTTTAAAACTACCGTGACCCGTCACACCATGATCCATGAGCAGATTACCCGACTGCTGCAAGGCTTCCGCCGTGACTCTCATCCAATGGCCGTACTTTGCGGCGTGACAGGCGCACTGGCTGCCTTCTACCACGATGCACTGGATGTTAACAACGAGCGTCACCGCGAAATTACCGCTTTCCGTTTGCTGTCCAAAATGCCAACGGTTGCCGCAATGTGTTACAAATATTCCCTAGGCCAGCCTTTCGTTTATCCACGTAACGATCTGTCCTACGCCGGTAACTTCCTGCACATGATGTTCTCTACTCCATGTGAAGAATACAAAGTGAATCCGGTATTGGAACGCGCAATGGATCGCATCTTCATCCTGCACGCTGACCATGAACAAAACGCCTCCACATCTACCGTGCGTACCGCCGGTTCTTCCGGCGCTAACCCGTTTGCCTGTATTGCTGCCGGGATTGCGTCCCTGTGGGGACCGGCTCACGGTGGCGCGAACGAAGCCTGCCTGAAGATGCTGGAAGAAATCAAAACCGTTGAGCACATTCCTGAATTTATCCGTCGCGCCAAAGACAAAAATGACTCCTTCCGTCTGATGGGCTTCGGTCATCGGGTGTATAAAAACCACGATCCACGCGCTACCGTGATGCGTGAGACTTGCCATGAAGTGTTGAAAGAACTCAACCTGAATGACAACCTGCTGGAAGTGGCGATGGAGCTGGAACGTATCGCCCTGAATGACCCGTACTTCATCGAGAAGAAACTGTACCCGAACGTAGATTTCTACTCAGGTATCATCCTGAAAGCGCTGGGTATTCCTTCCTCCATGTTTACCGTGATCTTTGCTATCGCCCGTACCATAGGCTGGATTGCTCACTGGAACGAAATGCATGATGAAGGCCTGAAAATCGCTCGTCCTCGCCAGCTGTACACCGGCTACGCAGAACGCGATTTCACTAGCCAAATCAAGAAGTAAATTGACTCCCGTCGCGCACTGAATCTAGGCGCGACCCGATCATCAAACGCCACTTTTCAGTGGCGTTTTTTATGGCTGAAAAACGCGTTTTATCATTGATAATTAATGCTGACAGGCCGGACACCAATAGAAAGGACGCGAAGAAATAGCAATTTTTTCAATCGGCTCACCGCAGCGCGCGCAAGGCTGGCCGGTACGATTGAAGACCTTGAAACGGAATAATGCGCCGTGATGATGATTTTCATCCACTACGCCGCGCGTCGCGTAGGAAAGGCGTGGCACCGCCAATAAGGCCGAAGCCAACGCCTGCAATGCCTCTGGGGTGAGATCCTGCGGTTTATGCGTTGGTGCCAACGCCGCCAGCCACAGAATTTCTGCGCGTAAATAATTGCCTAATCCCGCCAAAAATGCCTGATCCAATAGCATTCCGCCCAATTGCCGACGGCAAAACTGCGGCGACAATAACCGCGCAATCACGTCATTTTCCGTGAGCGCCATATCCAGCACATCTGGGCCAATACGCTGCAAAAAGGGATGCTGTTCAATCACTTCACGCGGCCCAATCTCTATATCAGAGGCGCTGTAGAGCAAAATGGCCTGGTCGGCCGTTTCCAGTCGTATTCGCAGATCTCGCTTAGTCTGTGGCGTTTCTCCCGCTTTAACCACTCGCCAGACTCCGTACAGCTGATTATGGCTATACAGCGTCAATCCATCGGAGAAATGCGTCAACAATGCTTTGCCCCGAGTTTGTATTTCATTGACCTGCTGATTAAGCAGCAAAGATTGATAAGGCTTGAGCTGAGGAAAAGCAAACCACACCTGTTTCAACGGCTTGCCTATCACCGCCTCGGCAAGTTTATCCGCAGCGCGACGAATTTCCGGGCCTTCCGGCATTCTGCTCCTCCTTAAAACGACAAAGCGGAAGTCGCCCTCCGCTTTTTTATTGATTATTCCAATAGGGATCAGTGTGTCGCGCCGCCGGATATGTGCAAATCATGTTCAATTTGCAACGCCACAGAAATAGCAACTTCCAGCGCGATCAGGACGGACTGAGCCGACATACTTGGCGAACCGGGGTGGTTTACCGCCTGCTCCGGCAAATAAGGGATATGAATAAATCCCCCTTTCACCTCGTTGTCCTGTTGATGTAAACGATGCAGTAGACCGTACATCACATGGTTACACACGTAGGTTCCAGCCGTTTGGGAAACCGACGCCGGTATTCCCGCCTCGCGGATTCCCTGCACCATGGCTTTGATGGGCAAACGGGTAAAGTACGCCACCGGGCCATCAGGCACAATCGGCTGGTCTACCGGCTGTTGTCCCAGATTATCCGCAATACGCGCATCATCCACATTGATCGCGACGCGTTCAATGGTGATATCTGCACGACCACCGGCCTGTCCAATAGCCAGAACCAATACCGGCTGAGTGGCATCAATGGCCGCATTCAGCGATGTTAAGGCTTCGCCAAAAGCGCAGGGCAGCTGATGAGCCACCACCCGAACGCCGGAAAGCTGCAAATCATTCAATTGCTTGACCACTTCCCACGACGGATTGACCCGCTCGCCGCCAAAAGGCTCAAAACCGGTAATTAATACGTTTTTCATCACTTCTCCTACAGGAACATCAGGAAATACAGTAAGAATACGTTAACAATCAATAAAGTTACGCCGGTTGGAATCTGCGCCTTAATCACCGCATTCTTGTCAGGCAACTCCAGTAACGCTGCCGGAACGATATTAAAGTTAGCTGCCATTGGCGTCATTAGCGTGCCGCAATAGCCGGAAAACATCCCGATAGCCGCCATAACTGCCGGATTACCGCCGTGCTGTAATACCAGAATTGGGATCCCGATCCCAGCGGTGACAATGGGGAATGCCGCAAACGCATTCCCCATAATCATGGTGAGCACCGCCATGCCGATAGCATAGACGGCTACGGCGATAAAGCGATGATCGACAGCCAGATATTCTTGCGTCAAATGAGCAATCGCCGTTCCCACGCCTGCGGTGGTGAATAACAGGCCTAAAGTGGCTAATATCTGCGGCAGAATAAAGGCCCAACCGATGGAATCCAGTAAACGCCGCGCTTCCTGAACCGGCTGCGCGGCGGTTTCTTTCGTCATCACCACGGCAATAATCAGGCCGAGCACACAGCCTAGAGTCATAGAGAACAGCGTCACCAAAGTGGCATGGTTACCGCTACCAAACACCCACAAATCTAACGCTGGAATGTTGTTGAATAACAGTACGCCAATAACCGTCACGACTGGAATTGCCAGCGCTGGAATAAACAGGCGGTTCCCCAGTTTCTTAGCGCTCACTTCGCGTTCCACCGGCGTGCGCTGATGATAGCTACCCAATCGAACGCCACCAAAACCGGCGATCAGCGCCATAATGACCACCACCACGCCCACGGTGATATTCAGAATGCGTTTTTCATCCGGACCGTCGCCGCCCAGCGAATTGGCCAAACGGTACGTCCAGTCTCCTACCAGAAAAATCAGTCCGTACAATCCCCAAAACAAACCGGTGGTAATTCGACGCGGGTTAGCTTTATCACGAAATGACATCAAGGCGACAATCAGCAGCACTACGCCCGCCAGCCAATAGAGATATTGTTGTTGGAAAATCATTTCGACGCCCCTTTCTCAGCTAATGCCGACTGATTCAGCGCCGTCAGTTCTGCCGCCAATTGTTTATCTAAACGCTGCAAGCGATATGCGTGAATGATAAATGCACAAATCGCAGTCGGAATACCCCACAGGGCAATATGCAGCGGTTCGGTTTGAATACCGCCAGATTCCAACATAAAGTTATGCATAAAGATAATCGCACCGAAAGCGACGAATATATCTTCCCCAAAAAATAATCCCACGTTATCCGTGGCCGCCGACATAGCGCGCAAACGGTAGCGAACTTTCTCCGGTAACTCGCCATAACGTGTTTCCGCCGCACCTTCGGCCATCGGAGCCAATAATGGACGGACCATTTGCGGATGTCCGCCCAGACTGGTTAACCCCAGCGCTGCTGTGGCTTCACGCACAAACAGGTACACGATCAGCAGCCGACCGGAGGTGGCGCTTTTTATTTTTGAAATCCACGCCTGCGCCCGTTCTTTCAGGCCGTGGCGCTCCAATAAACCTATTACCGCCAGCGGCAGTAATAAAATCAGCGGCAGGTTTCGTGTATTCAAAAAACCTTCACCCAGTTTCTCTAATATGGTGGCAATAGGCATCAAAGCCGCTACGCCGGTAATAATGCCAGCGGTAATCACCACCAATACGGCATTAATACGCATTAAAAATCCGATGATAATTGCCGCAATACCAATAAGCGGCCAGAGATTTACGGTCTGTTCCAAATGTATTCTCCTATCCTGGGTTCTGATCAAGTGTTCACTATTATTCCGCCCGGGCTAGGCGGTTATGATTATTGACGCCCTATCAGCTCGCACTGATGCTGATATTTTTCTGTATAAAACTGTCATAGAGGCGACGAGCAAAAGCCAATGCGTGCGCGCCATCACCGTGAACACAAACGGTATCTGCCTGTACCGGCACCCAAATGCCGTCACGGGACTGAACCCGCCGCTGCTGTACCATTTCCAGCGTTTGAGATAATGCCAGTTCATCGCTTTCAATCAACGCATCCGGCTCGTTGCGCGGAACCAGCGAACCATCGGCCTGATAACGACGATCGGCAAAAACTTCCTGTCGGGTAGATAAACCCGCGCGCTGCCCAGCAAGAATTAATTCGCTACCCGCCAATCCAACCAAACGCAAATTGGAATCGACGGCTTTCACCGCCTGAGCAATGGCGTCTGCCAACTGCGGATCTTTCGCCGCCTGGTTATACAGCATGCCGTGGGGCTTTACGTGCTGCATACGCCCGCCCTCCGCCTTCACGATAGCCGCCAACGCGCCGAGCTGATAAATCACCTGCGCATAGACGGTTTCTGGCGGCAGTTGCATCGCGGTGCGGCCAAAGTTCTCCCGATCGGGAAAGCTGGGATGAGCGCCAATAGCCACGCGAAACTCCAACGCCCAACGAACCGACTGGCGCATAATTTCAGCGTCTCCCGCATGGAAACCGCAGGCGATATTAGCGGAACTGACTAACTGCAATAATTCACGATCGTTGGCGCAGCCTTCACCCAAATCTGCGTTTAAATCTACTTTCATTTGGCCTCCACCGGGTGGAAACCCGCGGCTAAACCCCGTTCAATCTGTTGCAAATACAGCTGTTGTTCGGCTTTGGCTTTCAAAGCGTCCTCCAGCGTACATTTGACAAAATGCACCGGTTCTCCCAAACGAATTTGCGCCAAATGGAAGAGATCGGCTTCGATCACGCAGGCAATTCGCGGATAACCGCCCGTAGTTTGCGCATCTGCCATTAATACAATTGGCTGGCCGTTATGCGGCACCTGCACCACTCCGGGCAGTAAACCGTGGGATAACATTTCCCGCGCGGTATTGCGGGATAACTCGCCGCCGGTCAGACGGTAGCCCATCCGATTACTTTGCGGGCTCAGCTGCCACGCACTGCGCCAAAACGCCTCTTGCGCACTGGACGAAAACTCGTGATATTCCGGCCCCGGCACCGCCCGCACTCGATTACCAAACAGTAATTGTTTAATGCCAACGGATTCCTTAGGTAAACGGCTCGCTTTGCCCAACGGCAATTCGTCGCCCTCTTTAATCAACCGCCCTTGATGACCGCCAAATCCGGCTTTCAGATCAGTGCTGCGCGAGCCAAGCATTTCAGGCACGTCAATACCGCCGGAGATCGCCAGATAACTGCGCATTCCCCGCAATGGGACATTAAGTTGAATACGCTGGCCCGCTTTCACCGGATAACGCCAGCCGGTCCACAGTAATTGGTCGTCGAGCCTGGCATCACAGCCCGCGCCAGTTAGTGCGATCCAGCCTGTCTGAGTAAATTCGGCACAAAACTGCCCCAGCGTAATTTCCAATCCTGCGGCAGCGGGGGCATTCCCCACCAACATATTAGCCATTTTCAGCGCGGGTAAATCCAGTGCCCCGCCCTGACTGATGCCCAAACGGCGAAAACCGGGACGGCCTTCATCCTGAATAGTGGTGTAAATACCGGCGCGAATAATTTTTAACATACGCCCTCCTTGAGTGGTACAAAGCGCACATTATCACCGGGGCGAAGCAAGGTAGGCGGCATTTCCAACGGGTTAAACAATGCCAGAGAAGTACGCCCTATCAATTGCCAACCACCGGGGGTAGCTAACGGATAAATACCCGTTTGGCTGCCGCCGATCCCAACGGAACCCGGTGCAACAGACAGACGAGGCTCCCCGCGACGCGGCGTTGCCAGTTGTTCCGGCAGACCGCCTAAATAGGAGAAACCCGGCTGAAAACCGAGGAAATAGACGATATAACTCGCAGAAGAATGACATTCCACCACCTGACGCGGTGACAAACCGGTGTGACGAGCCACGTCTTCCAGATCCGGCCCGAACTCTCCGCCGTAGATCACCGGAATATCAATGTTTCGGGATTCGAGTACCAAGGACTCACTTTCTTCCCACCAGCGCTGTAAACGCTCAATGGCATCCAACGCCGTTTGCTGCGGGTTCTCCAGCAACAGCGTCAGGTTATTCATGCCCGGAATGGCTTCGCGAACATCAGGATGATGAATCAGGCGATCCGCCAGACCCCAAATACGTTGTTGGCTTGCCAGAGTCACCGGCGGCTCCAATTCCAGAACCACCGCGCTTTCTCCCAATAGGTAACATCGTGCTCGTTGCAATCCTTATCTCCCTGCTCTTTATAAGACTTTGACTGTTTCTATAACTTAATAATTATTAGCCATAAGCACATAGTTATGCTTTAGCGCATTGCAACTGTCAATAGGGGCTTAACAACGGGAGATAGGCGATTAACTGCCACATAAGCGGATAACACCATTATTAATCGCTATGAAAGCAATATTTAACGTGTTTTAAACCACTATGTTGGCAATTAACTAATTTATTTCTTATTAAAAATCAGCATTGAATACCTAAAAGTTATGATAAATATAACCTTTATCGCTTAATATTCGTCAGATAGGGTTTTATTAGGATGAGTAAACTAATAACCCTCAGTTTTTACGAGGAATAGTGCTTTTCTGGTCAGGATTAGAGCAGAGAATTCACGCCACCAATTGATTGAGCGGCGTGATTGAGAGAGCATTAAGCAGGGTTAGGAATATCAATGAAAGTCACGTCAAACCCGTGTTGGTTCGCCAGCCACTCCCCCAGCGCCTTAATGCCGCCGCGTTCGGTCGCGTGGTGACCCGCCGCATAAAAATTCACCCCCATCTCACGAGCAATATGAATCGTCTGCTCGGAAACCTCACCGGTAACAAAGGCATCAACCCCGAAATCAGCCGCCTGCTGAATATAACCTTGCCCACCGCCCGTGCACCAGGCAATGCGACGAATATCCGTAGGCGCGTGATCGCCACAGTGCAGAACCGGGCGGCCTAGCTGTTTTTCCAGACGCTCTTTCAGTATCTGGTTATTGATCGGTTTTTCAAACTCGCCATAAGGCAACAACGACTCGATTTCACCGATAACATGAATATCAAGTAGCCTGGCTAGCTGCGCGTTATTGCCCAACGTTGGATGCGCATCCAGCGGCAGATGGTATCCATAGAGATTGATATCTTCAGTAAGTAAGGTTTTCAGGCGATTACGTTTCATACCGCGAACTACCACCGGTTCATTCTTCCAAAAATAACCGTGGTGAACCAGAATCGCGTCGGCCCGATGCTCCACTGCCGCATCCAGCAACGCCTGACTGGCCGTCACGCCGGTAACAATTCGTTGCACCTCAGGGCGACCTTCGACCTGTAGGCCATTCGGCGCATAATCCTGAAAAGCAGCGGTATTCAATTCGGTATTTATCAGGGTTTCCAGTTCGGTGTTACGCATGATCTTCATCTCGTTTTAGCGATTTTGGGGCTAACATACCCGCCGATTTTAGCGAAAGCAAACCCGCGACACTCAGAATTGCTGACTGTCGCCCTGCTCCATCAGAATAAATTTAACGCCCAGATCGTTAGCCTGCTGCAGTTCATCCACAATGACTTTCCGGGGATCTGGCCCCTGCTGTAACGACGGCTTGATATGGCTAATCACCACCGGTAAATCTTTCAGCGGTTGCTCGCCTTCACCGCTGTATTTCGCCAGATTTTTCAGCTCTGCCAGCAACCATTTGGGTGTCATATGACCATAAAGTTTGCCGTCAGCCACGCTGTTTGGGTAAGACACCTCGATAATCATGCCTTTTAGCTGCTTCTGTTTGACCTTTTCACCCAAAATGCGCCAAATCTGATCCAGATTTTTTGATTTTTCCACCGCGTCAGGCCCGGTATCACCAAAATAGGCGAAGAACTCATCGCCCTGACCGATCAATAACATCGAAGAAGGTGACTGGTCATGGCTCAGAGGATAGATTTCACCGATCAATCGGGTTAAACCTATAGTGAAACGTTGAGCGGGACGCGGAGCCTGCAGGCGATAAGTGCCCAAGCGCGTGCCACTGCCAGAATCGGTAAAGTTCGGCCACACGCGCCAGTTAAAATAGTGGTTTCTCAAGGTTTCCACCGTAGCGGCGGTGCCATAGATGGTTTTCTTACTGTCTTCGGGAGAGCCAATAATCAGCCCTGCAACGTGATCCAGATGAGCGTGACTAATAAAGTAGCTGTTAATGCGTTGACGGAAAATATAGCCCTGACGGGTGAAAGGCGCCGCGTTTTGCTCGGTTACATCGGCAAAGTTCCCTTTGTCCAAGCCTTTGGCTATACCGGGAAGCACAGATCCTGCGTCCAGACCAAGATACAGAGGGTTAGTATCGCTGCGAATTAAATACGAGGTTAAATTGCCATCGCTGACGCCACCATCCACGCCAAGGGCAACCACCTCAAATCCACCCCAGCTCAATGAAGAATAGAGGCTGAAGATCAGGACTAACCCTTTTTTAAACATACTGGCTCCTTGTTGTTATGTTGTGCGGGAATGTTCCCGTCTGGCGGCCTCAAATGCGGCCAACGTGTCCAATCTGGCTTGTTTGTGATCGACGATCGGCTGCGGGTAATCAAGCGGCTGTTGCCACTGCGCCCAACGCCAAGGCTGGTGAATATCACTTTCCGGCACCGCCGCTAACTCCGGTAGCCAACGGCGGATAAAAGTGCCTTGTTTATCAAACCGTTCCCCTTGAGTCGTGGGGTTGAAAATACGAAAATACGGGGCAGAATCTGTCCCCGTTGACGCGGCCCATTGCCAGCCCCCGTTATTGGCAGCCAGATCGCCATCCAACAACTGAGACATAAAATACCGCTCGCCTAAACGCCAATCCAGCAGCAGGTCTTTGACCAAAAAGCTGGCGGTAATCATACGCAAGCGATTATGCATCCACCCGGTAGCATTTAGCTGTCGCATCGCCGCATCCACAATCGGATAGCCGGTCAGGCCTTGTTGCCACGCTTGCAACTTATCGTCAGCAGGGTTCCATCGTACCTCATCCGTCCAGTCAATAAACGGACGATTTCGGCATAATCGCGGATAAGCCACCAATAGATGGCGATAAAATTCTCGCCAGATCAATTCATTAAGCCAATTGAATGCGCCACCGTCCGGCATGTCCAGCACGTTGGGGCATTCTGCTCGCAGTCGATTGAAACATTGGCGCGGAGACAGCACGCCAAGAGCCAGATAAGGCGATAATTGGCTGGTTCCGTCAACTGCCGGCAAATCTCGCTGTTTCTGATAATCCTGCACAGTTTCGCGACAAAATTGGCGAAGGCGGCGTAAAGCGGCCTCTTCTCCCGCGGGAAAGAGCTCAGCGTCCACTTCTGCTGCAGGATAATTAAAAGGTGCGAGCGCAGATGAGTCATCCATTGGCGACTGCCGCGGTTGTGGGGCTGGCACGCAGTTGCAGTCAGTCATCAACAAGCGCTGGATAAAAGCACGGCGAAATGGGGTGTAAACCTTATACATTTCGCCGTTGCCGGTCAGAACGCTTCCCGGCGGCAATAACAGGCTGTCATGGAAACCCTGACAGATGACTTGCCCACGAAGCTTTTCTTCCAGCTGCGTATCCCGCAGTCGTTCGTTCAGTTCATATTGATGATTATAAAGCAGTTTATCAATGCGTTGTTCAATACAAAGATTGGCTAACCAGTCTACTGAAGCGTCGAAATCATGGCATTGATGGTAATGCAATGGGATACCACGCAGCGCGAGTTGCTGTCGAAGTAATTGTAGGTTTTGATGAATAAATGCGGCCTGCCGCGGCGCCATATCGTGAGATGCCCACTGCCCCGGCGTAGCGATAAATACGGCCTGCACCTGCGCCTGCGGGTCTTCACAGGCCGCGTGCAGGGCCAAATTATCGGTAACGCGCAAATCGTGGCGAAACCAGACCAAATGGGTAGTCATGGCATTCCTTTTTATAAAATTATCTAAAAATCAAATAGACAGACACAGCAGCCGATCACCAACCGCTTAATGTCCGTAGCGCAACCTCAACGCCTCCGGATACGGTTCAAAATACCGCTGTTGCGCCAGATAGGCATCCGGGTACTCAGCCATATAATGTTTTAACAGAGTTATTGGCGCTAATAAGGGTTGCATACCCTGTCGGTAGCGGTCGATTAACTGGGCCAACTCTTGCCGTTGAGCAGCATTTAAATGTCGACGGAAGTAACCTTGTACATGCATTAAGACATTAGTGTGATTACGGCGGGTCGCTTTATGTGCCAGCAAATGCATCAAACGGTTACGATATTCAATAGCAAAATCTTCCAGTGATTCCCATTGATCCATTGCGGCGACAAAAGGACCGATCTGGCGATATTCAGGCTGAGAATGCGCGAGCAGTGAAAGTTTATAACGACTATGAAATGCCATTAGGCTGCCGCGCGTTAACCCTTTCTTCCATAGCGAATTAAACTCAGCCAGCGCGTAGATACGCTCGACAAAATTCTCTCGCAGTTGCGGATCGTGCAGGCGACCATCTTCCTCAACCGGTAGCCAGGGCAACTGTTTTAGCAATTCCTGAGCGAAAATTCCGGTACCCTCCTTCTTGGAAAAATCGCCTTTCTCGCTGTATACCCTCACCCGCTCCATTCCGCAGCTGGGAGATTTTGCGCACAAAATATAGCCGCACAAATGGCTGAGATGAGATACCTTTTCCTCGGCAAAACGACGCATGGCGGCGGTAACATCCTGATTGGCGTCATTGCTGGTACGGATCAGGACGTCATCCTGCTGGCGAACCAAGCGTAGAGCGGGACGCGGAGAAGGCAAACCAATGGCCATTTCTGGGCAAATGGGTTCAAATTCGACGTAGGGAGCCAGTTCTTCTGTAGCGAAGTCCAGCCGTTTATGCCCACCGTCAAAACGTACCTTGCTGCCGAGCAGGCAGGCGCTGATACCTACGGGGATTTTTTCGCTCATAGTTCACTCCCGACATTCAATAAATTCAAGAAACGTTTGGTTAAATCACGCTATCTGGCCCGATGATACACATTGGCATCAGAATTTTTAATCTTATGAATTTTAAGCATAACTGTTATTGCGTGAAATAACCCTAAGGCGAGGTAAATATCGGCTTGATGAGGGGAGAGTGTGTGAGTAAAGCCAGCGCCGCCGGGCACTCGTGAACCGTATTATTGGGAAGCCAAAAAACAAATGCCAGTCAGCGTGCACTGACTGGCATTCGATTTCACACCGGGATTCTAATTAACCGAATTAACTCAGTAGAAATCCCGAGCGGCTAATTCAGACTGCGCTAACCATACTGGTTTATCGCTGGTTTTCGCCCAAACGCGGTGCAAATAGCTGTAAAAACGAGCACGGTCACGGCGGAATAACATTACTGGCAAAGCCAAAACACCCATCAGGATTACTGCGCAGCGGCGCAGGAGAACCTGATGCAATGGATATACATTGTACATAGACATAGCGATCCTCCTTTAAAAGCGCCGTTCTGTTAGGCAGACCACTATCAACTCTGGGTCAGTTTTACAGCTTGGCGCTAGAAATAAACAAGTGAATTTGGAAACTGAACAAAATTTTACCGCATTGAATGAAAGTTTACCACTCATCCGACCACTAAAAGGCACGAAAAACACAAATTATCGTCATCTTCCGTAATTTTGTTACATTAAGGTTAATTTAAAACTAACCTTTAGTTATCTTGTGGCTATTTTAGTTGCGAGATTGATAACATTATGAGCATGAAATTAGCATTCCTGTTTTCTTCGAACTCAAAGTATCTCTACCACAAACTCACCGCCTAAATTAACGTCACTTTATGAACCTTTTTTGACCATTTTTACGTTTTTTTTACACACAATGCGGATTTTTTATCAGTAACTATATTTATGACTCCGTAACCTGCTGTTATCAAAAAACATCACCTGTGGAGGTGTCCCGTGAGTTTCAGCATCGTTGTTGGTGCGTTGCTGGTCCTGCTGCTTCTGGGCTATTTGGTATACGCCTTATTTAATGCGGAGGACTTTTAAATGGCTGCGTCAGCTTTCCTGCTTATCGCCAGTTTCTTATTGGTGCTACTGGTTCTTTCACGCCCGCTGGGTGGTTTTTTGGCGCGGCTAATCGAAGGCGAACCATTCCCGCGATTACAGCGTATGGAGGCCGCTATCTGGCGCTGTAGCGGCGTAAAAAATGAAGAAATGAATGCCTGGCAATACGCGCTGGCTATTTTATTCTTTAATCTGATTGGTGGAATATTTTTATTCACATTATTAATGTTTCAGGGCGCTCTGCCTCTAAATCCTCAACATTTACCGGGGATGTCCTGGCAGTTAGCGTTAAATACCACCGTCAGTTTTGTCACGAATACCAACTGGCAGGCCTACAGCGGAGAGAATACGCTCAGTTATCTCAGCCAAATGGCCGGTTTGACGGTGCAAAACTTCCTGTCTGCCGCAACGGGTATCACCGTGGCTTTTGCGTTGATTCGCGCCTTCGCCCGCCATTCTTCCAACACACTAGGTAATGCCTGGGTTGATATTCTGCGCATTACTCTATACGTGCTATTGCCCCTTTCTCTGATTATCGCGCTGATTTTTGTCAGCCAAGGCGTTTTACAGAATTTTGATGCTTACCAACACGTTACAACGCTAGAGGGAGCAAAACAGATCCTACCGATGGGGCCAGTGGCTTCACAGGAAGCGATTAAAATGCTCGGCACCAACGGCGGCGGTTTCTTTGGCGCCAACTCCGCTCATCCGTTTGAAAACCCAACCGCTTTCAGCAATTTTGTGCAAATGCTGGCAATTTTCCTTATTCCCTGTGCCCTGTGTTTTGCTTTTGGTCAGGTAGTGGGAGATAACCGCCAGGGTCATGCGCTGATTTGGGCTATGTCACTGATTTTCATCACTGCTGTCGCTGTAGTGATGTACGCCGAACTGACAGGCAACCCGCACCTTACCCTGCTCGGCGCTGACAGCAATATCAATATGGAAGGTAAAGAAAGCCGCTTCGGGATTCTGTCGTCCAGTATGTACGCCGTAGTAACCACAGCCGCGTCGTGTGGGGCGGTTAACGCTATGCATGACTCCTTTACCGCGCTGGGCGGCATGGTGCCGATGTGGCTGATGCAAATTGGCGAAGTGGTGTTCGGCGGCGTTGGCTCTGGCTTATACGGGATGCTGCTGTTTGTGCTGCTGACGGTGTTTATCGCCGGGCTGATGATTGGCCGCACGCCGGAATATCTGGGTAAAAAAATCGATGTGTTCGATATGAAAATGACCGCACTGGCCATTCTGGTCACGCCGACCGTGGTACTGCTAGGCACCGCGCTGGCACTGAGCACCGACGCCGGGCGAGCAGGAATTCTTAATCCGGGCGCTCATGGTTTCAGTGAAGTGCTGTACGCCCTGTCATCGGCGGCTAACAACAATGGCAGCGCCTTCGCTGGCCTGAGCGTCAATACCCCGTTCTATAACCTGTTATTGGCGCTGGCGATGTTCATCGGCCGCTTTGGCGTCATTTTACCGGTTCTGGCTATCGCGGGATCGCTGGCGGCGAAAAAACGTCAACCGGCGGGGAACGGCACGTTACCAACTTCAGGTCCGCTGTTTGTTGGTCTGTTGGTCGGTACCGTGATGTTGGTTGGCGCTCTGACCTTTATTCCTGCACTGGCATTAGGGCCGGTCGCTGAACATCTGAAAGTTTGGTTAACACGCTGATTATTAATAAATAATGTTAACAACGATTCGGTTGTAGAGAGAGAACACATATGACTCGCAAACAACGCGCACTCTTTGAGCCCGCACTGGTTCGCACCGCACTGATTGATGCAGTGAAAAAATTGGACCCGCGTACCCAATGGCGTAACCCGGTAATGTTCGTGGTGTACCTAGGCAGTTGGTTGACAACCGCTATCTGGCTGGCGATTCTCAGCGGGCAAGCCGACGGCAACGCCATGTTTACCGGTAACGTAGCCCTTTGGCTTTGGTTTACCGTGCTGTTTGCCAACTTTGCCGAAGCGCTGGCAGAAGGCCGCAGTAAGGCTCAGGCCGAAAGCCTGAGAGGGGTAAAAAAAACCAGTTGGGCTAAAAAACTTAGCGCTCCTCACGCGGATGCGCCGCAGGAGAAAGTATCCGCCGATAGCCTGCGAAAAGGCGATTTGGTGCTAGTACAAGCCGGAGATACCGTCCCCTGCGATGGCGAAGTGCTGGAAGGTGGCGCATCGGTGGATGAAAGCGCCATTACCGGCGAATCTGCTCCGGTTATTCGCGAATCCGGCGGCGATTTCTCCTCCGTTACCGGCGGGACTCGCGTGCTGTCCGATTGGTTGGTAGTCGAGTGCAGCGTCAATCCCGGCGAGACTTTCCTCGATCGCATGATAGCGATGGTGGAAGGAGCAAAACGGCGTAAAACACCAAATGAAGTGGCTTTGACCATTTTACTGGTGGCCTTAACCATCGTGTTTTTGCTGGCAACGGCTACGCTGTTTCCCTTCTCATTATTTAGTGTGGAAGCTAATCAGGCTGGCAGTCCGGTAACCATTACCGTTCTGGTAGCGTTGCTGGTGTGTTTGATTCCAACCACCATCGGCGGCCTGTTATCAGCCATTGGGGTAGCCGGCATGAGCCGGATGCTGGGTGCCAACGTGATAGCCACCAGCGGGCGCGCGGTGGAAGCCGCTGGCGATGTCGATGTGCTGTTGCTGGATAAAACCGGCACCATCACATTGGGCAACCGTCAGGCTTCGGAATTCCTGCCTGCACCCGGCGTTACCGAACAGCAATTGGCAGACGCCGCCCAGCTATCTTCTTTAGCCGATGAAACGCCAGAAGGCCGCAGTATCGTCGTGCTGGCGAAACAGCGCTTTAATTTGCGGGAGCGTGATATTCATGCCTTGAATGCAACCTTTGTCCCCTTCTCTGCCCAAACCCGCATGAGCGGCGTAAACGTGCAGGATAGAATGATTCGCAAAGGCGCGGTAGATGCCATTCGTCGCCACGTGGAGTCGAATAATGGCCATTTCCCACGCGCCGTGGACGATTTGGTTGAAAGCGTAGCGAAAACCGGCGGCACGCCGTTGGTCGTCGCAGAGGGCGCTCGGGTTTTGGGTGTCGTCGCGTTGAAAGATATCGTTAAAGGCGGGATTAAAGAGCGTTTTGCCGAATTACGCAAAATGGGCATCAAAACCGTGATGATTACCGGCGATAACCGTCTGACCGCCGCAGCCATTGCCGCCGAAGCCGGGGTAGATGATTTTCTGGCCGAAGCCACGCCGGAAGCCAAGCTGGCGCTGATTCGTCAATATCAGGGAGAAGGTCGTCTGGTCGCGATGACCGGCGACGGTACCAATGACGCGCCGGCGCTGGCACAGGCCGATGTCGCGGTGGCGATGAACTCAGGGACGCAGGCAGCGAAAGAAGCGGGCAATATGGTGGATTTAGACTCCAATCCGACCAAACTGATTGAGGTTGTACACATCGGTAAACAAATGCTGATGACTCGCGGTTCCCTGACGACCTTTAGTATTGCCAACGATGTAGCGAAATATTTTGCCATTATTCCGGCCGCTTTCGCTGCCACTTACCCGCAGTTGAATGCGTTAAACGTGATGCAATTGCACTCCCCGTCTTCCGCCATTCTATCGGCGGTAATTTTCAACGCCTTAGTGATTGTGTTTCTGATTCCACTGGCGTTAAAAGGCGTCAGTTATAAAGCGATGAGCGCTGCGGCTTTGTTGCGTCGAAATTTATGGATCTACGGCTTAGGCGGTTTATTAGTGCCTTTTGTCGGGATCAAACTGATCGATTTGGTGTTAACCGCGCTGAATATGGGTTGAACGAGCGCTTAATGGCTGCCGGACACTGCGTCCGGCCTGCGTGAATAACGAGGTTTTTATGATGTCTTATCTGCGTCCGTCACTGATTTTAGTGATTTTATTAACCCTGATCACCGGTATCGCCTATCCATTACTGACTACCGGTTTGGCTCAGGTTATTTTTAGCGATAAAGCCCATGGTTCTCTGGCAACGCTGGGCGGCGAAGCGGTCGGTTCGACACTGATTGGTCAGCAGTTTACTCAACCGGGATATTTTAGTGGTCGCCCATCGGCCACATCGGATATACCTTATAATGCTCTGTCATCCGGCGGCAGTAATTTAGCTATTAGCAACCCAGCACTGGATGCCGAGATTAACGAACGGATTAAAGCACTGCGTTTGGCTAACCCAGATCAAACCGGCCCGGTTCCGGTGGATTTGGTTACCGCCTCCGGTAGCGGTCTCGATCCGCAAATATCGCTGGAAGCCGCCTATTATCAGGCTAATCGCGTGGCTAAAGCCCGCCAGTTAACATTATCCGAAGTGCAGGATCTCATCGCAAAAAATGAGCAGAAATCGGTTCCGAACTTCCTCGGAGAAAGCGTGGTGAACGTGCTGATACTGAATATGGCACTGGATAACGTTAAACCGCTAAAACAATAAGGAAAAATCACCGTGGATGCCGAACCAATCCGTCCAGATCCCGATAGTCTGCTGGCAGTGGCGAACGAAAAACCACGCGGCAAGCTCAAGGTCTTCTTTGGTGCCTGCGCCGGAGTAGGGAAAACCTACGCCATGCTGCAAGAGGCGCAGCGCCTGCGTGCTCAAGGGCTGGATGTGCTGGTTGGCGTGGTAGAAACCCATGGTCGCAGTGAAACCGCCGCGCTGCTGGAAGGGTTAGATCAGCTACCGCTCAAGCGTATTGCTCATCGCAATCGCCAGGTACGCGAATTTGATCTGGATGCGGCGCTGGCGCGTCATCCGGCGCTGATTCTGATGGATGAACTGGCGCACAGTAACGCCAACGGTTCGCGCCATCCCAAACGCTGGCAGGATGTGGAAGAATTGCTGGATTCAGGCATTGATGTGCTGACTACCGTCAATGTACAGCATCTGGAAAGCCTGAATGACGTCGTAGGCGGCGTGACCGGTATTCGCGTGCGGGAAACGATTCCCGATCATATGTTCGATGAAGCCACGGAAGTCGTACTGGTGGATCTGCCACCGGATGACCTACGCCGCCGCCTGAACGAAGGCAAAGTGTATATTTCCGGTCAGGCCGAACGTGCCATCGAACATTTTTTCCGCAAAGGTAATCTGATCGCTCTGCGCGAGCTGGCGCTACGTCGTACCGCCGATCGGGTGGACGACCAAATGCGCGCCTTTCGGGATACCCAAGGCCGCGAGCGCGTTTGGCACACCCGCGATGCGATTTTGCTGTGTATCGGCCACAATGTCGGTAATGAGAAGCTGGTGCGCACCGCAGCGCGTTTGGCGGCTCGTCTCGGCTGTATCTGGCACGCGGTCTACGTAGAGACGCCACGTCTCCACGCATTGCCGGAAGCGAAACGCCGAGCCATCCTACGCGCCTTGAAGCTGGCGCAAGAATTAGGCGCGGAAACCGCTACCCTTTCCGATCCTTGTGAAGAACGGGCGATTCTACGTTACGCTCGCGATCACAATCTGGGGAAAATCATTATTGGTCGCCGCAGCGAGCAACGCTGGAAACTGCGCGGCAGTTTTGGCGATCGACTGGGCAAGCTGGGGCCGGATCTGGATTTGGTGATTGTCGCATTGGAAAATGACCATCAACCTGCGGCGGCCAAAGAAAATGATACACGCAGTTTTAGCGAAAAATGGCGCATGCAGCTACAAGGCTGCGCGGCCGCGATCGGGCTGTGTGCACTGATCACTATTTTATCTCAGTGGCTGATCCCCGGATTTGATCAGGCGAATCTGGTGATGGTTTATCTGCTCGGCGTGGTGATCATTGCGCTGTTTTACGGGCGCTGGCCGTCTGTGCTGGCTGCCGTACTAAACGTCGCCAGTTTCGATCTGTTCTTTGTCCAACCCCACTGGTCGCTGGCGGTGACTGATGTGCAATATCTGGTCACTTTTGGCGTGATGTTGATTGTCGGCATCGTCGTGGGGAATCTAACCGCCGGCGTACGCTATCAGGCGCGCATCGCCCGTTATCGCGAGCAACGAGCCAGACATTTGTATGAGATGTCCCGCGGCCTGAGCCGCGCATTAAGCTGCGTTGACATTGCCAAAACCAGCCGCCACTTTCTTTCCAGCAGCTTTCAGGCCAAAACTGGCCTGTTGCTGCCGCAGGAAGACGGGCGATTACACCAAATTGGCACCGAAGACGGCAATATTTTTTCGGTGGATGAAGCCATTGCCCGCTGGAGTTTCGATCACGGTGCTCCCGCAGGCGCAGGTACCGATACCCTGCCCGGCGTACCTTATCAACTGTTGCCACTGACCACCTCAAAACAAACCTTCGGCGTGCTGGCGATTGAACCGGCCAACCTACGGCAATTGATGGTGCCAGAGCAGCAGCGTTTGCTACAAACCTTTACCAGCCTGATAGCCAACGCGCTGGAGCGTCTGCATCTGGCCCGTACCGCCGAAGTCGCCAAACTGGACGCAGAGCGCGAACAACTGCGAAATTCCCTGCTGGCGGCGCTTTCCCACGATTTACGCACTCCGTTAACCGTATTATTCGGGCAGGCCGAAATCCTGACCTTGGACTTAGCGGCTGAAGGTTCCCGCCACGCGCCGCAGGCCAGCCAGATTCGTCAACAGGTGCTTAGCACCACTCGATTGGTTAATAATTTGCTGGATATGGCGCGGATTCAATCCGGCGGTTTTAACCTGCGGAAAGAATGGCAATCGTTGGAAGAAATCGTCGGCAGCGCGCTGCACATGCTGGAAACAACGCTCAGTTCTCATCTTATCGAGCTGGATTTACCCAGTGAAATGGTACTGATTAATTGTGATGGCAGTCTGCTGGAGCGGGTCTTTATCAACCTATTGGAAAATGCTCATAAATATGCCGGACCGAGCGCAACCCTAGGCATTCGCGCCAAAGTTCAGGAAGAATGGCTGAATGTGGAAGTCTGGGATAACGGGCCTGGTATTACCGGTGGGCAAGAGCAGCTTATTTTTGATAAATTCTCCCGTGGCAATAAAGAGTCGGCCATTCCCGGCGTGGGCTTGGGGTTAGCCATTTGCCGTGCCATTATTGATGTTCACGGTGGGAGAATCTGGGCAGAGAAAGGCCAAAACGGCGGTGCTGTTTTCCATTTTGTCCTGCCATTGGAGGTTCCACCAGATATGGATAACGTTAATCCTGAGGACATGTGATTATCTCTCCAGCTACCGTTTTAATTGTTGAAGATGAAAAAGAGATCCGCCGCTTTGTCCGTACCGCGTTGGAGAACGAAGGCTGCCGGGTATTTGACAGCGACACCCTACAGCGAGGTTTGATCGAGGCTGGCACCCGCAAACCGGATTTAATCATCCTCGATCTCGGGTTACCGGACGGCGACGGTCTGGATTATATTCAGGATTTGCGCCAATGGAGCGCTATCCCAGTGATTGTGCTCTCCGCCCGGAATAGCGAAGAAGACAAAGTGGCCGCGCTGGATGCCGGCGCAGACGATTATCTGAGCAAACCTTTTGGTATCAGCGAATTACTGGCCAGAGTCCGAGTGGCACTACGTCGTCACGGATCTGGAGCGCAGGAAAGCCCCATCGTCAGTTTTGCCGATGTGAGCGTTGATCTGATCAACCGTCAGGTCAAACGCGGCGATGAAGACCTCCACCTAACGCCGTTGGAATTTCGCCTGCTAACCGCCCTGCTGGCCAACCCTGGAAAAGTCATCACCCAGCGCCAACTGCTGAATCAGGTGTGGGGACCAAACTACGTCGAGCACAATCACTATCTGCGAATTTATATGGGTCACCTACGGCAAAAGCTGGAGGCCGATCCCGCACGCCCTAAACATCTGATTACCGAAACTGGCGTCGGCTATCGTTTTATTGCTGATACATTACCGCGCTAAGATTTACCTTTAAGGGTAGGCAAGGAAAGTTTGCAGGCGTAGCATCGGAGTTTTCGTTGCAAATAGGTCTTATTCGCTATGAGTACCTGGTTAATCTACGCTTTACTCTCTGCCTTTACCGCTTCGCTGGTCGCCATATTTGGCAAAATCGGTCTTCAACATCTGGATGCCAATACCGCCACCGCCGTGAGGGCCGTGGTGATGGCGCTGTTTTTAGTCGGCGTAGTGGTGGTTCAGGGGAAATATCATCTGGTGGGTACCGTACTCACCGATAAAAAAGCCTTGCTGTTTATCGTACTAAGCGGCGTGGCCGGGGCGCTGTCCTGGTTGTTTTACTTTATGGCTATCAAAAACGGCACCGTTTCGCAGGTTGCGCCCATTGATAAACTCAGCGTAGTGTTTGCGGTGATTTTGGCTGTGATTTTATTTGGCGAGAAGATTTCGTTTATCGCCGGTATTGGCGTTGCCCTGATTAGCATAGGCGCGCTGCTGGTTGCCTTGGGCTAATCGCGAAAAAAAGGCAGTCCCTTGCGGAGCTGCCATGTTATTTCATGAGTTTGCGAGAAACTTAAAAGCTATTTCTTCGCGCCAGCCAATACTTCACTCACAATATCAACGGCTTCTTTCTCAATTTTTTCGCGATGCTCTGCGCCCAGGAAACTTTCACAATAGATTTTGTAAGCTTCTTCGGTGCCAGATGGACGAGCGGCAAACCAGCCGTTGTCGGTCATCACTTTCAGGCCACCGATAGACGCCCCATTGCCCGGCGCTGCGGTCAGACGTGCGGTGATTGGATCACCCGCCAGCGTGCTGGCCGTGACCATTTCCGGCGACAGTTTGGATAAAGCATTTTTTTCTGCCTGAGTCGCCGGTGCCTGAATGCGATTGTAACTTGGCGCGCCGAAACGTTTAGCCAGATCGTTATAATGGTGCTGCGGGTTCTCACCGGTCACGGCGGTAATTTCAGCAGCAAGCAGACACATGATAATACCGTCTTTGTCCGTAGACCACGGCGTGCCATCGAAACGCAGGAAAGAGGCACCGGCGCTTTCTTCGCCACCGAAACCAAAGCTACCGTTATGCAAACCTTCGACGAACCATTTAAAGCCCACCGGCACTTCCACCAGTTTGCGGCCTAAATCAGCCACTACGCGGTCAATCATCGCGCTGGAAACCAGCGTTTTACCTACCGCGACCTCTGCCCCCCAGCGCGGACGATGCTGGAACAGGTAGTTAATGGCCACCGCCAGATAATGGTTCGGATTCATCAAACCTGACGGAGTGACAATCCCGTGACGGTCGTAATCCGGGTCGTTGGCAAAGGCTAAATCGAACTTGTCGCGCAGCGCCAGCAAGCCTGCCATAGCGCACTCTGACGAACAATCCATGCGAATTACGCCATCGTGATCCAAATGCATAAAGCGGAAAGTCTGATCGATAGAATCATTAACCAGCGTTAAATCCAGCTTGTAGTGCTCGCCAATTCGCTGCCAGTAAGCAATACCTGAACCGCCTAGCGGATCGACGCCCAGTTTCAAACCGGCACGCTGAATAGCTGGCATATCAACCACGTCAACCAAACCTTCGACGTAAGGCTGAATCAAATCCTGCTGACGCAGACGATTGCCACGCCAGGCTTTATCCAACGATTGACGCTTCACTCCAGCCAGCTTTTCGGCCAGTAACTGGTTGGCACGCTTTTCAATCACCGAAGTCAGATTGGTATCCGCAGGCCCACCGTTAGGCGGATTGTATTTAATACCACCGTCTTCCGGCGGATTATGAGAAGGCGTAATGACAATGCCGTCTGCCAGCGTTTTATTCTGACGGTTATAGGTCAAAATGGCGTGGGAAATAGCCGGAGTCGGCGTAAAGCCATTGTCTGTCTGAACCACCACGTCAACGCCGTTGGCGGTTAGCACTTCCAACACCGAAATAATTGCCGGTTCTGACAGTGCGTGGGTATCTTTACCTACGTAGCACGGGCCGGTAATGCCGTGTTGATGGCGCACTTCGGCAATCGCCTGAGCAATAGCCAGAATATGGTCTTCGTTGAAACTGTGACGCAAAGAACTGCCACGGTGCCCAGAGGTACCAAATTTTACCCCGTGAGCCGGATTTTCAGCATCTGGGCGCAGCACATAATATTGCGACGTCAGTTGAGCAACGTTAATCAAATCGCTTTGGCGGGTAGGTTGCCCGGCACGAGGATGATAAGCCACTGTCACTACTCCTAATTAGCTAAAAAACTCCTTCCGCGCAGCCTGTAGCCAACGGAAAGAGGCAATAGATGTGAATTAGATAGTCCCACACACTTTTTCGGTCAAATCCGGCGGGAACTGCATCGCCAGCATAATATGCTGAACCATGCTGCGCTTACGCTCGGTATTGGTATTGGTAATCACCCAATATGGCGTTCCAGGAACGTGTTTTGGCTTGGTATGAGTGCCATTTTGCAGCAGCGTTTGTTGATCACCGGCAAAATAGGTGCGGGTCCGGCCGTGCAGTGACTCCGTTGCCGCCGCAAATTCCGCTGCATCCAAGGTATAAAGTGTAGATAACACCAGCATAAAACGGTTAACCGCTTTGTTTTGCTCGGCATATTCATCGGAAAGCAGCAGTTCTCGCAGCGCGCGCACGCGATCTCGCGGACCAGGCACTACCGCCACCGGCGTCTTGGCGACTTCGCCCGCAGGAACAGTACGTACCGGTTGCCCAGCGGTAAATTTCAACATGCGCCGTAAAATATCGGACGCACTCTCGCCGATATGCTGCGTATGGCTGGCAATATAACGATAAAGCTCTTCGTCGACTTCAATAGTTTTCATCTTTATCCAGTACTGTTTTTCTACTTTCTTTATTCATATCCAAGGATTATAAAGTCAAAGCTGGCTGGCGAATAGCGCCATAACGGATCTGGCGATGAAAAGCCTGAATAGATCGTTATTCAACTTTGTTCTGATAATCCGCGTCATTCCGGAGCAGCACACCATCATCCAGTCATGATACCCTAACCACAATATCTCTCTGTATGAACTTCGCCATGAAATTGAACTTTCGCTTACAAAGCGCACATTCTCCGACTAATAATCTCCCTATCCTGCTGATCCACGGCTTGTTTGGCAACCTTGATAACCTCGGCGTGCTGGCTCGCGACCTGCAACAGACCCATACCGTAGTGCAAATCGATCTGCGGGATCACGGTTTATCTCCTCGTTCCCCGCAAATGAACTACCCGGCGATGGCGCAGGACGTTCTGGAATTACTCGATCATTTAACCATAGAAAAAGCCATTATTATCGGCCATTCCATGGGCGGAAAAGTGGCAATGGCGCTAACGGCTCTTGCGCCGGATCGCATTGATAAACTGGTCGCCATTGATATTGCACCGATCGATTATCAAACCCGACGCCACGATCAGATTTTCGCTGCGCTCAACGCCGTGACCGAAGCCGGCGTGACCCAACGTCAGGATGCGGCAAAAATCATGCGGGAAATCATAAAAGAAGAAGGTGTGATTCAATTCCTGCTGAAATCATTTCAGGCTGGAGAATGGCGTTTTGACGTACAGGCGCTGTGGAATCAATATGAAAATATTGTCGGCTGGCAGCCTGTTCCGCCTTGGTCGCATCCTATTCTGTTTATTCGTGGCGAATTGTCGCCTTATATTCAGGACAGTTACCGAGATGAAATTGCCCGTCAGTTCCCGCAGGCTCGCGCTCATGTTATTTCCGGCTGCGGGCATTGGGTCCATGCGGAAAAACCCCAGGCGGTATTACGTGCTATCCACCGTTTTCTCGACGCGGAATAAAGTGCGAGGCTAATACTGTTGTTTAAAATTTGTACCCTGGGGAAAAGAAATGAATTTCCTGTGGAAAAATTGTGCAAAAAATAACGAATTAGCCTGATCTAATTGCAGTTAGTCATTGTCGGCACTTCATTGGCTAGGGTATTATGGCGCGCTATAATTTTGCCGCCGCGTTCAGCCGTAATACTCAGGCCGTGCCGGGGGACAAATGCAAATTCAGCCCGGTTATTTTGGTCTGAAACGTGTTAACCAAATCATCTGGAAAAGCTAAAACGCTTTCTGATGTGAATCCCTTGTAGTACCGCTACCTATGGCAAAAGAACAAACGGATCGCACGACGCTGGATCTGTTCGCAGATGAACGCCGTCCGGGGCGCCCGAAAACAAACCCATTATCCCGTGATGAACAGCTTAGAATTAATAAGCGAAATCAACTACGGCGCGATAAAGTACGTGGCTTACGGCGCGTGGAACTGAAGATTAATGCAGATGCGGTCGATGCTCTCAATAGCCTTGCAGAGCAACGTAACATCAGCCGTAGCGAACTGATTGAGCAAATGCTGCTTGCCCAGTTGGCTAAGGATCAGGCAGGGCTATAATGCCGTCGGTGACTACGCTGGAGTGGCGTGTTTCATTACGCCACTCCATATTTACTCTTTCAATGTTATGGCACTGGTTAGTTAAAAGGTTTCCCAATTCGCGTTATTGTCCACGCGCTGGGTCGTCGGCGCTTTCACCGGGTTTACCCTGGTTTTAGCCGCCGGTGTTACCTTGTCATCCTTCAATTTAAATACCGCCACCGCTTGATTCAACTTAGCAGCCTGATCTTCCAGTGAAGCGGCAGCCCGTGATGCTTCCTGCACCAACGCGGCGTTTTGTTGTGTCACGCTATCCATTTCGGCCACGGCCTGACCGACCTGACTGATTCCTTTACTTTGCTCATCAGAAGCCGACGCGATTTCGCCCATCAGATCCGTAACGTTAGTAATAGAGCGCACAATTTCGTCCATGGTATTGCCAGCGCTTTCAACCTGCGCAGAGCCGCTGGTGACACGATTGACCGATTCGGTGATTAACCCTTCGATTTCCTTCGCCGCCTGAGCACTGCGCTGTGCCAAATTGCGCACTTCGCTGGCAACCACGGCAAAGCCGCGCCCTTGCTCACCGGCTCTGGCCGCTTCAACCGCCGCATTCAGAGCCAGAATATTGGTTTGAAAAGCAATACTGTTAATCACTGTGGTAATTTCGGCGATTTTCTTCGAACTGGCAGAGATATCGGCCATAGTATGCACTACGTCAGAAACCAGCGAGCCACCCTTTTTCGCCGTAGATGATGCCGTCGCCGCCAATTGGCTGGCGTGATGAGCATTATCTGCGTTGTGTTTCACCGTCGCCGTGAGCTGCTCCATACTGGCTGCGGTTTCTTCTAATGCCGCGGCCTGCTGTTCGGTACGGGAAGACAAATCGGTATTACCCGCAGAAATCTCAGATGCACCATGATAAATACTGTCGGTGCTGTCACGGATTGCGCTAACGGTATTGGCCAAACTGGTCTGCACATCCCGCAATAGTGGGAATAACTGGCCGACACAGTTGCGCCCAAAATCGACAATGGGTTGTCCCAGCTGACCGGAGGCAATCACTTTGAAATGGTCACGCATCATATTGAGCGGACGCACCAGATTTGCCACCAAAAAGCGATCCGTCGCCAGTAAAATCAACAGACCAATCACCAGCGCCGAAACCAGCGTAACGCTGCTTACCTTGGTAAGATGAGCAAATTGCTCCTTCACCACGCCGATTTCTGCCGATGCAGTTTTACTGAATGCCTCGGATGACGCGCCATACTGACGGCTTAAGGCTGGTACCGTTTGCTTGGACAACAGCTGGTAAGCAGTATTATCACCGGCCATAGCCGCTTGATACAGTGGTTCCACCCCTTGGGCAATCAGGGCATTCCAGTTAGAAATAACATCCTCAACCAATACCGGGCTGAGCTGCGCATGATCGATAGATTTAAACTGTGCCAAGTTCTTTTTCAGGCTATCCAAGGCCAGATTGGAGGATTTCAGCTCACGATCGGCATCTGCGCTATTCCCTGCCAGACGATAATCCACTGAACGACTCAATCGGGTCACCATACGGAAATACTGATCGGTTCCCTGATTGACCAAGCTGATGTTATCGACCAAAACGCTATTCGCGTTTGAGGCTTGAGTTAACTCATTGAGTGATAATAATGTGTAAGCTGAAACTCCGCCCCAGAGCAAGCTAAATGCCCCGAGAACCCAAAGTAACGCTGCCCTGATGGTGATATTTTTCAAAAACTGCATGTTCGTTCCTTTTCTATTTATTGTCGGATTGTTGCCACAAAATTCTGGTGGAGTTTGATGACCGAAAAGCGATTTAGGACGTTCCATACAGCCAACGACTTCTCCTTCCTCATCAAAAATCGATTTGACAAGGCCCTCCTTGGCACCGCAATCGAAACCCGCGGGTTTCAATTCGGTTATCGGCAATCGTCTGCCAAGGTTGAGCGGTAGATGAAAATTTTATATCGCATAAACTTGATATAAGCAGAGAGATGTTTTCTGGCATGATGACGGCCTATTGGAAATAGTCAGTCTGAGGACTTAATTCCTTATTTCTATTAAGGATTTAGTCACCTGCGTAGTCCCTGATGACTCTTTTTTGAAACAATGGCTTAGCAATCAGCCTGTTAATAAAATCAGATGAGTCAGCCTCAGCAAAAAGGCGCTTTCCACAAGCACGATGAAAAATGTGTTATATTGTGGAGCAGCAGGCTCCACAACTAACGTAACTAATTGAATTCAAAGGTATAAATTTCATATGGCAACTGTAGGCATTTTCTTTGGCAGCGACACAGGCAATACCGAAAACATTGCCAAGATGATCCAAAAGCTACTGGGCAAAGACGTTGCAGAGGTTCACGACATTGCCAAAAGCAGCAAAGAAGATTTAGAGCAATTCGATATTTTGCTGATCGGGATCCCAACCTGGTACTACGGCGAAGCACAGTGTGATTGGGATGATTTCTTCCCAACGCTGGAAGAGATCGATTTCAATGGCAAGCTGGTTGCCCTGTTTGGCTGTGGCGATCAGGAAGACTATGCGGAATATTTCTGTGATGCCATGGGCACAGTACGTGACATCATCGAACCGCGTGGCGCAGCCATTGTCGGTCATTGGCCAACCGCAGGCTACCATTTCGAAGCGTCAAAAGGTCTGGCGGATGACGATCACTTTATCGGCTTGGCTATCGATGAAGACCGTCAACCAGAGCTGACCAACGAACGCGTTGAAGCTTGGGTAAAACAAATCAGCGAAGAACTGAGTCTGTCAGATATCGTGGGTTAATCTGCCTAACATGCCCTGAATTGCCTGGTTTGCGATCAGGGCATGGTTCTCCATTCTGGTGCGTAAATGTGCGGCAAAAACCCCACAAAAATAGATGATAATAAGGCGTTAACGAAACTAAACAGTTTTAAATTTGTAAGTTCCGTCGCCATCACTGTACACTAGGGCTATCTGTTCTCCCCGTTCATCAATACGCTGCATGATTAATCTTGCAAAGTGTGCAATTATATCTTTGTTAATAACCTACGGTTTTCATTTTGAGCTACCGGTTCTATAATGAGACGCAATTATATTTTTGTGCCTACCGATGTCATAGGCTGAACAGCCTCAATTTGAATAACAAAGTAACAGGACTGAATCCGCATGACTGACAACAACAGAGCATTAAAGAACGCTGGCCTTAAGGTAACGCTTCCGCGCCTGAAGATTTTGGAAGTGCTGCAAAAGCCAGATTGCCATCACGTCAGTGCGGAAGATCTTTATAAAAAGCTGATCGATATGGGTGAAGAGATTGGTCTGGCCACGGTTTACCGCGTACTTAACCAGTTTGACGACGCCGGTATTGTCACCCGCCATAATTTCGAAGGTGGCAAGTCTGTCTTTGAACTGACCCAACAGCATCATCACGATCACCTGATTTGCCTGGATTGTGGCAAAGTGATCGAGTTCAGCGATGAATCCATTGAAGTCCGCCAACGTGAAATCGCAACTCAGCACGGTATCAAGCTGACGAATCACAGCCTGTATTTATACGGTCACTGTGAAGGCGGCGATTGCCGTGAAGATGAGACTTTGCACGACAAAAAATAAGATCTGATTCATCAGATCCGAGTATCAGACCACCCTTCTCTAAGTCGTAAAATACACTTGGAAAATGCGTGGTCTTTTTTTTACTCCTCATAAATCTATTTTCCTTCTCCGCCTATTGTTATTTAGCGTTCAAATAAACAGATTAAATTTCAATTATTTTGGGCCTAAGTCATCTTTATCTAAAATAAGGCTCAGCGACTAAAAACGTTCGCAAATAATTACACTAAATAACAGGCAAAAAAAACCCCGGGGGCACCGGGGAAATTACCATCAACTCAACTTAAACAGGAGATAACTAGACACAGCTTAATAACACTCAGTTTAACAACAGCTTAATTTGGCCCCAATTGCTCAGGGCCGATACTACAACTAGACGGATAATTACAAAGTTGCGCTAACGACTTCAGCACGACTGTTGCGCTTACCGTCCGGACTGGCAGAACGAATCATCACTTCGCCACTGACCTTCGGCTGGTTTTTGATATCGTATTTCTGCCATTGCTGACCACCGTCAACGGAGTATTCTATGGTCAGCCCCGGCAGGCTAACGTTAGCCTCCAATAAGCCGCCCTGAACACGCGCTCCCGGCACTGGCAGGCGATACGAGATACCGGCCTTATCCAGTTTTGCCAACTCGCGCTGACCCATAATATTGGCAAAACGCTGCCAATCGGCACTTAACGCCCGAGTATCCACATGATGGGTTTCTCCACCTTTGTACTCGCGGCCCGCTTTATAATCCTGCTCCCAAGGTGCGCGATGCCAAGCACGTTCTGCCAACGGCAGCGCTCGTGGGAACATCATGTATTCCATTTGATCGTCGGTACGTACAGTTTCATTCCACGACTGACCTGAAATACCGTGAACACCCGGCCAAGGCTTATCACTCTTGGCGCTGAAATGGTTACCATCGCGGTCAACGGAGGTTTCAGCGTTCTGCGGCATGTTATTTGGCGCAAAACTGAATACCTTAGCTTCATCGGTAAAACGAGTTGCCCAGTAATAGCCCCGCTCACGCGGGTTCACTTCATAAGGCATATCGAAGTAAACATAGTCTGGGTTAGAAGCGATGACTTCATAGCCTTTATTCGCCCAATCGTTCACCGAATCGGCTCCGCCCCAATACAGGGTATCCCAGAAGTTCACACCTACGCGTTTGGTAGCGAAAGCTTTGGCATCTTTGGCGTTTTTCAAACCATCCTGCCAGGCCTGCATTTTCTCAATACCGTGCGCATTAACCAACTTGCTCACTTCTATCGCAAAGTGGCTAGCGAGGTGTTCCACGTCCTCAATTTTTCCTTGCTTAACCATGTCCTGACAAACCTGAGACTTCGCCCAAGGTTTATCTTCGATGCTCTGATCGATAATGCCCTTGCCCGGCTCAATCTTGCCGTTTTTATCCTGGAAACCCGCGCCCAAACGGATATTTTTCGCCTCATCTCCGCCAAAGTGCCAGGTTTGCAGCGGCATACCCGCTTCTTTATGCATCTGAGCCATTTCGCCAATCACTTTATCCACAAAGCGTTTGGAAGAATCCAGGCAGGGATTCAGGTAGCTTTTACGCTCATAGAACTGAACTGAAGTCGTATTGGAATCATCCGTCGGGTCCAGCAGGCGGAATTCATTGGCTTCTGCTTCTTTACCCTGCTTCATCAGATTGTTATAGCGAGCTTCCATCGAAACGACCGCAGCACGGGCGTGAGCCGGCATATCGATTTCGGGAATCACTTCAATCTGGCGCGCTTTGGCATATTTCAGGATATCGATGTAATCCTGACGGCTAAAGTGCCCGCTTCCCAGATTATTGCTATCCGGGCCTGAACCTAACTGTGGCAATAAACAGGCATTTTCGCTGAGATCGTGGCAACGCTTGCTTCCCACTTCGGTCAGCTCCGGTAAGCCCGGAATTTCTATGCGCCAGCCTTCATCATCACTAAGATGGAAGTGGAATTTGTTTAGCTTGTAAGCGGACATTTGGTCCAACAAACGCAGTACCGCATCCTTGGTTTTAAAGTTACGGCCGACATCAAGGAACAGCGCGCGATATTCAAAGCGCGGTGCATCTTTGGCATCCAGAGTAGCAATTTTCTTACTGCCATCGGACGGAATCAGCGACAGGATTGACTGTAAACCGTAAAACACGCCGGTTTGATCGAAACCAATTACCTGCGCGCCCTGCTCGCCAATCTTCAGTTCATAAGCACCAGCAACGGCCAGATCGCCTTTAAAATCACTCGGCTGAATCATAGTCGTTATCGGGTAGCCCGCCGCATTAACATTCACACCCAGCATTTCAAAGCGTTGCTGCGCTGCGTCTGCCGCAGGTTTTGGTAAAGCACTCAACTCCAGCGCCACGCCTTTGCTCAGATCGACATCAGCGTTATGAACTTTGACGCTCATCGGCGTTGGAATAATCTGCCCACGCAGGCTTTCTGCCGGCAGGGTTTTCAGACTTTCGTTCTTAACAAAACGGGATTCAGGCGTCATCAGAACGTTATTATCGTCCTTGGTACGCTTCCATTGATCCCCAGTGAAGCGCGTCAGGAATTGATCGATATCTTCGGTGTCAGTACTAGCCAGAACTTTTGGCTGCACATCGCCAGAAGTGGCGTACCAGCGCGGCATAAAGTCGGTTTCGAATAGCTGCCAGTATTCACCTGTGATCGGGATTTCCACTGCTTTATTGGCCGGAAAACCGCTGAACTTATCGGTTGGCTCGATTTTATGCAGATCGCCGGTCAAATGGGTAATTTTGAACTGATCGTTACCCACCGCCAGCACCTGACGCACATTATGGAAATACAGCGCCCAATCTTTACCCTGAATCTCATCCCCGGCGTTGGTCAGAGTAATCAGTGTTTTGTTACAAGAGGCCCAGTCAGCTCCCAACGCGGCACAATCCGTTCCATTATCTGCGGCTCGGTTATCTTTTATTTTGAAATTAACCTTAAGCTGGCTTAGTTGGTCGACAACCTGTTGGTCGGCGGGGCTGGCTTGCGCCGCCCCCATCAAACCAAAAGTTGCTGTTAACGCAGCCAAAGCACTTAGTTTGAATTTATTCATGACTCACCTCATCCATCCTTAATTATTGTTACGTATTTCCTGCCATAGCTTTCCGCACTGAGCGGCATAAGCCTGACCGTTGCCCGTCTGTTCGGCATCCAGACAACGTTGGTAATCCAATACGCGAACGTTTTCTTTCTCAGCAAAGGTCTGGTGGGCTTTTTCCTGCTTCAATACGTTTAACACCGCTTTGCAAGGAATCAGCCTTTCTGGCGACCCTTCACTGGCATTGATACAAGCACTGTAAGCTTGTTTCAGTTTCGAATCTTCCGGCTGTACCGGCGCTTGCTGAACACAGGCGCTCAATCCCAGAACAACGGCAACCACACCTATCAGTTTTTTCATGACACAGACTCCGTTATGCGCCCCGACGACTCCGCCGGGGCCGACAGTTAGAAGATGGTGAACGGCGCGATCACGATAAATTTAATGTCTTTCTCATCCTGGAAGATGTTGCCAAAACCACCGCCGTAGCTCGGGATATTGGTGTGGTTGTCATACATGGTGTAATGCAGTTTGAATAATGTCCCTTTGGCTCGGCCTTCCTGCAAGGTGTACAGCACGTCGAAGTTCCATGCAGACTCTTTTAAACGAGTATTCTGATCGAACACTGGGTTAGAGCTTGGTTTTGCATCCCAGCCGTAAGCATAGGAGGTACCGACAGACCAACCAGCCATATTCCAATTAACCAGGTCATACATTACGCCAGCAAATACTGCTTTTTCGCCGTTGGCGTTAAAGTCGGAGCGGGAATCCCACCACACGTCCAAACGACCATTGGAGCTGGCATAGCCCGGAGTCATACGTTGCAGGAAGTAGCCCTGATTGCCTTCAGCCTTGGCCCAGGTACCTTCCAGACGCAGGTCAAATGGCCCGGTGGTATAACCGAAGGTCAGCGCCTGCAACCATGCCAGACCGTCGTAAACGTCGTTAGGGTTGCTTGCGCCGCCGTCAACTTTGTCTTTAGCCCCGTAGAACTGGTAAGACGTTCGCAGATCGTTACCTGCAACCGGGAAGGCATAAGAGGCTTTAGCAAAATACTGATCCATGTAGTCTTTTGCTTGACCAAACGCCGCTTCCATAACCAGTTTGTTTTTGAAGTCGTATTTAGCACCGAAGGAGTGTAGGTAGCTCACGCCGGTCAAGCCATCAGCCTGACGGAAGTTGTACATATTGCGATACCAAGGCGCTTTGTATTCGTCGGTCCACATGTAAGACATGGAGAGCGCACCGGCGGTGTCGAAATCAAACTTCGCGCCACCTTCAGCACCACGGTAGGTGCCCGGCATAAAGCTCCAGTGCGGAGCCAGTAAGCTTTGACCTTTTGGTTGAATGTAACCGCCCTGCGCCCAGTAATCGCCAAACTTGAATTTCGCGGCGGCTTTATACAGGCTCACACCGCTGGTGTCACCGGTCCATTTTTCATCCCAACGGCTTTTCGCATCACTGAAGCCGATTTCGTTTGGTGCCGCCGGGCCGCTGTTGGTCATCTCTACGGCACCGAAGGCCGCCAGGTCGATACCGAACATGTCAGCGGCGTAGCCAGAAGAGAAATCCAGATTGGCGTTAAAAGTCGAGTGATGCAGGTTGGCGACATATTTGCCGTAGTCCGCACTGTCAGGCGTTAGGTCCTTACGATCACGTTGGCGCTGCCAATAGTAAACACCACCAGTAAGTGATGAATCATCGATAAAACCTTCAGCTTGCGCCTCCGGCGCTATCATGAACCCAGTCCCTAACACCGCGCCCGCGACTGCGAGCGCTAACGTTTTACGTTTAGCACAGTGCGTAACCATATGAAAAAATTCCTCTTTGACATCACAAGTAAATAGCGTTGCCTTGTGTTCACCACTGCTCACAGGTTCCGCTGAAATAAAACCCATCTGGGTAAAGAAATAGTGAGGGATAATCCTCGTTAGCATTATTTGCTAAACACAGACTATTTTTCGCGACGCGAATTATCAATTGAAAAAAAAGGTATTTAGCCAAAATATGACAATGTGCACATAACTATGAAAAAATATTACTGACTTCACAAAATCTGAATTTCTGGTTAAAAACCTAATTAATACAACGATAAAAAGTCAACGAGGGATGATTGAAAGGTTTCAGCGACGAATCAAACTATTAAAAATCTGTTCTAATGAACATTTATCAACGCCATTAATTCGCAATGCGAATATTCTTGATGCCGTTATTCCACTCAAAATTCAGTATTAACTCGAGCGTTAGCTTTACAGCCCTAAAAGCAAAGAATGGGACATCATCAATTGGAGCAACCTGATGTTCAGGTTTAATAAATTAAACCGCAACGCGGCCCATAATAATCGAGCGACAGATGGTTGGCTGAATGACTAAGTCGTTGAGTGGTTAAGTCGTTGAGTGGTTAAGTGGTTAAGTGGTTGAGTGGTTGAGTGGTTGAGTGGTTGAGTGGTTGAGTGGTTGAGTGGTTGAGTGGAGGATAGTAATAGAAGAATAGAGGAGGAGGGGAGTAGTGGGTGGGGGGTGGGGGGGTGGTGCTTTTCAATATGACTAATCACTAGCCTAATCAGGCAGTTGCTTTAGCAGCCCAGGTATCACGCAGGCCAACGGTACGGTTAAATACCAAATGCTCGGCGCTAGAGTAACGGCTATCAGCGCAGAAATACCCTTCGCGTTCGAACTGGTAGGTTTTTTCCGGCTTAGCGTCAACCAGGCTTGGCTCAACAAAGCCCTGACGGATAACCAGAGACTCTGGGTTCACCGTTGACAGGAAGTCTTCTGCCGCCGCGGGGTTTGGTACGCTAAACAAACGATCGTACAAACGAATTTCCGCAGGCAACGCATGAGCAACTGAAACCCAGTGAATAACGCCTTTCACTTTACGGCCATCGGCCGGATCTTTGTTCAGGGTTTCCGCGTCATAGCTACAGTAAACCGTAGTGACATTACCTTCGGCGTCTTTTTCAACGCGCTCGGCTTTAATCACATAGGCATTACGCAGGCGAACTTCTTTGCCCAATACCAAACGTTTGTACTGTTTATTGGCTTCTTCGCGGAAATCAGCGCGATCGATATAAATTTCGCTATCGAACGGAACTTGGCGGGTTCCCATTTCCGGCTTATTCGGATGATTTGGCATTGTCAGCCATTCTTCACCCGCTTTGCGATTCTCAATAATGACCTTGATTGGATCCAGCACGGCCATGGCGCGCGGTGCGTTTTCATTCAGATCATCGCGGATACAGGATTCCAGCGACATCATTTCGACGTTGTTATCCTGCTTGGTTACGCCGATACGACGGCAGAACTCGCGGATAGACGCTGCAGTATAGCCACGACGACGCAGGCCGGAGATAGTAGGCATACGTGGGTCATCCCAACCTTCCACCAGCTTCTCGGTCACCAACAGGTTCAGCTTGCGCTTAGACATGATGGCGTACTCAAGATTCAGACGAGAGAACTCGTACTGACGTGGATGGCAATCGATAGAAATGTTATCCAGCACCCAATCGTACAGACGGCGGTTATCCTGGAACTCCAAAGTACAGAGCGAATGGGTAATCCCTTCCAACGCATCGGAAATGCAGTGGGTAAAGTCATACATCGGGTAGATGCACCACTTATTGCCAGACTGATGATGTTCCGCAAATTTAATGCGGTACAGCACCGGATCGCGCATCACAATAAATGGCGAAGCCATATCGATTTTGGCACGCAGGCAGGCAGCGCCTTCGGCAAATTCACCGGCACGCATTTTTTCAAACAGCGCCAGGTTTTCTTCCACGCTGCGATCGCGATACGGGCTGTTTTTACCCGGAGTTGTCAGGGTGCCACGATATTCACGCATCTGCTCTGCGCTCAACTCATCAACATAGGCCAGACCTTTGTTAATCAGCTCAATCGCATACTGATGCAGTTGATCGAAGTAATCGGATGAATAGCGGATTTTACCGCTCCATTCGAAGCCCAGCCACTCCACGTCTTGCTTGATTGACTCAACAAATTCGACGTCTTCTTTTACCGGATTGGTGTCATCAAAGCGCAGGTTACACTGGCCCTGATAATCTTGTGCAATACCAAAGTTCAGGCAAATAGACTTCGCATGGCCAATGTGCAGATAACCATTTGGCTCAGGCGGAAAACGAGTATGTACCGATGTATGCTTACCGGTGGCTAAATCTTCGTCGATAATTTGACGGATAAAATTACTTGGGCGGGCTTCTGCCTCACTCATTGCTTTATTCCTCAATGCAAAGCGCAAACACATAACCGCCTATAATCCAACAAGCCCGGTCCGGAAACAACCGTTTGTTACAGTAAAAAGGGGGGATTGGCGTTTTGGCATAAAAAAACGGGAAGAGATCGCTCCCTTCCCGTTGATATGTTTGCTATTCGGAACAGATAATTAGCGCGTTAACGCCTTATTTACCGCGAATTTCAAACAGTTTGGTCTGACCTGCCACCACGGTGTCGCCAGCCAGCAGAGTAATACCGGCGTAATCATCGATATTACTAACAACTACCGGGCTAATCATAGAGCGCGCGTTGGCGTTCAGGTAGGCCAGATCCAGTTCCAGAATCGGTTGACCCGCTTCTACCACTGCCCCCTCTTCCACCAGACGAGCAAAGCCCTGACCGTTCAGTTTCACCGTATCTATGCCCATGTGGACAACGATTTCAGCGCCAGTGTCGGTTTCTAGACAGAAAGCATGGTCAGTATTAAAGATCTTAACAATAGTGCCGCTAGCAGGCGAAACCACGGTTTTATCCGTTGGGCGAATGGCTACGCCATCACCGACTGCTTTGCTGGCAAAGGCTTCGTCTGGAACCTGCTCCAACGCAACCACGTCACCGGTTACCGGTGCCACCAGCAGCAAAGATGGGGCTTTAGGCGTATTGATCACCGCCTGAGGCTTAATTTCTGCCGCAGCTGAAGCGCTGGCCGCAGGAATCTGGCCACTGGCCAGTACGGTACGCATTGCGCCAGCGATCAGTTCTGCACGAGTACCAACGATGATTTGTACGCTTTGTTTATTCAGGCGAATGATACCCGACGCGCCCAGGCGTTTAGCCAGACTATCGTTAACCAACGCAGAATCTTTCACGTTCAAACGCAGACGAGTAATACAGGCATCAATGTTGGTCAGGTTATCTGAACCACCGATGGCACCCACATAACGGCGAGCCAGTGCGTTGATTTCGCTCTCGTTATTTGGATTAGCATTATCCACGTCAACATCGTAGCCGTCGGTTTCGTCACCGGCAGTCGCCAGTTCACGACCAGGGGTCAGCAGGTTGAATTTGTTGATAGTGAAACGGAATACCACATAGTAGATGGCGAAGAACACCAGGCCCTGCGGAATCAGCATATACCAATGAGTGGCCAACGGGTTACGTGAAGACAGCACCATATCCACCAGACCGGCGCTGAAACCGAAGCCAGCTATCCAATGCATGCTGGCAGCGATGAATACGGAAATACCGGTCAGCACGGCGTGAATGAAGTACAGCACCGGAGCAACAAACATGAAGGAGAATTCAAGAGGTTCGGTGATACCGGTGAAGAAGGCGGCAAAGGCACCCGCCATCATGATACCCGCCACTTTGGCTTTGTTTTCTGGACGTGCGCAGTGATAAATCGCCAACGCCGCGCCAGGTAAACCGAACATCATGATTGGGAAGAAGCCCGCCTGATAACGACCGGTGATACCTACAACCGCTTTACCGGCGTCAATAGACTGTTGGCCACCCAGGAAGTTAGGAATATCGTTAATACCGGCAACATCAAACCAGAACACGGAGTTCAGGGCGTGATGCAAACCGACCGGAATCAGTAAACGGTTGAAGAAGGCATAGATACCTGCGCCAACGGAGCCCATATCTTTGATGTATTCACCGAAAGTCACCAACGCGTTGTAAATCAACGGCCAGAGATACATCAGAACAAAGGCAACGGCAATCATCAGGAAGGAAGTCAGGATTGGCACCAGACGACGGCCGCTGAAGAAGGACAGCGCTTTTGGCAGCTCTACATGGCTAAAGCGGTTGTACAACTCGGCCGAGATGATACCCACCAGGATACCCACGAACTGGTTGTTGATTTTACCGAACGCAGCCGGAACCTGATCCACAGGAATCTTTTGAATCATCGACACAGCGGCCGGGGAACACAGAGTAGTCAGAACCAGGAAGCCGACAAAACCGGTCAGCGCAGCAGCACCGTCTTTGTCTTTAGACATACCGTAAGCCACACCAATGGCGAACAGCACAGACATGTTATCGATGATCGCAGAACCGGATTTGATAAATAACGCCGCTAATGCGTTATCCCCCCCCCAGCCTACTGGGTCAATCCAGTAACCCACACCCATGAGTATCGCGGCTGCGGGCAGTGTGGCCACAGGGACCATCAAAGCCCGCCCCACTTTTTGCAAGTAACTAAGAATATTCACCTTTCCCCCTATTCGTCCGATATCGGACCCTTTAAGTAGTTTATTTGTTTTGTTCACTACCTTTTAGAAAAAACGCATGGCACGTATTACTCATTGCGGAGTGTAAAAAAATTATTTCGTATCGCAAATTAAAACCTCCTTTTTTGTGATAACAGTCACCAAAAACCAGTCAAAAAACACCAATCTGCTAGCCACGACACAAAACTTATTTTATCATCCGAAAAATCAACATAGCATTGTACCAAAGCGCGAATCAAAATCTGAGTTACCCTTAGATCACCGATTCAAACCGCGTACAGTATAGACATTTTTGACTAAACCATGAGGTGCATGATGAGACTTATCCCACTGAAAACTCCCGCAGAAGTCGGCAAATGGGCAGCACGACATATCGTTAGCCGCATCAATGCGTTCAAACCGACCGCGGAGCGTCCTTTTGTGCTGGGTCTGCCTACCGGCGGCACTCCGCTGGAAGCGTACAAGCATTTGATTGCAATGCATAAAGCTGGTGAAGTTAGTTTCAAGCATGTCGTGACTTTCAACATGGATGAATACGTAGGTTTGCCAACCGATCATCCGGAAAGCTATCACACCTTCATGTATCAGAATTTCTTTGACCATGTGGATATCCCACAGGAAAACATCAACTTGCTTAACGGCAACGCCCCTGATGTGGATGAAGAATGTCGTCGTTACGAAGAGAAAATTAAGTCCTACGGTAAAATTAACCTGTTCATGGGTGGCGTAGGTAACGACGGTCATATCGCGTTTAACGAACCGGCTTCTTCACTGGCCTCCCGCACCCGAATCAAAACCCTGACGCAGGAAACTCGCATCGCGAATTCCCGCTTCTTCGGTGGCGATGCAAGCCTCGTGCCTAAATACGCACTGACCGTCGGTGTGGGAACTTTGCTGGACGCGGAAGAAGTGATGATTCTGGTGACAGGTCACGCTAAAGCGCTGGCGTTGCAAGCGGCGGTAGAAGGCAATATCAACCATATGTGGACCATTAGCTGCCTGCAACTGCATGCCAAAGCCGTGATGGTGTGCGACGAAGCTTCTACTATGGAATTGAAAGTAAAAACCGTAAAATACTTCACTGAATTAGAAGCAGAAAACGTTAAAGATCTTTAATAGTCTCAGGGGGCTCCGATGTATGCTTTAACACACGGTCGCATTTGTACCGGCCATGAAATACTGGATAATCACGCTGTAGTCGTGGCTGACGGTTTGATTGAACGCATTTGTCCGCTGGCTGAAGTGCCTGCCGATATCGAACAGCGCGATCTGGGTGGCGCCATCCTAGCCCCCGGTTTTATCGATGTTCAATTGAATGGTTGCGGTGGCGTGCAGTTTAACGATTCTCTTGAAGCTATCTCCGAACAGACGCTGGAAATCATGCAGCGTGCCAATGAGAAATCCGGCTGTACCAGCTATCTGCCAACGCTGATTACCTGCAGCGACGATTATATGAAGCACGCCGTCAATGTGATGCGTGCCTATCTGGAAAAACATCAGAATCAGGCTCTCGGCCTGCATCTGGAAGGACCTTATTTAAGCCCGTTAAAAAAGGGAACGCATAACCCAGCATTTATTCGTAAACCTGATGCGGCAATGATCGATTATCTGTGTGCCAATGCGGACGTCATTACCAAGGTCACGCTGGCGCCAGAAATGGTGGAAGCCAAATATATCCGTCAGTTGGCAGACGCTGGCATTATAGTTTCTGCCGGTCACTCGAATGCCACTTATCAGCAGGCGCGAGTCGGTTTTGGCGCGGGTATCAGTTTTGCGACCCACTTGTATAATGCCATGCCATATATCACTGGCCGCGAACCGGGTCTGATGGGTGCGATCTTCGACACGCCAGAAGTGTATACCGGCGTGATCGCCGATGGTCATCACGTTGCCTGGGCCAGTATTCGCAACGCGAAACGGCTGAAAGGCGAGAAGTTGGTGCTAGTGACCGACGCCACAGCGCCAGCCGGTGCTGACATTGAAGAGTTCATTTTTGCGGGCAAAACAATATACTATCGCGATGGACTATGCGTGGATGAAAACGGAACCCTGAGTGGCTCCGCGCTAACGATGATTGAAGCTGTGCAAAATAGCGTCGAGCATGTAGGCATTCCACTGGATGAAGCACTGCGCATGGCAACACTGTATGCGGCCCGCGCTATCGGCGTGGAGAAGCAGTTAGGGAGCATTGAAATCGGCAAAGTGGCCAACCTGACTGCCTTTACCCGCGATTATAAAATCACCAAAACTATCGTTAACGGCAACGAAGTTTGACACAAAGCGAGTAAATTTATTGATGAGCACCGGCGGACAGGCACAAATTGGCAACGTGGATCTTGTGAAGCAACTCAATGGCGCCGTGGTTTATCGGCTCATTGACCAGCAAGGCCCGATATCGCGCATTCAAATAGCCGATCTCAGCCATCTCGCCCCTGCCAGCGTCACTAAAATTACTCGCCAGCTGTTGGAGCGTGGGCTGATCAAAGAAGTCGATCAGCAAGCCTCCACCGGCGGTCGCCGCGCAATTTCTATCGTAACGGAAAACCGCCAGTTCCATACTATTGCCGTCCGTTTAGGCCGCCATGACGCAACTATCACGTTGTATGATATGAGCGGAAAATCTCTCGGTGAAGAACATTACCCACTGCCGGAACGTACCCAAGAAACGCTGGAACACGCGCTGTTTAATATCATCAGCCAGTTTATTGAGCAATTTCAGCGCAAGCTGCGTGAACTGATTGCTATTGCGGTCATTCTGCCGGGTCTGGTCGATCCTGATACAGGCGTGGTGCGCTATATGCCGCATATCAGTGTTGATAACTGGCCGTTGGTGGACAATTTACAAGAACGTTTCAACGTGCCCAGTTTTGTCGGTCACGATATCCGCAGTTTGGCCTTGGCGGAACACTACTTTGGCGCAACCAAAGACTGCGAAGACTCCGTATTGGTGCGTCTGCATCGCGGAACCGGTGCCGGTATTATTGTTAACAGCCAGATTTTCCTCGGCAGCAACGGAAACGTCGGTGAAATCGGCCATATTCAAATCGATCCTTTAGGCGAACGCTGCTACTGCGGTAATTTTGGCTGTCTGGAAACCGTGGCGTCCAACGCCGCCATCGAAAATCGGGTGCGTCACTTATTGACTCAAGGATATGCGAGCAAACTTACGCTGGAAGACTGCAATATCAGCGCCATTTGTAAGGCGAGCAATCGCGGTGATCTGTTGGCCTGTGAGGTACTGGAGCACGTAGGTCGTTACCTCGGCAAAGCCATTTCTATGGTGATCAACCTGTTTAATCCGCAGAAAGTGGTGATTGCCGGCGAGATAATCGAAGCCGAAAAAGTGTTGCTACCGGCGATTCAAAGCTGCATCAACAATCAGGTGCTAAAAGATTTCCGCAAAAATCTGCCGGTGGTGACTTCCCAGTTAGACCATGGCTCTGCTATCGGCGCTTTCGCCTTGGCCAAACGCGCCATGCTGAACGGCGTTCTATTACAGCGTTTACTCGAAAACTGATTCCTCACTTTTTCGGCAGCTGAACGGCATAAAGTTTCCGTTTATCTGCCTGCTCATTCCTTTAGCCTGCATGTTATAGTGGCACCTTGCCGTGCTAATGAGTAATGAAAACAATGACAATTAAAAACGTTATCTGTGATATCGACGGCGTGTTGTTGCATGACAACACCGCCGTTCCCGGTGCTGACGCTTTTCTGGCTCGAATTCAGCATGAGGGAATGCCGCTGGTGATCCTCACTAACTACCCTTCGCAAACCGCTCAGGATCTGGCTAACCGCTTTGCGGCTGCAGGGCTGGAAGTGCCGGAAAGCGCGTTTTATACCTCGGCAATGGCTACTGCAGATTTTCTGCGACGTCAGGAAGGTAAAAAAGCCTATGTGGTGGGCGAAGGCGCATTAATTCACGAGCTATATAAAGCAGGATTTACCATCACCGATATCAATCCTGACTTTGTGATTGTGGGTGAAACCCGCTCCTACAACTGGGAAATGATGCATAAGGCGGCGTTCTTCGTGGCCAACGGCGCACGTTTTATCGCGACCAATCCGGATACCCACGCGCGCGGCTTTGCACCGGCCTGCGGCGCTCTTTGCGCGCCGATTGAGAAAATATCTGGCCGTAAGCCGTTTTACGTCGGCAAGCCTAGCCCGTGGATTATCCGGGCTGCGCTGAATAAGATGCAGGGTCATTCGGAAAATACCGTGATTATTGGTGATAATCTGCGTACCGATATTCTGGCTGGCTTCCAGGCCGGTTTGGAAACGATTTTGGTTTTGTCCGGTGTTTCAACGCTGGACGACATTGAGGCTATGCCTTTCCGTCCAAGCTACGTTTATCCATCAGTAGAAGATATAGATATTATCTAAGCATTCCTAAAGATGATGGCGGCAAAGCAGCCGCCACTTCTTTTATTCGTTATTGCAATACAGTCCATTGCCATATTTTGCCTAGAAACCAGCCCCGTTAATCGCCTATCACTCTCAATTCCTGAACGCTCACTCCAGTTCAAAGACGGGTTGAAGAAAGCACTCAATGCCACGGTGATCTGAACAATGTAACCGTTCGAGTTACCTGGGCCTACCGCAACAAGGGGGCTCCGGTGGCTCACGCCACTACGATCCCATCCCCCCTAATCATTAGCTTTATCAACAGTTCAAATTCATCCACTCCCCCATGGATTTCGTGTTGCAACAAGGCGGCAATGAAATGAATCCATTAGCCTACTAAGTGATTAGGGGGGCGAAAGCGCCAACGCCGCTGCGGCGTGAAAAATGCCAGGGATTCCCTTTTTTGGTGCGTTGCACCAAAGTTCTTGCATTAACTCCCCCTTTTGGCGCATTTTCTTGTAATGCATATTTTCCACACCGCCAAAATTCACAAAACAACAACCTTCTATATTGGCGTGTTTTTTGCATATTTTTCTTATTACTCGTCGTTACATACCTGAAAAATTTCATATTGCAGCGTGAAAAATTAAGGGGATGGAGTCGTTCCACCCAAGCGTAACGACAAACACAACATCAACATCATCACCGCCACAGGCTAAAGAAGTTAGGGAGATAATTATGTGTTCTATTTTCGGGGTGCTCGATCTAAAAACCGATCCAATCGAATTACGCAAAACTGCATTGGAAATGTCGCGATTGATGCGCCACCGCGGGCCGGATTGGTCCGGGATTTATGCCGGTGATAACGCTATTTTAGCCCATGAGCGTTTGTCTATTGTGGACGTTAACGCAGGTGCTCAGCCGCTGTATAACACCGCGCGTACTCATGTGCTGGCGGTTAACGGCGAGATTTATAACCATCAGGCGTTGCGTCAACAGTATGGCGACCACTTTGAGTTTCAGACCGGTTCAGACTGCGAAGTCATTCTGGCGCTGTATCAGGAAAAAGGCCCTGATTTCCTTGACGATCTGCAAGGAATGTTTGCCTTTATCCTGTATGACGCCGAGAAAAACGCGTACCTGATTGGCCGCGATCATATGGGGATTATTCCGCTGTATATGGGCCATGATGAGCACGGCAATATGTTCGTGGCTTCTGAAATGAAAGCGCTGGTTCCGGTATGCCGCACGATTAAAGAATTCCCTGCCGGTAGCTATTTATGGAGTCAGGACGGAGAAATTCGCGAGTATTACCACCGTGACTGGTTCGATTACGAAAATGTAAAAGACAACGTTACCGATAAAAATCAGTTGGCCAATGCGCTGGAAGAAGCGGTGAAAACTCACCTGATGTCAGATGTGCCTTACGGCGTTCTGCTTTCTGGTGGGCTGGATTCCTCAGTAATTTCGGCAATTACCAAGAAATTTGCCGCCCGTCGGGTAGAAGACGATGAGCGTAGCGAAGCCTGGTGGCCGCAGCTGCATTCCTTCGCCGTCGGTCTGGTGGGATCGCCGGATCTGAAAGCCGCGCAGGAAGTAGCGAACCATTTAGGCACCGTGCATCACGAAATTCATTTCACCGTGCAGGAAGGGCTGGATGCGATTCGCGATGTGATTTATCACATTGAAACCTATGACGTAACGACCATTCGCGCCTCAACGCCAATGTATTTGATGTCACGTAAAATCAAAGCAATGGGCATTAAGATGGTTCTATCCGGCGAGGGTTCCGATGAGGTCTTCGGCGGCTATCTCTATTTCCATAAAGCGCCAAATGCCAAAGAGTTGCACGAAGAAACCGTACGTAAATTGCTGGCTCTGCATATGTATGACTGCGCTCGCGCCAACAAAGCTATGTCCGCCTGGGGCGTAGAAGCTCGCGTGCCCTTCCTGGATAAAAACTTCCTCGACGTGGCGATGCGTATTAATCCGCAGGATAAAATGTGCGGAAATGGAAAAATGGAGAAACATATTCTGCGCGAATGTTTCTCTGCGGATCTGCCTCACAGCGTGGCCTGGCGTCAGAAAGAGCAATTCTCCGACGGAGTCGGCTATAGCTGGATCGACTCGTTAAAAGCAATGGCGGCAGAGCAAGTTACCGATCAACAACTGGAAACCGCTCATTTCCGTTTCCCTTACAACACGCCAAATTCGAAAGAAGCTTATTTGTATCGCGTGATCTTTGAAGAGTTATTCCCACTGCCAAGCGCAGCGGAATGCGTGCCGGGCGGACCATCAGTGGCCTGTTCATCAGCAAAAGCCATTGAGTGGGATGAATCCTTTAAAAATATGGATGACCCATCCGGCCGTGCCGTAGGCGTGCATCAGGATGCATATAAGTCATAGTTTGCGGTTTCTGTTGCCTCATTCAGCGCAGCGAACCTCGTCAATAGCGTTCAACAGGGCGGCCTTTGGGTCGTCCTGTTTCTTTCACCGAAAATTCGCTTACTTAATTCCCCCGCAAGTCAATAGACCTGCCGCTTTTAACCTTTTATTTTGTCGTAAAATTCAACAATGAATCTCTATAATTGCCTAATTTATCGCCAGACTGTTCACAAGCCAAACAAACGAACCCTTTCAGCGCTTTTTAGGGAAAAAACTAGTTGACGCAAATCGGCCATATACGCATAATGCGCCCCGCAACGCCGATGAAGGTTGTGCAGAAAAAAAGATGGCTACGTAGCTCAGCTGGTTAGAGCACAGCACTCATAATGCTGGGGTCACAGGTTCGATTCCCGTCGTAGCCACCATCTTTTTTCATGTATGCGGGAGTGGCGAAATTGGTAGACGCACTAGATTTAGGTTCTAGCGCCGCAAGGTGTGCGAGTTCAAGTCTCGCCTCCCGCACCATTTTCATCGGTTGTCACAGTAGATGGGATATCGCCAAGCGGTAAGGCACCAGGTTTTGATCCTGGCATTCCCAGGTTCGAATCCTGGTATCCCAGCCATTTCTCTGAAATGGAATACTGTCAAACTTAAGTTGTGATTAAAAAGAATTGTATATCAGTTGGGATATCGCCAAGCGGTAAGGCACCAGGTTTTGATCCTGGCATTCCCAGGTTCGAATCCTGGTATCCCAGCCATACAATTTCTTGTTTTAAAAGATTTAAAGATGGCTACGTAGCTCAGCTGGTTAGAGCACAGCACTCATAATGCTGGGGTCACAGGTTCGATTCCCGTCGTAGCCACCATCTTTTGGGGTATCGCCAAGCGGTAAGGCACTGGATTCTGATTCCAGCATCCCAGGTTCGAATCCTGGTACCCCAGCCATATTTAGAAAAGCTCGCTTCGGCGGGCTTTTTGCTTTTCTGTTTTTGATAAATTATCCAAACTGGATGGTTCGCAGAACGAACAAGTTAGAGAAACCAGCGGGAAATATTCGAGGGTTCAGCGGCCTATCTGTTGTTGATAAGCCGCTCGGAAAGAGATTGTTATAATCCCAGGGCGTATTTCAACGCATGTTCTTTTAATTTTCCTGCTCGCTGGGCGGCAATCAATGCCAGATTACGGACCATTTTCACCGGCGGTAAATCATTGCTGAACGCGGTGTAGAATAAATCCATTCCGCTTTGCATCATCAGATTGTCGGTACGCCGTTTACGTTGATAACGCAGCAATACGGTTTCGCTATCCCAAGGCTCGGCCAACTCTCGCGCCTCATTCATCACATCCAGCAATGCATCCACGTCGCGATAGCCCAAATTAACCCCCTGCCCGGCCAGCGGGTTGATGGTATGAGCCGCATCCCCCAACAACACTAATCCTGATTGCACATAGCGTTGCGCATGACGACGGGTTAACGGGAAGGAACCGGCGGCAATCGCATTCACTCGCCCCAGACGCTCAGGAAATGCGGCTGCAATTTCCTGATTCAACTGTGCCAGAGGCAGACTTTGCAACTGGCGGATGCGTTGCGGACTGTCGTACCACACCAGCGAAGCCCAATTATCAAACAACGGCAAAAACGCTCGCGGCCCGGAAGGAAAAAATTGCTGCCAGGTTACATCCTGCGCCGGCGCGCCGGTATCTACGGTAATCAACATACAAGACTGACGATATTGCCAGCCGCTGGTGCCAATACCGGCTAAACGGCGAACCAGAGAATTCGCCCCATCGGCACCTACCACCAAACGCGCCTGTAGCTGCTCCTGTGTGTCTAACGTGAGCTGCCAATGTTGTTCCACTCTTACCATGCTTTGTAAGCGTGACGGGCACAGTAGCGTTAAATTTGTGCACTCATCGATCTGTTGCCACAGCGCCAACTGTAAAACCCGATTTTCCACCATAAAACCCAGTTCGGGCAGTGACAAAGATGCCGCATCGAATACCACTTTAGAGCCGGGCATTTCCCAAGTTTCCAGGCGACGATAAGGGGCATAACGCATTTCCTGCACTCGTTGCCAGGCCCCCAGCTGCTTTAGCAAGCCTACCGAGGTACAGCCAATGGCGGAAATCCGCAGATCCGGCGCGCTTTGGATATCAAATACCGGCGGTGCTTCATGCTCCAGTAGCGCCACCGACCAGCCGCGTTGCGCCAGCCCTAATGCCGCTGCTGCACCGACCATTCCGCCCCCTACCACGACAACATCGTAACTTTGTTGAGATTTTTTCATTTCGGCTACGCTTCAAAAAATTGAGGTTACGCCCACCATTTTGGGCATTTTTTCTGACGTCAGTGTACCGGATTTTTCCTTAACACTGCAGGTTAACTCAGACTTCCCGCACTGGTTTCACTCCGGCCAAATGACTACAATACCCCACAAGAACTCAGTCTTTGCGCTATTCACACCGCTCGGAGCAAAATAAAACCCAATGACAAAAAAACTCCATATCAAAACCTGGGGCTGCCAAATGAACGAATATGATTCGTCTAAAATGGTAGACCTCCTGGCCAGCACGCACGGTTATGAGTTAACCGATGTGCCTGAAGAAGCTGATTTACTGTTGCTCAATACCTGCTCCATTCGCGAAAAGGCGCAGGAGAAAGTCTTCGCGCTGCTGGGGCGTTGGAAGCAGTTGAAAGAAACCAATCCGCAGTTAATCATTGGCGTGGGTGGCTGTGTGGCCTCTCAGGAAGGTGAACATATTCGCCAGCGTGCGCCTTGCGTAGACGTTATTTTCGGGCCGCAAACTTTGCATCGCCTGCCGGAAATGCTCAACCACGTTCAGGGAACCCGAAGTCCGATTGTTGATATCAGTTTCCCTGAAATAGAAAAATTTGACCGTTTACCGGAACCTCGCGCCGAAGGTCCTACCGCCTTTGTTTCCATCATGGAAGGCTGCAATAAGTACTGCACCTTCTGCGTAGTACCTTACACCCGAGGGGAAGAGGTCAGCCGGCCAAGTGATGACGTGCTGTTTGAAATCGCTCAGTTAGCGGCTCAAGGCGTGCGGGAAGTCAATCTGCTCGGTCAGAACGTTAATGCCTACCGCGGGGCTACCTATGACGGCAATATCTGTAGTTTTGCCGAACTGTTACGTCTGGTAGCTGCGATTGATGGTATAGATCGCATTCGTTTCACCACCAGCCATCCTATCGAATTTACCGATGATATTATCGCAGTGTATGAAGATACGCCTGAATTGGTTAGCTTCCTGCATTTGCCGGTACAAAGCGGTTCGGATCGTATTCTAACCATGATGAAACGCGCCCATACCGCGTTGGAATACAAATCTATCATTCGGAAATTACGCAAGGCTCGCCCGGATATTCATATCAGCTCCGATTTTATCGTGGGTTTCCCCGGTGAAACTCAGGCCGATTTTGAGCAAACCATGAAGCTGGTTGCGGAAGTGAATTTTGATATGAGCTACAGCTTTATCTACTCTTCACGTCCCGGAACGCCGGCGGCAGATTTGCCGGATGATGTTTCCGACGAAGAGAAAAAGCAGCGGCTGCATATTTTGCAAGATCGTATTACTCAGCAGGCTATGAATTTCAGCCAGGCGATGATTGGCACCGTCCAGCGGGTATTGGTGGAAGGCACCTCACGCAAAGACGTAATGGAACTGGCTGGCCGCACTGAGAATAACCGCATTGTGAATTTCGCAGGCTCGCCGGAGATGATCGGTAAATTCGTCGATGTCGACATTGTTGATGTCTACACCAACTCTCTGCGCGGCGTGGTGGTACGGACCGAAGATCAAATGGATTTACGCAGCGTAGAATCGCCGCAGTCGGTGATTGCCCGTACCCGCAAGGAAAATGACCTTGGCGTAGTGCAATACCACCCTTAGTCTGACCCAATGACTTTTGATGATTTTCTTTCAAAAATTCACAAACTGAATCATTGAAGGCCATCAGCCCGTGGGACGCGTGATTTTTGCGCACCATCGCACAGATAGACAAGCAGTGGGCTTGCGTCCACTGCGCTCACCATGAATAATTCCGGAATGACATGTATTATTGATATAAGGCATAACGGAAAAGAAATACTCGCCTTATGTGAATCAATATCAACCGGCCCGACGTGACCTAGAGAAACTCAGTGACTCAGAGAAACAATTTGCACGTAACGACACAAGAAATCCTGCTTGAGCCCACCGACAATCAGCGTTTGCTGAGCCTGTGCGGCCCTTTTGATGACAACATCAAACAGCTTGAACGCCGGTTGGGCATTGAAATCAATCGCCGCGATAACCGTTTTAAGCTGGTCGGTAAGAACATCTGCGTCAATGCGGCAGCAGAAATCCTGCGCCACCTCTACGTAGACACCGCACCGATTCGCGGCGTCGTTCCTGATATCGATCCAGAACACATCCACCTGGCAGTGAAAGAAAGCCGGGTGCTGGAGCAAACGGCAGAAAGCGTCCCCGATTACGGTAAAGCGGTAAATATCCGCACCAAGCGCGGCATGGTGAAGCCTCGTACACCAAATCAGGCGCAATACATTGCCAATATTCTCGACCACGATATTACTTTCGGTATCGGCCCTGCCGGTACGGGTAAAACCTATTTGGCGGTTGCGGCGGCGGTAGATGCGCTGGAACGACAGAACGTGCGCCGTATTCTGCTGACTCGTCCGGCGGTTGAGGCCGGAGAAAAACTGGGCTTTCTGCCCGGCGATCTCAGCCAGAAAGTCGATCCCTATCTGCGGCCGCTTTACGACGCCCTGTTTGAAATGCTGGGTTTCGAGCGCGTAGAAAAACTGATTGAACGCAATGTGATTGAAGTTGCGCCGCTGGCCTATATGCGCGGCCGAACGCTCAATGATGCGTTTATCATTCTGGATGAAAGCCAGAACACCACTATCGAACAGATGAAGATGTTTCTCACCCGAATAGGTTTTAACTCCAAAGCGGTCATCACTGGCGATATCACCCAAATCGATTTACCTCGCCATCAGAAATCGGGTTTGCGCCATGCCATAGAAGTACTGTCGGACGTAGAGGAACTCAGCTTCAACTTCTTCCACAGTGAAGACGTAGTGCGGCATCCTGTGGTGGCTCGGGTAGTTATCGCCTATGAAGCCTGGGAAGCAGCAGAACAAAAACGTAAAGACGCCAGCGCCGAGCAACGCAAGCGTGAAAACCACACCCCGTCAGAGCAGGAGGCTCAGTGAGCCAGGTTATATTAGATTTACAGATTGCCTGTGAAAACAGTCAGGGTTTGCCAACTGAAGCCGACTTCCAACGCTGGCTGGAAGCCGTATTGCCTCAGTTTCAGGAAGAGTCTGAAGTCACTATTCGAGTGGTTGACGATGCGGAAAGTCATGAACTGAATTTGACCTATCGTGGTAAAGATAAGTCAACCAACGTACTATCCTTTCCCTTCGAAGCACCGCCTGAAATAGAATTGCCGCTGTTGGGCGATTTGATCATTTGCCGCCAAGTGGTTGAACAGGAAGCCGTTGAACAGAATAAAGCCGTATTGGCCCATTGGGCGCATATGGTTGTTCACGGCAGTCTTCATCTGCTAGGGTATGACCACATCGTCGATGACGAAGCCGAAGAAATGGAGTCGATTGAAACTGAAATCATGCAGAGTCTGGGTTATCCGGACCCGTATCTTTCAGAAAAAGACCCCGAATAATGCGTTGGCAGCGTGCTATTTACGCTGCTGATAATGACAATACTTAACATGAGTAAACTTAACTAAAACGCCATGAGCGACGACCATTCACAAAACAATGATAGCCCCAGTCCCAAGAAAGGGTTCTTTACTCTTATCCTTAACCAATTGTTCCACGGCGAACCTAAAAACCGTGGCGATCTGGTCGAGCTTATCCGTGACTCAGAACAGAACGATCTGATCGATCCCGATACCCGTGACATGCTGGAAGGCGTCATGGACATCGCCGAGCAGCGCGTGCGGGATATTATGATCCCTCGCTCTCAAATGGTCACACTCAAGCGTAACCAAACGCTGGATGAGTGCCTGGATGTGATTATTGAATCCGCCCACTCCCGCTTCCCGGTGATCAGTGAAGATAAAGATCACATTGAAGGCATCCTGATGGCCAAGGATTTGCTGCCGTTTATGCGCACAGATTCCGAACCGTTCAGCATCGACAAAGTGTTACGGACGGCAGTTGTCGTGCCGGAGAGCAAGCGTGTCGACCGGATGCTAAAGGAATTCCGCTCCCAACGTTATCATATGGCGATTGTCATTGATGAGTTTGGCGGTGTTTCTGGGCTGGTTACCATTGAAGACATTCTGGAACTGATCGTTGGCGAAATTGAAGATGAGTACGATGACGAAGAAGATCGCGACGTTCGTCAGCTCAGTCGTCATACCTACACCATCAGGGCATTGACTCAAATCGAAGATTTTAACGAAGTGTTCAATACCCATTTTAACGATGATGAAGTGGACACGATCGGTGGTTTAGTCATGCAAGCCTTTGGTCATCTGCCTGCGCGCGGTGAAACCATTGAAATTGAAGGTTATTTATTCAAAGTTGCCATGGCTGATAGCCGACGTATTATTCAGGTTCACGTTAAAATCCCGGATGATGCACCACAACCGAAATTGGAAGAATAAATTCTCGATGGCTAACGCTTCGTTATTCAATCGCCAGTGGGTTCGCGCCCTACTGGCGCTGTTTTTTGGTGCCAGCGGTACGCTGGCATTTTCCCCCTTCGATTTCTGGCCAGCCTCGCTGGTATCCCTGTTTGGTTTACTCAGTCTGACTTTAAATCGCAGTACTCGACAGTCTGCCTTTATCGGTTTTATCTGGGGAATGGGGCTATTTGGCACTGGCGTAAACTGGGTTTATGTCACTATCGCCGAATTTGGCGGTATGCCGACGATGGTCAACCTATTCCTGGTAGTGTTACTGGCGGCCTATTTGTCGCTCTACACCATGCTGTTTGCCGGTGCGCTAACCCGCCTGTGCCCGAAACCTACCTGGTGGCGCTTAGCCATTGCCGCGCCTGTCTTATGGCAACTGAGCGAGTTTTTACGCGGCTGGGTGCTGACCGGTTTCCCTTGGCTACAGTTCGGTTATACCCAGATTAACGGGCCGCTGAAGGGCATTGCGCCGATTTTAGGCGTCGATGGCGTTACCTTTATTCTGGTCGCCATCAGTGGATTACTGGCTTATGCGATCCACCAGCGACGCTGGCTGCCAGCGGTTATTGCTACGGCATTACTGCTGCTGCCCTGGCCGCTGCGCCAATGGCACTGGTTTACCCCTCAGCCGGAACGCGCTGTGAATGTGGCGATGGTGCAAGGTAATATTGCTCAATCGTTAAAGTGGGACCCGAAGGCACTGATCGATACCCTGCAAGTGTATTTGAATGCCAGCCAACCTTATATGGGCAAAGCGCCGATTATTATCTGGCCTGAATCCGCTATTCCCGATATTGAAACCGATCAAACTGCCTTCCTGACCATGATGGACAGCTTGATGCGCGCCAATCACAGTAGCCTGATTACCGGTATTGTTGACGCTCGCAATACGCCGGATGGCTACCGTTTCTTTAACAGCCTGATTGTGCTCGGCGATAAAGAGCCCTACCAATATCCGACGCTAAATCGCTACAGCAAACATCATCTGGTGCCTTTCGGTGAATATGTCCCGCTGGAAGCCCTGCTGCGGCCACTGGCACCCTTATTCAACCTGCCAATGTCTTCATTTAGCCGCGGTAGCTATGTGCAACCACAGGTCACCGTAGCCGGTTTTGATATGACGGCGGCGATTTGTTACGAAATTATTCTGGGCCAACAGGTGAGAGATAATTTCAAAGCGAATTCGGATTTCCTGCTAACCATTTCCAATGACGCCTGGTTTGGCCATTCCATCGGCCCATGGCAGCATTTCCAGATGGCGCGCATGAGAGCGCTGGAGCTGGGTCGTCCTCTGCTGCGTAGCACCAACAACGGCGTCACCGCTGCGGTGGGAGCTGACGGTAACGTATTGGCTCAGATCCCGCAGTTCACGCGCGAGGTGCTGGAAGTGAAAGTGACACCAACCACCGGTCTGACGCCTTATGCCCGTTTTGGCGGCTGGCCACTCTGGGTGATTACGCTGATTTTCGGTGTGATCACACTGGGTTTCGTCGCGCGTTCAGGTAAGAATTAATCGATCCGAACGCATCCTTGGTTCATTCAACGTAAAAAATCGCCGCAGCATCTCTGCGTTGCGGCGATTCATTTCCCCGTCAAACATCAAAAATTTCATCAAGCTAACGCCATTACGGCACGAGATGTTTGCTAAATTTGTATCAAAATAGCGCTGTTTAAGCGGATTGCGGCCTTATTACCCGTATTGCGTTAATATTGCGCATTGGCATGGCGGCTGTTATCGTTCTCATCAATACGAATAATTAGCATAATCATTAACTGAGACTGTATGCAACTGAATCCAGAATTTATCCTGACAACTGAAGATCAGTTGAGTCAGCATTATGCGTCGCCTAATAAAAACGTGGTGCAAAAGCAGATTGATCATCTCGATAGCTATGCCCGAAAGCTGATCGCTGCTTCTCCCTTCGCCATTTTAGGTACCTTTGGTGCCAACGGCGTTGACTGTTCACCTAAGGGAGGAGAACCCGGTTTTATGCATGTTGAAGACGATAAAACCTTATTATTTCCGGACCGCCCAGGAAATAACCGTCTGGACGGCATCCGTAATCTGCTGCAAAACCCATTCCTCGGTATTTTGTTCCTGATTCCCGGCTGGAATGAAGGTTTTCGAGTAAATGGCCGCGCTAAGATCAGCGTTGATCCAGAACTGTGCAACCGCTTTGCACAAAATGGGCAGCCCGCGCGCAGCGTTCTGGTGATCGAGGTTACCGAAGTCTTTATTCACTGTGGCCGAGCCATTACTTTTGCCGAGCTGTGGAACCCGGAAAAACAGCTCAAAAAAGAACAGCTCCCATCGGCGCTGGAGGTGTTTAAAGCCCATTTAGCTATTACCCAACGGATCACTCCAACCGAATAGTCGCCTTTTCCCGCATTTTCTCTCCCGTTTCCCGCGGGAGAGCCACAATTGGCACACGCCTTGCAATATTCCTTATGATTCTGGTCGTTATTCCTCGGTTTTCTTATTCTCAGCCAAGGCTGGCCGTTTTATTGCACAAATTTAGCGCATTTACAGCACGAACTTGGTGCATCTTTGTTTAATTGCCTTTATTTGGTGCGATTTCCGTCTCAAAAAGCAAACATTTTAATATCATTTATATAACAAGATACGTTTTTATCGCGATAATCTGTTACAAGTAAGTGAAGAGATCGCTCGTTAATAAAGCGGTAATGATTTTTTCGTCATATACCCAATTCAGATAAGACGATTTCAGCATCACAACATCAAGCAGCACCATAACATCACAGGAGTTGGACCATGCAAATGCGTAAACTGGCGTTATCGCTACTGTTAGTTGGAATGGCAAGTAGCGTAGCCCATGCGGAAGAACTGGCTGGCACGCTGAAGAAAATCAAAGATAACGGCGTGATCGTCGTTGGCCATCGTGAGTCTTCCGTTCCCTTCTCTTATTACGATAATCAGCAGAAAGTGGTCGGTTATTCACAGGACTACTCCAACCTGATCGTCGATGCGGTGAAGAAAAAACTGAATCTGCCGGATTTACAGGTCAAGCTGATTCCCGTGACGTCACAAAATCGTATTCCATTGCTGCAAAATGGCACCTTTGATTTTGAGTGTGGTTCCACCACCAATAATGTCGAGCGCCAGAAACAGGCCGCATTCTCCAATACCATCTTCGTGGTTGGCACCCGTTTGCTGACCAAAAAAGACTCTGGTGTTAAAGATTTCAAAGACTTGGCTGGTAAAGCCGTGGTAGTGACTTCCGGTACCACTTCTGAAGTGCTGCTGAACAAATTAAACGAAGAAAACAAAATGAACATGCGCATTATCAGCGCCAAAGATCACGGTGATTCCTTCCGTACGCTGGAAAGCGGCCGCGCCGTCGCCTTTATGATGGATGACGCTCTGCTGGCCGGTGAACGCGCCAAAGCCAAGAAATCAGGGGATTGGGAGATTGTAGGTACACCGCAATCTCAGGAAGCCTACGGGTGTATGTTGCGTAAAGATGACCCGCAGTTTAAAGCGTTAATGGATGAAACCATTGCCAACGCGCAAACTTCTGGCGTAGCAACCAAATCCTTTGAGCGCTGGTTCACGCAGCCTATCCCGCCGAAAAATCTGAACCTGAATTTCTCTCTGTCTGATGACATGAAAAAGCTGTTCAAAGAACCTAACGACAAGGCATTGAACTAAAAATAATATCCGGGGCAGTACGCTGTCCTGGTGATTGATGATGACCGCTTGGTAGACAGGATGCGGGGTGGCCGTTCCCCACTCCGCATTTTTTTGTTTCCTTTTGGTCAGCGCGGTGCGGCTATTCATCATCAGTCTTCAGGGTGGTTTCTCCACCCTTTTAAGGGAGTTAGCTATGTCTATAGACTGGAACTGGGGGATTTTCCTTCAACCCGCCCCATTCGGTAACACCACCTACCTAGGCTGGATCTGGTCTGGTTTTCAGGTCACGGTTGCGCTGTCGTTGAGCGCATGGGTTATTGCCTTTTTCGTCGGTTCCCTGTTCGGTATTTTACGAACCGTCCCCAATCGGCTTCTGTCATCAATCGGTACCTGTTACGTGGAGTTATTCCGTAACGTCCCGCTCATTGTGCAATTCTTTACCTGGTATCTGGTGGTTCCCGAACTGCTGCCGACCCATATCGGCATGTGGTTTAAAACTGAGCTAGACCCGAATATACAGTTTTTCCTTTCTTCCATGCTATGCCTTGGGCTGTTCACCGCGGCTCGCGTCTGTGAGCAGGTTAGAGCCGGTATTCAATCCCTGCCGCGAGGCCAAAAGGCCGCCGGGCTGGCGATGGGCCTGACTCTGCCGCAAACCTATCGCTATGTATTATTGCCCAATGCCTATCGCGTCATCATTCCGCCGATGACTTCCGAAATGCTGAATCTGGTAAAAAACTCGGCGATTGCATCAACTATAGGTTTGGTGGATATGGCGGCGCAGGCCGGTAAACTGCTGGATTATTCCGCGCATGCCTATGAATCCTTCACGGCTATCACGTTGGCTTATGTCTTAATTAACGCCGTTATCATGCTGATTATGCGATTGGTGGAAAAGAAATTGCAGTTACCCGGCAATTTGGGGAGTAAATAATGTACGAATTTGACTGGAGTTCCATCGCGCCCAGCATGCCTTATTTGCTACAAGGGCTGGCCGTTACGGCCAAAATTACCGTTATTGCTATCGTTTTCGGCATTCTGTGGGGCACCATACTGGCGGTGATGCGTTTGTCGTCGATCAAAGCGATCAGCTGGTTTGCTACCCTTTACGTCAATCTATTCCGTTCAGTGCCTTTAGTCATGGTATTGCTGTGGTTCTATCTAGTGGTTCCAAGCTTATTACAAAATGTGCTTGGGCTATCGCCAAAAACCGATATTCGGCTGATCTCAGCCATGGTAGCCTTTTCCCTGTTTGAAGCGGCGTATTACTCGGAAATTATCCGAGCGGGAATTCAAAGCATTTCCCGCGGACAATCATCCGCCGCCCTGGCTTTAGGGATGACCCAAGGCCAATCGATGCGTCTGGTTATTTTACCTCAGGCATTTAGGGCGATGGTTCCGCTCTTGCTCACTCAGGGCATCGTGCTATTCCAGGATACATCGCTGGTGTATGTGCTTAGTCTGGCCGATTTCTTCCGCACCGCGACCACCATCGGTGAGCGTGACGGTACTCAGGTCGAAATGGTTCTGTTCGCCGGTTTGGTTTATTTTGTTATCAGTATTGCGGCGTCGATGCTGGTTAACTATTTGAAGAAAAGGACTGTTTGATGATTTCCCTGAAAAATGTTTCTAAGTGGTATGGTCACTTTCAGGTTTTGAGCGACTGCTCCACCGAAGTTAAAAAAGGTGAGGTCGTGGTAGTCTGCGGTCCTTCAGGCTCAGGCAAATCCACCCTGATTAAAACCGTCAACGGGCTGGAACCTATTCAGCAAGGCAATATTTTAGTTAACGGTATCGCCGTGAATGATAAAGGCACCAATCTGGCTCAGCTGCGTTCCAAAGTCGGCATGGTTTTCCAACATTTCGAACTGTTTCCTCATTTATCGATCATCGAAAACCTGACGCTGGCGCAGGTAAAAGTATTGAAACGCGATAAAGCCGCCTCGCGGGAAAAAGGGCTAAAACTGCTGGAACGAGTCGGGTTAACGACTCACGCCGACAAATTCCCATCTCAACTTTCCGGCGGTCAGCAACAACGCGTCGCCATCGCCCGTGCGCTGTGCATGGACCCTATCGCCATGCTGTTTGACGAACCGACCTCGGCGCTCGATCCGGAAATGATCAATGAAGTGTTGGACGTCATGGTCAAACTGGCTCACGAAGGCATGACGATGATGGTAGTCACTCACGAAATGGGCTTTGCCCGTAAAGTGGCGCATCGGGTGATCTTTATGGATGAAGGGAAAATTGTCGAAGACAGTAATAAGGACGATTTCTTCAACAATCCTAAATCTGAGCGAGCGAAAGACTTCCTCGCCAAGATTCTGCACTAAGGCCTAGCCAATAATTATCCTCCCTTTCGGGGGAGGATTCGGATATCCCCTCTTGTTTTTCAGTGCCGTTTATTGCCTCTTTTGACTATTTTGTCCATTGTCGACAACAAATAGAAACAACAAGAGGAAACCCTATGTCCCGCTCTATTATTATCGATTGTGATCCCGGCCATGACGATGCCATGGCACTGATTCTGGCTCTCGCCTCCCCCGAACTGAAAATCGCAGCTGTGACCACCAGCGCCGGTAATCAAACACCGGAAAAAACGCTGCGTAATGCACTGCGCATTTTGACTTTGCTGAAACGTCGAGATATTCCCGTGGCCGGTGGGGCGCAAAAACCTTTGCTTCGCGAACTTATCATCGCCGATAACGTACACGGAGAAAGTGGGCTGGATGGCCCGGTTTTGCCTGAGCCAGATTTTGCGCCGCAAGCGGAAAATGCGGTGGAACTGATAGCCAGAGTTCTGCGCGCCAGCCCGCGTCCCGTCACGCTGGTAGCCACGGGTCCTTTGACCAATATCGCTTTATTCCTCGCCAGTCACACCGAACTGACGCCCAAAATCGAACGCATCGTGATCATGGGCGGCTCGGTGATGTTGGGCAATTGGACGCCAGCGGCAGAGTTTAATATTTATGTCGACCCGGAGGCCGCCGAACGGGTATTCCAATCTGGCATTCCTCTGACCATGGCCGGGTTGGATGTCACCCATAAAGCGCAGGTAATGAGCGAGGATATTGAGCGTTTCCGTCAGCTTGGCAATCCGGTGGCCGACGTGGTTGCCGGTCTATTGGATTTCTTTATGCTTTATCATCGCCAGGAACGCTGGGGCTTTAAAGGTGCGCCACTGCACGATCCTTGCACCATTGCCTGGCTCTTGGCTCCCGAGCTGTTCCAAAGCGTTGACCGTTGGGTTGGAATAGAGACTCAGGGCAAATACACGCAAGGCATGACGGTAACGGATTTCTATCAATTGACGGGAAAACCGGCCAATACGCAAATATTGATGGATATTGATCGGCAGGGTTTTATTGATTTACTGGTTGAGCGCGTGTCTCGCTACGGGAAATAATGGTTTTATGACACTCCGCGCAGGCGGAGTGTCTAGAAGTGAAGGTTATGGCTGGAATGGGCGACGGTGGAACTGATCGTGACCGCATTTTGGGCAAAGAGGTAATACTTCCGGAGTATAGAACGCTAAGTGGTGGTGGCATTTTTCGCAAACCAGATTACCTAACCCGACCACTTCCCCACTGTGATAAACCCCGTGGTGGCTGACATCCTTAAACACTTCGCGCCATTCAAGCTGGGTTTTATCGGTAATATCGGCTAATTCTTGCCACAGACTCTCTTTGATAACCCGCATGAAAACGCTATCGGTAAACTCTTCCTTACTTTCTTCGTAACTACGAGCAAACTCCTCCAGATCCCGACGAACGGCCTGAGTAATCTGATCGACTTCGCTGCGCGTTAAATCTTCTACCGTGTTCAGCCGCTGTTCCGCACTGGCGACCAGTTGATCGATATCCCGTTCTCCATTTTTCAAGCGCTCGGTCAGCGATGCCACTAATTCACGGTAATATTGAGCCACCTTGTTCATACAGTCTCCTCGAGTAACCTGTGATAAAGCTTATCTTTCGCCTGATAATTAAAGGTATCTCTATTTATTTTAGCCGTAAATACCTGATGTCACGCGATCATTAGGGTGTGACCGTCCTCACTCTGCCCGTAAATGCTATAGGTCGCGCAGAAAAACGCGACAGTGACCCGTAGAGTGTTGTTGCGGCTGCCGCTTATCAGCTATGCTATGCGGATCTCACTTTATGATATTAAACAGATGATGCTACAGGTGTAGCTGTTTTCACTATAGGACCATTGGCTGCCATGCAAGAGCAATACCGCCCGGAAGATATCGAATCGCACGTTCAGCTTCATTGGCAAAAGAAGCAAACTTTCAAAGTGACTGAAGACGCGAGCAAAGAGAAATACTATTGTCTCTCTATGCTGCCATATCCGTCTGGCCGCCTACATATGGGTCACGTTCGTAACTACACCATTGGTGACGTGATTTCGCGCTACCAGCGTATGCTGGGTAAAAACGTCCTGCAGCCTATCGGCTGGGATGCATTTGGTCTGCCAGCTGAAGGCGCAGCGGTTAAAAACAACACCGCGCCAGCTCCGTGGACTTACGACAATATCGAATATATGAAGAACCAGTTGAAACTGCTGGGCTTCGGCTATGACTGGGATCGCGAAATCGCCACCTGTAAACCTGACTATTACCGTTGGGAACAGTGGTTCTTCACCAAGCTGTATGAAAAAGGCATGGTCTACAAAAAGACCTCCGCGGTGAACTGGTGTCCTCACGATCTGACGGTTCTGGCTAACGAACAGGTTATCGACGGCTGCTGCTGGCGTTGCGATACCAAAGTCGAACGTAAAGAAATTCCGCAGTGGTTTATCAAAATCACCGATTATGCCGATCAGTTGCTGAACGATCTGGACAAGCTGGAAAGCTGGCCAGAGCAGGTGAAAACCATGCAGCGCAACTGGATTGGCCGTTCTGAAGGGGTGGAAATCACCTTTGACGTGGCTAACAGTGCGGAAAAACTGACTGTTTACACCACCCGCCCGGATACCTTCTTTGGCGTCACCTACGTTGCCGTTGCTGCCGGTCACCCGCTGGCGCTAGAAGCAGCCAAAACCAACCCGGCGCTGGCCGAGTTCGTTGACGAATGCCGTAACACCAAAGTGGCCGAAGCCGAAATGGCAACCATGGAGAAAAAAGGCATGGCCACCGGCCTGTCTGCTATCCATCCGTTGACTGGCGAAGAAGTGGCGATCTGGGTCGCTAACTTTGTATTGATGGATTACGGCACTGGCGCAGTGATGGCCGTTCCGGGTCACGATCAGCGCGACTGGGAGTTTGCGACCAAATACAACCTGCCAATTCAGCCGGTAATTCTGACCGCCGAAGGCACCGCGCCTGATTTGAGCGCTGCGCCACTGACCGAAAAAGGCACTTTGTTCAATTCAGGGGAATTCGACGGTCTGGATTATCAAGCTGCTTTCGATGCTATCGCCGATAAGCTGGTCGCGCTTGGCGTGGGTCAACGCAAAGTGAACTACCGCCTGCGTGACTGGGGTGTCTCCCGTCAACGCTATTGGGGCGCGCCAATCCCGATGATCACGCTGGAAGATGGTACCGTGGTTCCAACACCAGAAGATCAACTGCCGGTGATCCTGCCTGAAGACGTGGTTATGGACGGCATTACCAGCCCAATCAAAGCCGACGCCGAGTGGGCAAAAACCACCGTTAACGGATTGCCGGGTCTGCGTGAAACCGATACTTTTGATACCTTTATGGAATCATCCTGGTACTACGCGCGTTACACTTGCCCGCAATATGACGACGGCATGCTGGACCCGGCTGCGGCTAACTACTGGCTGCCGGTCGATCAGTATGTGGGCGGCATCGAACACGCCATCATGCATTTGATGTACTTCCGCTTCTTCCATAAGCTGATGCGCGATGCAGGTTTGGTGGATTCGGATGAACCAGCCAAGCGTCTGCTGTGTCAAGGCATGGTTCTGGCCGATGCCTTCTACTACACCGGTAGCAACGGCGAGCGTATCTGGGTATCTCCGGTTGACGCCATTGTTGAACGTGATGACAAAGGCCGTATTACTAAAGCCGTTGATGGCGAAGGCCATGAACTGGTTTATGCCGGTATGAGCAAAATGTCGAAATCGAAGAACAACGGTATCGACCCGCAAGTCATGGTAGAAAAATACGGCGCGGATACCGTTCGTCTGTTCATGATGTTCGCTTCTCCGGCAGAAATGACGCTGGAATGGCAGGAATCTGGCGTTGAAGGGGCGAACCGCTTCCTGAAGCGCGTATGGCGTTTGGTGTTTGAACACACCAGCAAAGGGGCTACACAGCCGCTGGATATCGCCAGCCTGACTGAAGATCTGAAATCACTGCGTCGCGATTTGCACAAAACCATTGCTAAAGTGACCGATGACGTAGGCCGCCGTCAGACCTTCAACACCGCGATTGCCGCCGTGATGGAGCTGATGAACAAACTGGGTCGCGCGCCGCAGGAAACCGAGCAGGATCGAGCCTTCATGCAAGAAGCACTGCTGGCCGTGGTACGTATGCTGTATCCGTTCACCCCTCACGTCTGCTTCACTCTGTGGCAGGAACTGGGCGGCGAAGGCGATATCGATACCGCTCCTTGGCCAATGGCTGATGAGCAGGCCATGGTTGAAGATTCCAAGTTAGTCGTGGTACAGGTAAACGGCAAGGTTCGCGGCAAGATCACCGTGCCAGCCGATGCAACTGAAGAATACGTACGCGAGTGCGCAAGTCAGGAGCGTCTGGTGGCAAAATATCTGGATGGGGTTACGATTCGTAAAGTGATCTATGTCCCTGGCAAACTGCTTAACCTGGTTGTAGGTTAAGACAAGGAGGAGTTGTGCGACATCGTATTCTGACGCTGTTGCTGGGGTTAGCGGTGCTGGTCACCGCTGGCTGCGGTTTTCATCTGCGGGGCACTACACAAGTGCCTCAGGAACTGCAAAAAATGTTGCTGCAAAGCAGCGATCCTTATGGGCCATTGACGCGTTCTATTCGTCAACAGCTGCGTCTAAGCAACGTCTCCATTGTTGACGATGCGATGCGCAAGGATCTGCCGACGCTGCGTATTTTGGGATCGTCGCAAAGTCAGGACACCGTTTCGGTGTTCCAGAACGGCGTGACCGCAGAATACCAAATGGTACTGAATGTTCAGGCGCAGGTGCTGATTCCTGGGCACGATATTTACCCGTTGAATGTGACCGTTTTCCGCTCCTTCTTTGATAACCCGTTAACCGCGTTAGCAAAAACGGCAGAAAGTGACATCATTGCGCAGGAAATGCGTGAGCAGGCCGCTCAACAGTTAGTGCGGAAATTACTGACCGTACACGCTGAAGAAGTGAAAAAGGCACAGGAAGAAGACGCTAAGCCGGCTACGGCCAAAACAGTGACTCCAGTTGCCTCTGCCCAATGATTCGTATTTATCCTGAACAACTCGCCGCGCAGCTCCAAGAGGGGCTGCGCGCTTGTTATCTGCTGTGTGGGAACGAACCGCTGCTGTTACAGGAAAGTCAGGATCGCATCCGTCAGGCTGCATCGCAGCAAGGTTTTACCGAACATTACACCGTAGCGTTAGATACCCATACCGAATGGGAGAATATCTTCAGCATTTGTCAGGCTCTAAGCCTGTTCTCCAGCCGCCAAACTCTGCTGCTGGTATTCCCTGATAGTGGTTTAACCGCCGCTATGAACGAACAGTTAGCTAAACTGACAAGCCTGCTACACCCCGATATTCTTCTGATATTGCGTGCCAACAAACTCACCAAAGCGCAGGAAAACAGCGCCTGGTTTAAAGCTCTGAGTCCAAAAGGCGCATTAATCAGCTGCCAGACACCGGAACAGGCTCAGCTTCCTCGCTGGGTTCAAACCCGAGCCAAAAGTCTCAACCTCGAAGTCGATGATGCAGCTATTCAACTGCTTTGTTATTGCTATGAAGGTAATTTACTGGCGTTATCCCAGGCATTGGAACGCCTCTCCCTGCTCTATCCCGACGGCAAGTTAACCCTGCCGCGCGTAGAACAAGCTGTCAATGATGCGGCGCATTTCACACCTTATCATTGGCTGGATGCATTGCTGGCGGGGAAAAGTAAGCGGGCCTGGCATATTTTGCAGCAACTGCGGTTGGAAGATAGCGAACCTATTATTTTGCTACGCACCATCCAGCGTGAACTGTTGCTACTGCTGAACTTAAAACGGCAAATGGCGACGACGCCGCTAAGAACCCTATTCGATCAGCATAAAGTCTGGCAAAACCGCCGTCATCTGATGACACAGGCGCTTCAGCGTCTCACGTTGCAACAATTACAGCGCAGTGTGCATTTGCTAACGCAAATGGAGATTCGCCTCAAGCAGGACTACGGTCAGTCTGTCTGGCCTGAGTTAGAGTCACTTTCCATGCTGATCTGTGGCAAAACCTTACCTGAGAGTTTCTTTGATGCTGGATAAGCAGGCTGATAGCGCTAAACCAGAGCGTAGCTTACACGCTCTGTTTGGTGGCACCTTTGATCCCATCCATTACGGCCATTTACGTCCGGTGGAAGCTTTGGCGCAGCAAGTCCGATTACAGCAGGTTATTTTGCTGCCTAATCACGTTCCGCCTCATCGGCCACAGCCGGAAGCCTCTGCGCAACAACGGCTGGAAATGGTAAAGCTCGCCATTGAGGGAAACCCGCTATTTCAGGTTGACGATCGCGAGCTACAGCGCACCACGCCGTCTTACACCATAGATACGCTGGAATCGCTACGTGCGGAACGCGGTCCCGAACTAGCACTGGCTTTTATCATTGGTCAGGATTCATTATTATCTCTGCATAAATGGCACCGCTGGCAATCGCTGTTGGATGTTTGCCATTTGCTGGTCTGCGCTCGTCCCGGTTATGCCAAGAAGCTGGATACACCTGAGCTTCAAAACTGGCTGGAACAACATCAGGTTACGCAACCAGAAAAACTCAGCCAGCAACCCAATGGCTTTATCTATCTGGCAGATACTCCACTTTTGGATATATCCGCTACGGAGATTCGCCGGCGGCGACGTGAAGGACTAAGCTGTGATGACCTGTTACCGCGCGCAATTCAGCGATACATCGAGTTACAGGGTTTATATCGCGAGCCTTAGTCCCATGATATACTTCGCCGCTTAATTTTAGGTATTCGCTGAAAACCCCTGTAGCAATTGCAGTAAACAGCTGGCTTTCAGCGGCATCCTGCCGATAAATACATCATAACCACTCGTAACAGATTGCGTGCTGAGAAGAAATTCCGGCGAAACGTATTATCAGCGAAGGTTATGGACATAAATCACCTGAGGGGGAACCTTTGCAAGGTAAAGCGCTCCAAGAATTTGTTATCGACAAGCTCGATGACTTGAAAGGCCAAGACATTCTTTCTATCGACGTGAAAGGTAAATCCAGCATTACCGATTGCATGATTATCTGTACCGGTACTTCTACCCGCCACGTTATGGCTTTGGCCGATAATTTGGTACAAGAATCCCGTAAAGCAGGCATGATTCCATTAGGAATCGAAGGCCAAGGCGTATCTGACTGGATCGTTGTCGATCTGGGCGACGTTATCGTACATGTGATGCAAGAAGAAAGTCGTCGCCTGTATGAACTTGAAAAACTCTGGGGCTAAAGAGTGAAACTGCAACTGGTAGCCGTCGGCACTAAGATGCCGGACTGGGTGCAGACCGGCTTTATGGATTATCTGCACCGTTTTCCTAAAGACATGCCTTTTGAGCTGATAGAAATACCGGCCGGAAAACGGGGCAAGAATGCGGATATCAAACGTATTCTGGAAAAAGAAGGCGAACTGATGCTGGCGGCGGTCGGTAAAAACAACCGCATTGTCACTTTGGATATCCCAGGCACGCCCTGGGAAACTCCTCAGTTAGCCCATCAGCTGGAACGCTGGAAGCAGGATGGCCGCAACGTCAGCCTACTTATTGGCGGGCCGGAAGGACTGGCTCCGGCCTGTAAAGCCGCAGCAGAGCAGAGCTGGTCGCTCTCTCCGCTGACGCTACCTCATCCTTTAGTGCGCGTACTGGTGGCAGAGAGCCTGTATCGTGCCTGGAGTATTACGACCAATCATCCTTACCACCGGGAATAATCGGGTGATCAGCCTGAGCAACGTGGTGACTTTGACCAGAGTAAGTGTTTAGCGGGATGAAAAAAGAACGTAACCCTTTTCGCGACTATACGGCTGAATCAGCCCTGTTTGTGCGCCGCGCTCTCGTGGCGTTTCTAGGTATTGTTTTACTTATCGGGGTGTTGATCGCCAATTTGTACAATTTACAAATTGTTCGCTTTGAAGATTACCGCACCCGTTCTAATGAAAACCGCATAAAACTGGTTCCTATTGCTCCTAGTCGCGGCATGATATATGACCGCAATGGCATTCCTTTGGCGATGAATCGCACGATTTATCAGCTCGAATTAATGCCAGAGAAAATCGAGAATCTAAAAGCGACTCTCGATGCATTACGTCCTATTGTCGATCTGACTGATGAAGATATTGCGAACTTTGAAAAAGAACGCAAACGTTCCCGACGCTTTACCTCTATTGCTGTCAAAACGCCGTTGACCGAAGTTCAGGTCGCCCGCTTTGCGGTTAACCAATTCCGCTTTCCCGGAATTGAAGTCAAAGGCTACCAACGCCGCTTTTATCCTTACGGTTCCGCACTCACTCACGTTATTGGCTACGTATCCAAAATAAACGACAAAGACGTCGAGCGATTGGATAAAGAAGGCATTCTGGCCAATTACGCCGCGACCCACGATATTGGCAAACTGGGTATAGAACGCTATTACGAACCGGTATTACACGGTAAAACCGGTTATGAAGAGGTAGAAGTAAATAACCGTGGCAGGGTTATTCGTCAACTGCATGAGCAACCGCCGCAGGCAGGTAAAGATATTTACCTGACGCTGGATCTGCATCTGCAAACCTATATTGAACAACTGCTAAGCGGTAGCCGCGCAGCGGTTGTGGTCACCGATCCGCGCACCGGCGGAATTCTGGCGCTGGTATCCAACCCCAGCTATGATCCGAACCTGTTCGTCGACGGTATTTCCAACAAAGATTATCAGGGTCTGCTCAATGACCCGAACCGCCCGTTGATCAACCGCGCGACTCAAGGCGTTTACCCGCCGGCTTCTACGGTAAAACCTTATATTGCCGTTTCGGCTTTAAGCGCAGGCGTGATCAATAAAAATACCAGCCTATTCGATCCCGGTTGGTGGCAGTTACCTGGCTCAGAAAAACGCTATCGCGACTGGAAAAAATGGGGCCACGGGCGCCTGAATGTCACCAAAGCCATTGAAGAATCAGCGGATACCTTCTTCTATCAGGTTGCTTATGACATGGGGATTGATCGCCTTTCCGAATGGATGAGCAAATTCGGCTATGGCGAATATACCGGCATTGATTTATCAGAAGAACGTGCGGGCATCATGCCAACGCGTGAATGGAAACAAAAGCGCCATAAAAAACCTTGGTATCAAGGGGATACTATTCCCGTAGGTATCGGTCAAGGCTACTGGACGGCAACACCCATTCAAATGGCAAAAGCGTTGATGACATTAATCAATGACGGTGATGTGAAAAATCCGCATTTGCTGCTAAATACCAAAGTAGACGGCGTGCTGGTGCCTTATCGTCAGGAAAAACAGATCCAGATTGGCGATATTCACTCAGGCTTTTGGGAACTGGCGAAAGACGGTATGTATGGCGTAGCCAACCGCCCGAACGGCACAGGCCGTAAATTTTTCGAAGGTACACCGTATAAAGCGGCAGCCAAGTCAGGTACTGCGCAGGTTTACAGCTATGAGACCTATAACGCGCACAAAGTGGCCGAGCATTTACGTGACCATAAGCTGATGACGGCCTTTGCCCCTTATGATAACCCGACGGTAGCCGTAGCGATTATTCTGGAAAACGGCGGCGCGGGTCCTGCTGTGGGGACTATTACCCGCCAGATCCTCGATCACATACTGTTAGGTGATAATAATACTGAATTACCGGATGCGGCACCGACGCCTCCCGGCACTGAAGGTGATTAAGGTACATCATGACTGAACGCCAACAAAAAGGATCTCTGTGGTCCAAAATGCATATCGATCTACCGTTTCTGATCTGCATTCTTTCGCTACTGGCCTACAGTGCCTTCGTGATGTGGAGCGCCAGCGGACAGGATGTCGGCATGATGGAGCGCAAGCTCGGCCAAATCGCCATTGGCCTGTGCGTGATGATCGTAATGGCGCAGATTCCTCCGCGCGTCTACGAAAGCTGGGCACCTTATCTGTATATTGTTTGCGTGATTTTATTGGTTTTGGTCGATGCCTTCGGCCAAATCAGTAAAGGCGCACAGCGCTGGTTGGATCTCGGCTTTGTGCGCTTCCAGCCGTCGGAAATAGCCAAAATCGCCGTCCCGCTGATGGTGGCGCGCTTTATGAACCGGGACGTTTGTCCGCCAACATTAAAAAATACTGGTATTGCACTCATTCTGATCTTTATGCCAACCCTGCTGGTGGCTGCTCAGCCCGACCTCGGGACGTCAATTCTGGTCGCAGCGTCCGGATTATTTGTACTGTTCCTGGCCGGAATGAGTTGGCGTTTGATTGCCATCGCCGCCGTACTGGTCGCCTGCTTTATCCCGATACTTTGGTTCTTCCTGATGCACGGTTACCAACAAGACCGCGTCATGATGCTGCTGGATCCGGAAAGTGATCCATTGGGCGCGGGCTACCATATTATTCAATCCAAAATCGCTATCGGCTCCGGCGGTTTAGTGGGTAAAGGCTGGCTACAGGGCACTCAGTCCCAGCTAGAATTCCTTCCAGAACGCCATACCGACTTTATTTTTGCGGTATTAGCAGAAGAATTAGGTCTGGTGGGCGTATTGGTTCTGCTGGGTCTGTATCTTTGTACTATTATGCGTGGGTTGGTAATCGCCGCTCATGCGCAAACCACCTTTGGCCGAGTGATGGTCGGTGGGCTGATGCTGATACTGTTTGTGTATGTGTTTGTTAACATTGGTATGGTCAGTGGAATTCTACCCGTAGTTGGCGTACCTTTGCCTTTGGTCAGCTACGGTGGCTCGGCGCTGATAGTCCTGATGGCCGGGTTTGGTATCGTGATGTCGATACATACTCATCGAAAAATGTTATCTAAAAATTTATAGAGGTGAGCAATGCGTAAGGAATGGCTTTGGATCGGCGTCGTCAGCGTGCTGTTATCAGCTTGTACTACGGAAAATCAAGCACCTATAGAACAAACTCAGCAGACTTATAATGGGCCGATTGAAGAGATCGGCGGAGCGGAACCTCGTTATGAACCTTTTAATCCTAATTTTAATCAGGATTACAAAGTGAACGGGAAATCCTATAGCGTCATCAAAGATCCGCAAAACTTCAGCCAGACCGGTCTGGCTGCCTGGTATGGTGAAGAAGCCAATGGCAACACGACTGCCACCGGCGAAACTTTCGATCCTAATGCGCTAACCGCCGCTCACCCTACCCTGCCTATTCCTAGCTACGTGCGGGTCACCAACGTGAGCAATGGCCGCCAAATCGTGGTGCGGGTCAATGACCGTGGCCCTTATACTCCGGGACGTGTGATTGATTTATCCAAAGCTGCAGCAGATCGCTTGAATATCTCTAACAATACCAAGGTGAAAATTGATTTTATCAATGTTGCACCTGACGGTTCCCTCTCCGGCCCAGGTATGGTTGGGACCACTATTGCCAAGCAAAGCTACGCTCTGCCAAGCCGCCCGGATTTAACGTCTGGAGCGATGGGCAACCCCATTCAGCAGGACGCCCCCGTCAACGACGCGCCAGTTCGTCCAATTGAAAACAGCAACTTATCCGGTGCCGATGCCGCGCAGCCCGTAGCCGCGCAAAGCAGCGGTTTCCTACGTGCGCCGTCCTCGTTGCCTTCCGGCGTGCTGGAAAGCGCCGAGCCGGTAACGCCGCCGGTGGTCAGTCCTCCCGGTCCGATAACCTCGGTAGCTCCTGCGGCATCATCCGCTTCAGCTTCCGGTGCTTACATCGTGCAGGTTGGGGCATTAAGCGATGCCCAGCGCGCCTCTACCTGGCAGCAGGCTCTGAGCCAACGTTTTGGCGTACCGGGTAAAGTGTCCAGCGCTGGAAACGTTCATCGGGTACAGTTAGGCCCGTTCAGCAGCCGCCAACAGGCCGCAGAACTGCAACAGCGTTTATCTTCAGAAGCGCAGCAGCAGTCATTTATCATCACTGGGCCGTAGTTAGCCATAATAACTGGCTATCTGATTCTTTTGGAAACGCCTTGTAGCAATTTTGCTGTTTCAAGAAAAATTAGAGCCTAATCTGTGTATAAACAGAAGGTTAGGCTTTAAAATGTCGGGTTGCCACCCACACGTAAAAATGTGTAAACGCCGCAAGAGATGGGGATTGCCTGATGTCTGCCAAGACCTCATCTGCTATAGTGTGGCACGTTCTTAACTTACCCCACGGATGTTGTTGTCCTGATCATGAAATATGTAACTACTTCTCGTTTTATCAAGAGCATAACGCTCGGCACCGTTATCGTCATGAGCGCAGCTTCTGTTGCTAACGCCGACGACGTCAATATGAAAACCATGATTCCCGGCGTGCCACAAATCGACGCGGAAGCTTATGTACTGATTGACTACAACTCCGGAAAAGTATTGGCAGAAATGAATGCCGATGCGCGCCGTAACCCTGCCAGTCTGACCAAAATGATGACCAGCTATGTTATCGGCCAGGCGATCAAATCTGGGAAAATCGGCCCCGAAGACATGGTTACCGTAGGCAAAGACGCCTGGGCAACCGGCAATCCGGTATTCCAGGGTTCGTCATTGATGTTCCTGAAACCGGGGGATCAGGTTCCGGTCTCCAAACTAACTCGCGGTATTAATCTGCAATCCGGTAACGATGCCTGCGTGGCCATGGCTGATTACGTTGCTGGCAGTCAGGATTCCTTCGTGAATCTGATGAACAACTATGTGAATGCGCTGGGCTTGAAAAATACCCATTTCAAAACTGTTCACGGTCTGGATGCCGAAGGTCAATACAGCTCCGCTCGTGATATGGCGTTGATTGGTCAGGCATTGATTCGCGACGTTCCAGACGAATACGCCATTTATAAAGAAAAAGAATTCACCTTCAACAATATCCGTCAGATGAACCGTAACGGTTTACTGTGGGATACCAGTCTGAACGTTGACGGTATCAAAACCGGCCATACCGAAGCCGCTGGCTACAATCTGGTTGCCTCCGCTACCGAAGGCCAGATGCGTTTGATTTCCGCGGTTCTGGGTGGTCACACCTACAAAGGCCGTGAAACCGAAAGCAAAAAACTGCTGACATGGGGCTTCCGCTTCTTTGAAACCGTAGCGCCATTGAAAGTCGGTAAAGAGTTCGCTTCTGAGCCAGTCTGGTTCGGGGACACCGATCGCGTACAGCTGGGCGTTGATAAAGACGTTTATCTGACTATTCCGCGCGGTCGTATGAAAGATCTTAAAGCCAGCTACGTGCTGAACACGCCAGAAATCCACGCACCTTTGGCAAAAAATCAGGTAGTTGGCAGCATCAACTTCCAGTTGGACGGCAAAACTATCGAACAACGCCCGCTGGTGGTGATGAACGAAGTGAAAGAAGGTGGTTTCTTCAGCCGCATGGTGGATTACATCAAACTGATGTTCCACCATTGGTTCGGCTAAGGTCACAGGCTTGAAAGTCTGAAGACTGCCCCCATATTATAAATATTATGAAGCTCCCGCTCCGGCGGGAGTTATAATTTTTAATGCCGGAAGTGATTTGCATTTCGCCTTATCAACTGTCCGGTCGCAACCCAGGAGCGCACATGAAAACTAAACTGAACGAACTGCTAGAGTTCCCTTGTTCCTTTACCTACAAGGTGATGGGCATTGCTGAACCACAGCTGGTTGACCAGGTGGTTGAAGTGGTACAGCGCCATGCTCCGGGCGATTATACCCCTGAGGTAAAACCGAGCAGCAAAGGCAACTATCACTCCGTCTCTATCACCATCAATGCAGAACACATTGAGCAGGTAGAAACCCTGTATGAAGAACTGGGTAAAATTGAACTGGTTCGTATGGTTCTGTAATTTAAACCATATCTATTTGATTCAATATAAATACCCATAGATTTTTGCGCTGTAACACCGCGTAAAAAACGAATAGAGGCCCGAATTAACTCGGGCCTTATTTTATCTATATATCCGTGATTCATGCGTAATTATTATCACACTTCCGTTTTTTCACCGGTCAACACTGGTTCCCTGCGGTGGTGCTGGTATACTGACGCCACCCTTTCTGTAACCAGATGATGTCTCGCTTGCAACAACACAAGATCATTTTGCGCCAGCTAGGGCTACAACCCTATGCACCTGTATCTCAAGCCATGCACGCCTTCACTGAATGTCGCGATGAAACTACCCCAGATGAAATCTGGCTAGTAGAACACCATCAGGTATTTACGCAAGGCCAAGCTGGGAAAGCCGAACACCTGCTGATGCCGGGAGATATCCCTGTCATTCAAAGCGATCGTGGCGGACAGGTTACCTACCATGGCCCCGGCCAGCAGGTAATGTATGTTCTGATCAATTTGAAACGTGCAAAAATCGGCGTTCGCCAGTTGGTTACCGCGATTGAGAATACCGTGGTAGAAACTTTGGCTCACTTTGGTATTGAGGCCCACGCCCGACCAGATGCGCCCGGCGTCTATATCGGGCAAAAGAAAGTCTGCTCTTTGGGTTTGCGTATTCGTCAAGGCTGCTCGTTCCACGGGCTAGCGCTGAATATCGATATGGATTTGTCACCGTTTCAGCGCATAAACCCTTGCGGTTACGCCGGTATGGAGATGACACAAGTGAGTGCATACCGGCCAGGAACAACGCTCAGCGATGTGCAACCCATTCTGGTGCAAGAGTTTATTCGCCAATTGGGCTACGTGGATGCCGTTCTTCAGCCTTGGCAGGCAGAGGATTATCATCCTTTATAAGGTTTCTCCCGTAGGATTCTGCTACCTGAAAGCACAAACTCATACAAAATTGGGGGCTGAACGAATCGGGGGAAAGATGATATAATTTTTAAACAATTTTCAAATAATTTTTAACGAATGTCTCATTTCGTTGATTTTAATGAAAAATCTCATATTAGAGATTCAGAACTGGAACCTGCACGATTATGAGTAAACCGATTCAGATGGAACGCGGCGTAAAATACCGTGATGCAGATAAAATGGCGTTAATCCCGGTGAAAACCGTGGTGACTGAACGCCAGGAGCTGTTACGTAAACCCGAGTGGATGAAAATCAAGCTTCCTGCTGATTCCAGCCGTATTCAAGGCATCAAAGCGGCGATGCGCAAAAACGGCCTGCATTCGGTTTGCGAAGAAGCCTCTTGCCCTAACCTGTCAGAGTGTTTCAATCACGGCACTGCGACTTTTATGATCCTCGGCGCAATCTGTACTCGTCGCTGCCCGTTCTGTGACGTAGCGCATGGTCGTCCAACTCTGCCAGACGCCAACGAGCCAGAAAAGCTGGCGCAAACCATTAAAGATATGGGGTTGCGTTACGTGGTAATCACATCCGTTGACCGCGATGATTTACGCGACGGTGGTGCTCAGCACTTTGCTGACTGTATCGCGGCAATTCGTGCCAAAAACCCAACGATCAAGATCGAAACATTAGTGCCAGATTTCCGTGGCCGTATGGATCGCGCATTAGATATTCTGACTGCAACGCCGCCTGACGTGTTTAACCATAACCTGGAAAACGTGCCGCGGGTCTATCGTCAGGTTCGTCCAGGCGCTAACTATGAATGGTCATTGAAGCTGCTGGAACGTTTCAAAGAAGCGCACCCAAATATTCCGACCAAATCTGGTCTGATGGTGGGTCTGGGTGAAACCAACGCAGAAATCGTTGAAGTCATGCGCGATTTACGTCGTCATGGCGTGACCATGCTGACTTTGGGCCAGTATTTGCAGCCTAGCCGCCATCATTTACCGGTTCAGCGCTACGTCAGCCCGGATGAGTTTGATGAGATGAAAGCCGAAGCCATGGCTATGGGCTTTACCCACGCAGCCTGTGGTCCTTTCGTCCGCTCTTCTTATCATGCGGACTTGCAAGCCAAAGGCGAGGAAGTCAAATAATCATATAAGCCTGAATTCATATCTGGGCTGGTTTTTAGTTGCGAAAAACCGCGTTAAATAGACATAATTTATTACAACTCAAATCGCAAATAGCCTGAAACGGATCTCCACCTGGATATCCGTTTTCATTCAGACCATCTGCAATTTCCATGCAGTAAATAAAACTAGAACTAGTCTTTATGCTCTACCGGCGGCACAACTTTAGTTTCTGCGATATCGGCTGGCGGAGCTTTATCATCGCCCATTGCTTTTTTAAAGCCTTTCAGCGCCGCACCTAAATCAGCCCCCAAAGTGCGCAGTTTACTGGTGCCGAACAGCAGCACAATCAATATACCTACCACTAAGAGCTTGGTAATACTGATACCTTCCATACATACCTTCTTATTCGTTCAGGACTCAAAATAGGATTAACTTAATTGTGGATTATTTACGAATAAAATACCGGATAAAACAACAGTAATATGTAACAGATTTCGTTCCTGAACTATGATTTATGCAGGAGTCTGCTTAATTAAATTCTGACTCATGCTGAATGTCGATTCTTTAACATTCCCCAAAATCAGATTTATTCGGAGCGCGTCAATTGTCCTTATATAGCAGAGCAAATTCGCGCGAGGCCGGATTGAGTTTTGCCCGCCGCATCTACCTACCCCGGATATTTGGCTTGGGTATCGGTATGTTATGCGTCTTATCAGTGCTAATCACCCGACAAACTCCGTTGTGGATGTGGGCACTGCTAGTCATAAACGGGTTAATTTGGCCACACCTAGCCTATCAATTATCCCTTCGAGCCAATTCCCCGCATCGCCAGGAAATGCTGAATTTAAGCCTGGATTCTATTTCAGGCGGCGTATGGGTGGCGGTAATGTCGTTTAATGCCCTGCCCTCCGTGGTCATCTTATCGATGATGAGCATGAACAATATCGCATCAGGCGGAAAATCTTTTTTTCTTAAAGGCCTTGGCCTACAGATAATAGGTTGCTTACTGGTCGCCTGGATATTTCAACTACCTTTCCAGCCGCAAACCACACCAATTCAGGTATATAGCTGTTTACCGATGATTTTTATTTATCCATCGTTACTTGGTTGGGTGACGTATCGCACAGCCAAACGCCTGGCAGATAACAAAGAGGAGCTTTTGCGTATTAGCGTGAGAGATGGATTAACCGGGCTGTATAACCGACGCCACTGGGAACATCAGCTTCATAATCAGTTTGATAGCTGCCGTCGCTATAAACACAGCGCGTCCTTGGTGCTGCTGGATATCGATAAATTTAAAACCATCAATGATACTTTTGGTCACGCGGTTGGTGATGATGCCATTACGGCGCTTGCCGAGGAGCTATTATTGGGGCTAAGAGCCGTAGATATCGTCGGCCGCTACGGCGGGGATGAATTTGGCGCTATCCTCCCTAATACTTCGGCGGAACAGGCCTGCGAGGTATTAGGGCGTATTCAGGAAAAACTGGCTGGAATTGTCTTTAATCAATCGCCGGGGCTGCAGCTCAAAGTCAGCGCTGGTGTATCAGAATTCAAACCAGAAATGACCAATTATCAACAGTGGTTAAAAGCCGCTGACTCCGCTTTATATCACGCTAAAGATAATGGCAGAGACCGTATTGAGCTAGCGAGCTAAATACCTATTCAGTTAAGCACTTGGTAAAATATTTCGGTGATTCTGCATAGCCTTCCCGCAGATAAAAAGCATGAGCTTTCACTCGACGGGAATGACTGTGTAATTCCATACGATCACAGCCACGTTCGCGCGCCATCTTTTCAGCTTCATCCAGAAGTTGCTTACCGATTCCTGCTCCCCTGACCTTCTCACTCACACATAAATAACTGATCCGACAGAAATCACCGGCCAGCGCGATCTGCGGGATAAAATGCAATGAAATAAAACCGCAAACAACATCATTGATAGTCGCAGCCAGCAAACCGCTATCGGGATGCCCAATAAGCTGTAGCAAACGCTGGTTTAAAAAACCATCTGTTCCTGCATAATCTAATGCTATCAATAATTCAGAGATGGCAGCTTCGTCACCGGGTTTCACCTTTCGGATTTTCACGCTTGTTCCTTGGTCATTTAAGTATCACGATGTAATCGCGAATAGGCTACCAAACTTTCAGGGTTTAAAATAAGAAAAAGTCAGTGTAATATCCAATTAAAGCTCTGGAGATGACATTCCTCCATAACCGCCCCTCAAGGCTGATGATGTCTACGTTACCTTCTCAGAAAGGTGCGTAGAATTACGCCTAAGCCTTTCTGCAAACTCCCTGATAACAAGAAAGGTGTTTATGTTCCCCACATTACTGGCAGTCTTTATCGGCGGTGGCGTTGGCAGTACGCTACGTTGGCTTATCAGCATGAAATTAAACGGGTTATCTCCCAACGTACCTATTGGCACTCTCACTGTTAACCTGGTTGGCGCTTTTATTATTGGCCTGACATTAGCCTTATTCAATCGAATGACGCACCTTGATCCAGTTTGGAAAATGCTAATAACAACTGGCTTTTGCGGCGGGCTGACAACATTCTCAACTTTTTCGCTGGAAGTGGTGTACTTGCTACAAGACAGTAAATTCATTTGGGCCGGGCTGACTATATTATTCAATCTGGCGGGTTCGTTAGCTATGACAATGCTGGCCTTTATGTTAGTGAACATGTGGAGCGCACAGTAAAAAAGCAAAAATCGGGGACTCCTCTCACTTTTAAGTGCGCTATTTATCCCCTTAATGTTTTCTTAAGTTTCAAATTAGATAATCCGTATCCTGAGAACAGTTTCACCTTAATGCACTGAAACGCGGGATAAATAACATGTTTGGATCACCTAAAACACTAACAGAATTACTGATGGTTGGCCTTTGCGTATTGATCTCGCTGGCATTCCTGAAGGTTTATTTATTCTAGTATTTCAAGATAACGTTTAAGATGAGCTGTAGCCTCACTGCCTGAATCTCAACAACCAGACCCAGGTTTTATCGGACGGTCATCTCATACTGTAATCATCGAAAACGGGCTCTGGCTCTATTTTCAGCCATAAAAAAACCCGCCCATAGGGCGGGTTTTTAAGAATATTGGCTACTTAGATAGCGATAACATTAGCAGCAGATGGCCCTTTGGCACCGTTCGTGATTTCAAATTCTACACGCTGGCCTTCAGCAAGAGTTTTGAAACCATTGCTAGCGATGGCAGAGAAATGAACGAAAACGTCCTTACTGCCATCTTCTGGGGTAATGAAGCCGAAACCTTTGGATTCATTGAACCACTTAACGCTACCTTTAATCTTAGACATCAAACATACCTTTACGTGAATAGTTGGACACAACAACCGTGTCAATTACAGTACAGCAATTGAACGATGTTTTGTCCAGAATGTAGATCACAAAAAAGAGAAAAACAGATAGAATCACCAATCTCTGCCACACTGTCAGTGTGAATACTTTGCATTTCTGCCTAAGTTGCAACCAAATCTATGGTGATTCCCAATGCTAATAAACGTGGCAAAGGTCTCAGGCTGTATCTGTAAAGCATTCCCCTGTATCATAGGCAACTAATAGACTGGCTTAAACGAGATACATGATGAACGGTAGAATAACAACTTTTTTTGAAGATAAAGGTTTTGGTTTTATCACCGATGAAAACGGAGATAACCGTTATTTTCACGTTATTAAAGTTGCTAATCCCGAGATGATTAAGAAAAATGCGGAAGTGACTTTTGAACCAACGACCAACAGCAAAGGTTTATCAGCTTTTGCAGTTAAAGTTGCCATTGAGAGCAAATACATTTTTATTGCCAATGAGAGAATCAAACTTACCAGCATTAAGTCTTTCAAAACATTTACTAAAGAAGTACCGGCTCAGGCAGAGGTGGATAAAGCTAATACCGTGCTTTCTGTTGGACTGTTGATGAATAAAATTCGCCCGCAGGAAGAAAACATTGCGGAAAAAACGGTTCCCCTGAAAATGCTATCGGTAACCACTCATCAAAACGTGACTTATACCTTCTCCGATCACGAAATCGATATTGATAGCACTGTAGCCAAGCTGAAAAATATTTAACCCTCTTATCTACCAGTCCCCTATCGATGGGGACTGAGTACCCCTTAAACTCCTGACGGTAAAATTAGCAATCACCGTGGTGTCATCGGTGTCAAAAAGGCAAATTCAGTGCCCGATGTTTAAGTCAACAATAGACGTTGACGCATGTATATCTAAACTTCTTTACTTGAACATAAACATCTTAATCAATTCAACATCAGTTCTTACACCCAACTTTCTCATCGCAGAGCGCTTTTGCCCGCTCACAGTCTTTTGACTCTTCTTAAGGATTTTGGCGATATCACCGCCGGAAAAGCCTTCATTGAACAACGCCAGAACGGCATTTTCACTTGGCGTAAGAAAGTTTTGCTCATCATTCTGAACGACTTCATGCTGATCTACTTTACGATCGGATGCAGCTTCAGTGAGGATACGGAATGTTCGTTTAATAACGCCGGTAATTTTGGACTCTAGGCTGTCTATAGTTTCTTCACGATAAATCATGGTGACATTATGGAATCCGGGGATTCCCTGAAAGAAACTACTTAACCTTAAATCCGCAATCAGGAAAACCTTAGTATCCAGCGCTATTTTCTCTAGGCGGGCTAACGCCTCAAAAAAGTTGGATTCATCAACGCCGATAAATACAACATCAACTGGATGGAATGGACGCTTATAAAACTTAATATCTTCCTTGCTTCCCATTCCGGTAAATATTTTTTTAACCATAGATATGATCCCAAGGGTCAGATATCTATCATTATCTACCACCATGCAACTTATCATTTTACTCACATCCTAAAATAAGACGTCGAACAAAAAAGATAATCCATGCCTTTACCCGTAATATCAGGCTCCATGCAGGCCACGGACTGCCTATCCCCACATCAACGTGCAAAGCACCAATCCGGGTTCAAGGCAAACTTACGCCAATACGCGATCTTTTTTGCTGAGAACCTAAGCAATCAACTTCCTTATGGTTGTAGAAGCGATTCTTTAATTTATGGCCGCTATCTTACCGACGGATTTTATGTTCAATCAGTAAAACACAGGGCATTTTTAGGTTATATAGGACAGTGAGACGCTTTTGTGTAGGAATACTCTGACACCAATAAAAATTAACGGATTGGCAAAATAGAGTTAAAAGGTAAGAACAAAGGGGGAATAAACGAGGGAGTGATGGCAAAATTCCTACCTGATGTTATGAATTTCAGTTAGTCACTATGAACGGTGACAGAAATTTCGTTTTGTGCAAAGATATCTTAAAATGAATAGATGAGATAGCGAGTTTTCTGTTGCAAACCCAAGGTGTGACAATGAACAAACTGCGGTATGTGATCAGACACAGTCAGCCAAAAAAAATTGCACCAAGTCAGATGATAAAGGGCATCGCTTTGCCCTCTGGACTCCCCTCTTTTGTGACGATTCAATTATGAGAAATGTCGGCCTCCATGCGCTAAAGAGCCTTAGCTGCTTTTCTGCGGTCACATTCTACTCTGCTAGTAAAACCTGTTCCGACAGCTGTTTTTTAAGCGGTGAGGTTATGAGTATCCTCTATTTCTTATCTATTATAGCAACACCGCTGTTTTTCATGATAATAGGTTATATTGACTCGATTGAAGAAATCACAAGGCAGGATATATTAAGAAAGATCAAATCCATTTTAACAATCATAATATTCTGGAACGTTTTATTTTACTTCATCAATGAAGATGGATTTAAAAAAGGTTATTTCCTGCAAAGCTGGCTGTTATTTAGCATCGCGCTTATTTATGTAATAAATCCGATAATATCTAAAATACTTAAAAATAACAGGCAAACCTTCTTTACCTTAGGTGGATTATTAATCTTTTCAGTTTCCATTGATATTATCAGTACTTTTACCGAAAGACCTTATTTAATCGATTTCCCCCAGTACTTCAGGCTTTGGACATGGGTATTTTACTATATGGTCGGACGTTTTCTCTGTTCAACCAAAGGTAGAGAAATCACTAAAAACATAAAAGTCAGAATAGCGGCTAAACTATTGATCGTCCCTACAGCTATATCGATGTATTTCTATGAGAGCTTTATGTCTCTGCACGTGTATAAAACGGTTAATGCTGGCTATTTTCTTGATAACTTTCATGTACTCATTTTGAGTCTATGTCTGTTTGTTATCTTTGATAATTTTGATACTAAATATGAATGGATAAGAAAGACACTAGCTTATATCAGCCCATCGATGATAGGAGTTTATATTCTCCACGATGGCATATTCTATTTTATCTCTAGTGCCTATAATTTATCAGACATCACCCTAAGATTCACACTGCTATTCTCCGTCTTTATTGCATCGGTATTGCTTTCTCGGGTTCTATTATTAAACAAACTGACCTCAAGGTTTATTTCTTTCTAATGATATAGATGAATAGCGCGTCACTATCAAACCATTAGCGATAAAAATGACTTGCTATTTAATAAAAAATAACAGCATATAATTATGAAATAGTTAGATTTAAAATATAAAAAATTCAACACCATCATTGCCAATTTAGACATTTAAAAAATCAAAGACTCACTTTTAAAATACAACAACGTTATTTAATTACAATAATTTTAAAAGCTTGGAAAATGTCACTTTTAGGATTTAAATTCATGGATGTAATTACATAGAATTTAAGAGTGTAAACAAAAAAACAAGATCGCACAAAAAACATACACCCCCCACTCTTCTTTCGCTTTTACAGCATCATTCTCATCACCTTCTCGTAAAGATACGAGATATCTCATTTGCTATTTATTCATTTCATCAAAGAAACGAATCAATTTTTCCACTGCAACATTTGAATTATCTATTAGATATTCCTAAAGAAATCATCAAGAGTTTTATTTCCATTTTGATACATACTGGATATCAGTTGGCCTAGTTTTACGACCTTGACCATATTGAAGATCATAATATTGCTGTGAACTAGATACGGGATAACGGCAAGCTGTCTCTGCCAGAGAACTGGCTGACGCAGTGCGGCCTGACCGGGCAACCGCTGGCTATCAGCGTGATGCCCGGTAAGGTGGTGATTCGGGTGCAACAGGGTAATATGTTGGCGTAACAACACATAAAAATAGCCGTAAAGATCCAGAGAGGAACTTTACGGCTGAAAACTAATATTTAAATCACCGTCCAAAACTCACTATTTTTTGAACCGACCAAAATTTCTATCTCATTACGTGAACATGCTTTCAAGAAGACTGAACCTACCCCACGGATAAATTTGTTAAAATCTATCGCTATAGGCTCCCGATCACTTGCTCTCTCCTCACTCGTTATAGCATAAATTTTACAGTCATTTGTATTTAATAAGATCGCATATGGATCTGACAATGCTATAACAATAACTCCCCTAGGTCTAGTATTACCAACCCACCAATGACTAAAGTTATCCTTATCATTAAGAGCTATAATTTTTTCAAGATAGTCACCACCAGAACCAAAAGCTACATTACCAAGAGAGAAATTATCAATATCATACTTCTTTAAAAAAGATACAAAATCACTTGGAAAAGTAATATCCAAAGTTTTTTCAGAGGATTCTAAGTTGCTAATAGGAAATTTTCTTTTTGTCAAAATTAAATCATCCATCTCACCATCGAACGGTGAGAATTTTTTATCTAATTGGGACTCTATCTCTTCAATAGTTAATAGCATAATAACCTCTACTATTTTGTATGCCAGACACCACCACTACCAACGTGAGTGCTCCCTGGAACTGGAATTGCATAAGGGCCAAAGTCAACATGGTGATGAATTATAGTATCCCCTTTATAGTTTACATGCTCAGGGAAGGCTTTTATCCATGTGTTATCGATCTTCGGTGAAAGTCCCAACTCTTGTATTCTATATAAATTACTCTTGCTTAGTGAGTCAGGCTGTAATTTCGTCCATTGTTGCCAAAATTCTTGACTATTTCTAATACCACCTTTTGATGTAGCAACCCCACTATTAAATGTACGAGTGTCAATTGAGAATGCAGGATCTGGCCTCCCTGGTATCGCTGGATCTATTCGAGTTTGATAAGGGTTATCCCCTCGTGGGATTTCTTTAACGGTATTGGGACAGGTAGATAACCCTAAAGGATCTATCCATCCCGTCGGATTATGAACATACCCATAGGGCCTCTCGCCCCCCGCCAGCCCTATCGGGTCCGGGCTTAAGTAACAGCAGGCCTGCGGGTCGTAGTAGCGGAAGCGGTTGTAGTGCAGCCCCGATTCTTCATCCAGAAGCTGGCCGGCGAATTTTAAACCGGGTTCTGGCTGGCTGTGGTTACGTGAACTAGATACGGGATAACGGCAATCTGTCTCTGCCAGAGGACTGGCTGACACAGTGCGGCCTGACCGGGCAACCGCTGGCGATCAGCGTAATGCCCGGTCAGGTGGTGATTTGGGTTCGGCAGGGTAATCTGTGACGTAACAACAGATAAAAAAATAGCCGGGAAGACCCAAAGAGGCCCTTCCCGGCTTTTATTTACACATTTAATCTAAAGAGTTAATAATATTAACTAAGCGATGCTGGGTCAAAAACCAAGATGACACTTCCTTTCATACCACACGGCCACGCACCTGCTTTGTAAAGTGCATATATATCTTCAAGAAAGGAGTCTTTTATAAAGTTATCTAAGTATCTATTGACCGCTACTGTAGACAATACAAAAAACGCATCTTCTTTAGCTTCAGAGAAAATAAAGTCATCATGAGCGGTATTCGTTTTCTTTATTCTCTTCTTTCTAAACTCAATAAGTGATGATGCATTTTTAACCTGTAAACTTTCAAGATTACCATTAACAAAATCATAAGCCTCTTGGAACTTCTTATTTTTCCTTAAAGATTTACGACATTGTTCAATCGTATCATTCCAAACTTTATAACCCGATGGGAGGTTCTGCTCAAACGCATACTTATAAGCATCATCAACATTATTAATAACAATAACCTTCTGGCTTATAGCTTCAGACAACCCTTTAAAGAGAGCATTTGTAAATGCAAATTCAATAGGTTCGATTATGTATCTTTGATCCATTACCAGCCACCTTTAGTGAAAATATTAGTCCAGACAGCATTAACCTTTCCATTTCCTAATGCACCACCTGCTTTATCCATATCAAGTGGTCTGATTGGGTAGCCATTCTCTAACCCTTTCCGAGAAATTCCTTGGATTTCTTTCACTTGATTCAAAATAGCGCCTTTAGATTGATTAAGATCTATTTTATCCAAAGCATTTTTAACTGCTTGTGTATATCCATCATGACTTCCCTGATGCCTTGCCATCGCACTAGTGCCATCATCGACTCTTCTGAGGAAGATACCGTTTCCGGCATCGTCAATATAATATTTGATCTTCTTTAATGCTGGATGGTTAGCTAATTCTTTCGGGATTATATGGTGGGCTTGATGCCCAGTCCATTTCGTAGAACGCGGCAGTCCCATCGCCTCCATCATGTTCCTACCAAGTGTGGTAGAACATCCTGCTAAGCCTAATGGGTCGACCCATGACAGAGGATTATGTACATACCCGTAAGTATTCTCGCCCCCCGCCAGCCCTATCAGGTCCGGGCTTAGTAACAGCAGGCCTGCGGGTCGTAGTAGCGGAAGCGGTTGTAGTGCAGCCCCGATTCTTCATCCAGAAGCTGGCCGGCGAATTTTAAACCGGGTTCTGGCTGGCTGTGGTTACGTGAACTAGATACGGGATAACGGCAATCTGTCTCTGCCAGAGGACTGGCTGACGCAGTGCGGCCTGACCGAGCAACCGCTAGCGATCAGTCAGCGTAATGCCCGGTCAGGTGGTGATTCAGGTGCAGCAGGGGAATATGCTGATATAGCGGCAAAAAACAGGAAAGCTCCGAAGAGGGGCTTTCCTGTTTAATTATTAACATCTTAAATTAACATACTCTTCAAAAAAATCTTTAAATGAGCGATGCATTATCTGTGTATATCTCTTTAGGAAAACATCATAACTAACCACTTCCCCAAAATTATCTGGTGATGTATTTAAACACCAGCAAATTTCATCATCTTTAAAATAAATCACTGCCAAATTATCAGGAAGAAAGTATTCATTACGGCAATACATTGTATCATAATAAACTGTACCACCGAACTCAGCCAACGCATCATTATCTTCAATCCCTGATATTTCTTGCTCAACAACTCCACCACCACCGGTTTTTTCCAAGAAAAATTTAAAGTCTTCCGGTAATCTAAAAGATAATGCACTCTCTAATTTAGTAATTTGCTCTTGATCTACAGCACCTAACCAAAAAACTTCATGCTTAGTTGTAGAAGATAGTTTACTAATTAAGCTTTCAATATCTTTCATCTTAATTCCTCACATAAAGTCTAAAGCACGAAGTTTCCAATAATCCGCTCTGAATGTATCATATTGATAAGCAAGACTTCCGTTATGTCTAAAGCTATTACCATTTTCAATTAATCCGTGTAATTGCTTATGATATTGTTTATGTGTCGATGATACCAACTCAACCATAGGTCCAGGCTCCTTACCAAGTATGTGGTGGAGGTTAATTTGTTTGCCATCAGGTCCAATTGGAGCATACCCATTATTCATTAAATCTAAGTTAGTCCATCCATCAGCAACTTTTTGGCGAACTGATTTATGTACACTCGGATGAACTGAACTTGGAGCTCCGGGATTAATATCTACAGTATTCTTATAGACTTTTCTCCCTAGAACATTTTCGGCCTGATATTTCCCTGAACCAGCACTACAAGATGAAAGACCTAGCGGATCAATATATGTCAGTGGGTTCGGAACATAACTATATAAGTTCAGCCCCCCCGCCAGCCCTATCGGGTCCGGGCTTAAGTAACAGCAGGCCTGCGGGTCGTAGTAGCGGAAGCGGTTGTAGTGCAGGCCCGATTCTTCATCCAGAAGCTGGCCGGCGAATTTTAAACCGGGTTCTGGCTGGCTGTGGTTACGTGAACTAGATACGGGATAACGGCAATCTGTCTCTGCCAGAGGACTGGCTGACGTAGTGTGGCCTGACCGGGAACCGCTGGCGATCAGCGTGATGCCTGGCAAGGTGGTGATTAGGACTCAGCAGGGTAATATATTAGCGTAACAACAGATAAAAAAGCCGAGAAGAACCAGATAGGATCTCCTCGGTTTATTTTATTATTTCTTTTCTATAACAGATACATAAGATGGTTTCTTCGTTTGTGTATCAGGGAAAAGATCTTTCTCCTCTAACCGCCACCAATACTCGCTATATGAACTAGGTTTTTTATATTCATAGATAGATACAACACCGAGGAGAGCACAGGGGGATTCCGCCATAAAATCCCATCCATCTTTCTCAGCGCAAAACATATCTATCTCATCATCATACCAAGTGCTAAACCCTTTCTTATCAAGAATATTCAACGCAGTATTATATACATTTGTATACTCAGACAAAGCAGGCATATTCTTACTCCTTTATTTTCCAATGATTTTTATCGCATCAAAAGGAATTTCGCCTTTAAACAAGACTTCTAAAGCCCTTTTTGCATCTCTTCTAGTAATAAGTGAACCAAATTTTTCAGCCGCTTGGAGAACGTTATTATGATCAATAAATTTCGCCCCACCTTGTATGGCTTTTTTTACGTCAATTTCTATTAATCCATTACCACTTCTAAACCGGTTTGTTGCTTCTTTTGTAAGAGATGCTGAGATATGTTCAGTATCAAGGCCTTTGACATGATCTGCAATTGACCCACTAATTCCTTTTGGTTTTATCCCCAATCCTTGTTCCAGTCTAGCCAAATCATCAGGCGTTATTTGTCTGTATACTTTACATGTAGCAAGACCCAGAGGATCTATTGCAGATAGAGGGTTTGGCACATACGCATACGGGTTATGCCCACCCGCCAGCCCTATCGGGTCCGGGCTTAAGTAACAGCAGGCCTGCGGGTCGTAGTAGCGGAAGCGGTTGTAGTGCAGCCCCGATTCTTCATCCAGAAGCTGGCCGGCGAATTTTAAACCGGGTTCTGGCTGGCTGTGGCTGCGTGAACTAGATACGGGATAACGGCAATCTGTCTCTGCCAGAGGACTGGCTGACGCAATGCGGCCTGACCGAGCAACCGCTGGCGATCAACGTGATGCCCGGCAAGGTGGTGATTCAGGTGCAACAGGATAATGTATTAGCGTAACAACAGATAAAAAAACCGGAAAGATCCAAATATTATCTCCCCGTTCTAATATTAGTCATCAATCATATCAAGAGATAACTGTGCTGCCTCTCGGATATCTTCATTCTTCGATTTTAGCGATATTTCCAAGCCTTTTTTTAGTTTGGCATCAGCGAATGCTGCTGATACTTGGGTAACCCAGTATCTTACATTGTCGGTTACAGATGGGTTTTCTAATGTTTTTTGTATTTCCAACACTACATCATCGCGATGGCATTTATAAAAAAAATCTTCTACTAATTGATATACTCCCCACCCATCTCCATTACCATAAGAGTTAAGGAATAATGAGATTGCCTCTTTGTCAGGATAAGCAATGAAAAACTTTCTTGCCTCATCATATTTATTAATTAGTTCTTGTGTTAAAACGTCATCATCCGGCATCGGTTGATTATGACGTAAGAAAGACAGCGCTTCATTTCTGTTCATATTCATAGCTCCATAGCTTTCCATAATGCTTTGTTTTGTTTGATTAGCTCAGACAACTGCCTATTAACAACGTCCTTACTATATCCAGCATTACGGAATATAGTTCTCAGGTCAACAATGTCTCTTGCTAGGTATTGCCTATTTGTTAAACCTCGGACAAACGGTTTTTTATATGTCCATGTTAATTCGTGCAGATCTTTACGCATGTTTATCGTTATTCCTCGAGCATGTGTCGTCGGACTAACAGCATTCTGAATAGCATGATGCGGTGTATGGGTTGGATTAAGACCACTCTTTATATTTGCTCCACGGACTTGGCTATATGTGCCAACAAATAAGTCCTCGCCTGGTTTCGCTAACGGTGGTTTAAGTTTACCAGCGTTTGCCAGTGGACAAGCTGCCAACCCTAAGGGATCTATCCATCCCAGCGGGTTATGCACATACCCGTAAGTATTCTCGCCCCCCGCCAGCCCTATCGGGTCCGGACTTAAGTAACAGCAGGCCTGCGGGTCGTAGTAGCGGAAGCGGTTGTAGTGCAGCCCCGATTCTTCATCCAGAAGCTG
>NZ_QCZL01000014.1:0-106037 GCF_003634395.1 Yersinia sp. IP36721
ACCCCACTTTCGCGCCAACCCTGCTCGGAAGCCTCCACGGCAAGTGAGGAGACAGTGAACTGCTGGGCTTACGAAACTGAACCCAATTCCAACCTTCAGTAGCTTAAATACGCTCTTAAGATCAAAATCAAACCTAATCCTTCTTAAACAGCCCCTCAATTCGCTGCAACATATTGCTGGCGCTGTAATAATCCAGGCGGAAAGTATCGTTGCCCATCGCATAAACGCGGTTCTGCTGGAGTGGCGCTAGGTGGGAGAGAAACTTATTCGCTTCCAACGCCTCAATCGCAGGCCTGTCGCCAGAAAATAGCAGGAAGGTGTTGCCGGTCAGCCCTTCCGCTAGCTTTTCTCCGCCTAACTGAATGATATCTTTACGATGTCCCATACTGGTATTACCCAGTACGGATTCAGGGACAGTGGCTAGCGTAAAGCCCAGCTCCAATAATAATTTTCCCTGCGCCGAGTTTGCCGTCCACAGGTTGGCGGTCTGCCCTCCAGCCTGATACACAAAGGCTGAAACCGGTTGCGGCGGTAGCGTAATACTGTTTTTTACCTGATCCAGACGTTTGGCAAAGTCGCTAATTACTCGCTCTGCATCGGCTTCGTGGCCGGTTGCCTGACCCAGCGTTAGCGCCAGTTCCTGCCAGCTTTTATCGTCGTAATTCATTACCAGAGTTGGAGCAATGGCTGAAAGCTGCTCGTACAACTTCAAGGCCGAATCGCCGCCGGTAGCTGAAATGATAATCAAATCCGGATTCATACCGGCCACCGCTTCTGCATTCGGCTCTGTTTGGTACATAGGTACCAGATTGCGCGCTTTGGCCTCTTTTGACCATTGCGTAAAGAAGCCGAGATCGTCAGCAACCGTGGTGTTAGGAACGGTTGCGCCAGTACCAATCACCGGCGCTTTGATTGCCAGCAAAGTACCAGTAATCGTAATGCTTGTAGAAACAATGCGTCGCGGTGCTTTCTCAAGCTGCACATCGCCTCTGGCGGTATGAACCGTGCGGGGCCATTGACCATTGGTTTCGCTGGCTGGGGGCGTAGGGGAAATCCGGGGCGTTTCATCCGCCGGTTTACATCCACTCAAGCCCAAAAGAGCCAGCAGGCATAAAAAGGCCGGAAAGGCTACGCGGCGGGTTTTCTGCGTAATGCTACGAAAAAAAAGGGACATGGCTTAGTTGAATCTCCTATTTTTCTGGCTTATCCACATAAGCAAAAATGATTAATGGAATATTTACATACATTGACAATGTCAATGCTTCGTCGTAATTTACCATGCTTAAGTGGAATGATAGTAATTATTATTAACATTACTATTTACATCGTGGTGGAGGTTTTTGTGGCACACAGTGGCACTGCAGGGCGTTTGGATAACTCACTTTTTTCAGCGACTTCCTCAGCGTTTTTATTCACTTCAGCACATCGGAGTATAAAAACACAGGGGGTGGCGGAACGAATTACTCAACGAGCACAAGGCGGTGCGGAATACCCCGGTACGCTGCAAGAATCGATCCAGAAGGCATTTATCAAAGCGCGCGCCGATGGCCTGCAACGTCCTATCGTTGTCGGAGCCATTCCCTTTGATATTAGCCAGCCTACCCAGCTATTCATTCCTCAATCCTATCAATTTCTCGACCGTCAGGAATTGGTTTCTGCTGCATCAGATACATCAGAAGACCCGGTTTCTGTCGCTCAGTGGCGCAGCCTGCCTAATGAAGACGACTTTAAACAGGCGGTTGCTCAGGCGGTTGAAACCTTCCGTCGGGGCGCAATGCATAAGGTGGTATTGTCGCGAATTTTAGAGATTGAAACCGAGACACCGATCAATCCTAACCGGGTTATCAATCACTTATTACGCCAAAATCCAGGCGCGTTTCATTTCCATATTCCTCTGAGTGAAGGCGGCGTTTTGTTGGGAGCCAGCCCGGAACTTCTGGTACGTAAGGACGGAGATCGAGTTTATACCAACCCCTTAGCCGGTTCGGCAAAACGTCAGGCAACGGTAGAAGGCGATCATGTGGTTTCTCAAGCCTTAATGAATTCTGGAAAGGATCAGTATGAGCATCGTTTGGTTATCGACGAAATTCGCCGCTTACTGACGCCGTATTGCCGCTCGTTAAATATCCCGACGCAGCCTTCACTGATTAGCACCGCTGCACTGTGGCATCTTTCTACAGCTATTAGCGGCGAGCTGGAAAGTGCCCAAACCTCGGTGCTGGAACTGGCTTGCCTATTACATCCAACGCCAGCGCTCTGCGGGTTCCCAACGGAATCAGCTCGTCGGTTAATCAATCAGTTAGAGCCTTTCGAACGAGGCTTATTCAGCGGTATCGTCGGCTGGTGTGATGAAGACGGCAACGGGGAGTGGGCGGTAGCGATTCGCTGCGCAACGCTGCATGACACTCAGGCGCGCCTGTTTGCTGGGGCCGGAATCGTGATGGCATCGCAGCCTGCACTTGAGTGGGCCGAAACCGAAGCCAAGCTAGGCACCATGTTGAATGCGTTGGGAATTCAATCACAGGGACGTTTGCCATGAGTATTGAATTTACCCGTTGGCCTGCGGAGTTTGCACGTCAATATCGCGAAAAAGGTTATTGGATTGATTTACCGCTGACGGACGTGCTGTCCAGACAGTGCCAACTGCGTCCACAGGCAACGGCGGTGATTTGCGGCGAACGCCAGTTCAGCTATGCCGAAATGAATCGCGCTTCGGATCGACTGGCCGCCAGATTAACCGGTCAGGGACTGGGACATGGCGATACGGCTTTGGTGCAATTACCCAATGTCGCCGAGTTTTATTTAGTGTATTTCGCGCTGTTGAAAATTGGCGTGGTACCGGTAAATGCCTTATTTAGCCACAATCGGTTGGAGCTGAATGCTTACGCTAAACAAATTCAGCCGCGCCTGTTGATTGCCTCCGCCAGCCACGCTTTGTTTAGTGACGCGGCCTTTACGCAGCAGTTGCAGCAGTCAGTGCCTTCTCTTGAATTTGTGATTATTGATGGTGAGAATGATTATGCGCCATTGTTACAGACCATGCTGTATGAGGAATTAGACGGCGAGTTGCCTGATTTTTCGCCGACTGCGGCGGACGAAGTCGCCTTTTTCCAGCTTTCCGGTGGCAGTACCGGGACGCCGAAACTGATTCCGCGAACTCACAATGATTATTACTACAGCGTCAGAGGCAGCGTAGATATTTGTCAAAATGATGAAAATACCCGCTATCTGTGCGCGCTGCCTGCGGCTCATAACTATCCGCTCAGCTCGCCCGGCGCATTGGGTATTTTCTATGGCGGTGGCTGCGTAGTTTTGGCTCCTGAGCCTAGCGCTATGAGCTGTTTCCCACTGATTAAACGTCATCAAATCACCATGACCTCATTGGTTCCGCCAGCTGTATCTCTGTGGCTGCAGGCCGCCGAGCATTTTGGCACAGAGGATCTCGCTAGCTTGAAACTGTTGCAGGTCGGCGGCTCCAAACTGAGTGAATCGCTGGCACGGCGCATTCCGCAGATGCTGGGCTGTCAGTTGCAACAAGTGCTGGGAATGGCCGAAGGCTTGGTGAATTACACCCGTTTGGACGATAGCGACGAGCGTATTTTCACCACGCAGGGTTGCCCTATCAGCGCCGATGATGAAGTTAGGGTGCTGGACAGTGCCGGTCAGCCGGTTGCGCCGGGAGAAGCGGGAGAGTTAGTCACGCGCGGGCCTTATACTTTCCGCGGCTATTACCGTAGCCCAGAACATAATGCGAAAGCTTTTGATGATGAAGGATTTTACCACTCTGGCGATGTAGTACAGATGACCGAAGACGGCTACCTGTGCGTTGTTGGGCGTGAGAAGGATCAAATCAATCGCGGGGGCGAAAAAATTGCCGCCGAAGAGGTAGAAAATCTGCTGTTAACCCACGAAAGCATCATTCACGCGGCGCTGGTGTCGATGCCTGATGAAATGCTGGGTGAAAAAAGCTGTGCCTTTGTGGTAACTCGCGATGCCAGTCTCAAACCGCTCCACTTACGCAAATATCTGCGTGGTATCGGGGTGGCGGAATTCAAGCTGCCGGATCGATTTGAAATGGTCGATAGCCTACCGGTTACGCCGGTCGGGAAGATAGACAAGCGACTACTGCGACAAACCATTCAGACCCAAATCAGCATCAGTGAATAAGGATTTTTTCATGGCGATTCCAACTCTTTCTGCTTATCAACTGCCGCAGGCAGAACATGTTCCGGCAAATAAAGTGGGCTGGCAGTTCGATCCGACCAAAGCCGTGCTGCTGATTCACGATATGCAGGACTACTTTGTCAGCTTCTACGGTGACAATAACCCAATGATTAATCGGGTGATCGACAATATTGCCGCCATTCGCCGCTACTGTAAAAGTCAGGGTGTGCCGGTGATTTATACCGCTCAACCTAATAATCAAAGCCCGGAAGATCGGGCGCTGCTGAATGACATGTGGGGCGCAGGTTTAAACGATCATCCGGCCAAGCAGCGGGTAGTGAGTGCGTTAACGCCGGAAGAAGACGACGAGATTTTGGTGAAATGGCGCTATAGCGCATTCCATCGCTCGCCGTTAGAACAAATGATGAAGGAAATGGGGCGTGACCAGTTGGTGATTTGCGGTATCTACGGCCACATTGGCTGCATGATTACTGCAACGGACGCTTTCATGAAAGATATTAAGCCGTTTATGGTGGCGGACGCGGTGGCTGATTTCTCGCTGGAAGAGCATCTGATGGCGCTGAAATATGTGGCGACGCGTAGCGGAAGTGTGATTTTCACTGAGGCACTGCTGGGTGAAGCAAACCAAAGTGATAACAGATTCAGCAAAGAAAGCTTGAAAGCACAGCTCCTGGCGCTGATTGACGAAAGTGACGAAGACTTTGATGAAGATGAAAATCTGATCGATTACGGCCTGAATTCCGTTCATATCATGGCGCTGGTGACCGAATGGCGTCAGCAAGGTATTGAGCTGAGTTTTGTCGATCTGGCGAAATCCCCAAGCTTAAATGGCTGGTGGGCACTGTTTGAGAAACAACTGGCGGCTGGGGCGAAATAATGGCTGGCACAATGGTACAAATGGATTTCACCGGTAAGCGTGTGTGGGTGACCGGTGCGGGTCAGGGTATCGGTTTTGAAACGGCTAAATTATTCACGGCGCTGGGCGCGGAAGTCTTTGGCCTGGATAAAAACTTTCCCAATGAAAAATATCCTTTCACTACGGCAGTGCTGGATATTAGGCAGCCTGCGCAGGTGGCGGACGTTTGCGAGCAACTGCTTGAGGTTGCGTCCGGCATCGATGTGTTGGTGAACGCAGCGGGTATTTTGCGTATGGGAGAAGCCCAAAACTTGAGTTTGGATGACTGGCAGCAGTGTTTTGACGTCAACGTTTCTGGTGCTTTTTATCTGTTAAAACAGCTTATTCCGGTGTTCAAGCAGCAGCGGTCCGGCGCGATAGTCAGCATTGGCTCAAATGCGGCTCATGTACCGCGTATGCAAATGGCCGCTTACTGTGCCTCTAAAGCCGCATTAACCAGTTTCAGCCATTGCGTTGGGCTGGAGTTAGCTCCCTATGGCGTGCGCTGCAATCTGGTTTCGCCGGGATCGACCGATACCCCAATGCAACGCGGAATGTGGCAAACGCCAGACGCCGAGCAACGCACCATCGCCGGTTTTCCTCAGCAGTACAAGCTCGGAATCCCGCTGGGGAAAATCGCTACGCCTGCGGAAATTGCTCAAACGGTCGCGTTCTTGGCTTCAGATTTAGCTAGCCATATTACGTTGCAGGATATTGTCGTGGATGGTGGCGCAACTCTGGCGGCCTGATGGATTATCCGATGGAAGAAACGGTCACTGACCTGATCGAGGTCTGGAGTCGGTTAACGCCAGATCGCATTGCGGCAAGGAATGCGCAACAGGGGATCATCAGCTATTTTCAGCTGGAAAGAGATGCTAATCGTATTGCCAACTGGCTGAATCAACAGGGAATAGGTGAGCACTCAAGGATCGGCGTACTTACCGGTAGCGATCCCTATTTTCTGGTGGCACTGCTGGCGGTGTGGAAAGCAGGAGCCTGCTACGTGCCGCTGGATATGGATTACCCGCTTGGACGACTTAGCCATATGGTCGCCGACGCTGGGCTGAGCGTGATTCTTGGCGTTGGCAGCGGTGATTCAATGGCGCTTTGGTCCTGCGCCCGCTATTTCGATATAACCTCTTCCGGATTTCTTCGCGGTATTCAACGTTGGTCGGGCAGCCAACCGCCGCAGGTCGTTCGTCGTCCCCAGCAGTTGGCTTTAATTATCTATACCTCCGGTTCCACAGGCGTGCCGAAAGGGGTAATGATCGAACATGGCGCTTTGGCTAATTTATTGAAAGATCATGCTAAAGGGCTAGGAATCACCGCCAACAGCCGGGTGTATAACGCCTTATCTCTGGCATTTGACGCGGGTAATATGGCCGCTTTGTTGCCGTTAATCTGCGGAGGAGAATTGGCTCTTGGCTGCGGGGAAACAGCGGCTATTGTCCACAGCCGCAGCAGCCACTTATTTCTACCTACCGCATTGTTAGCTCGTCTTGATATCCAGGCCGCAGGGTTACCGTCGCTGATTGCCATCGGGGGCGAAGATTGCCCACAAAATCTGGCGGATCGCTGGGCAGATCGCGTAGCGCTTTATAATCTGTACGGCCCGGCGGAATGTACGGTAACCGCTCTTTATGGGCGGATTTTCCTCGGCCAGCGCGTTCATGTTGGTCAACCGGTTACTGGGATTCAGGCTTGGATTTTGGACCGTGACGGTGCCGAATGCCTGCCGGGGGAAGCCGGAGAGCTTTATCTCTCTGGCCTCGGGCTGGCGCGAGGGTATCTCAACCAACCGCAGCTTACTGCCCAGCGATTTATCGAGTGGCAGCCAATACCGGGCCAAAGGTTACGCTTATACCGTACCGGCGATAAGTTCAGAAAACTGCCTTGCGGGCATTATCAATTTCTAGGGCGTATAGAGGAAGAGGTACGAATCGGCGGTTATCTGATCGATATTGCCGAAGTGGAATCGCAGTTGATCCGCGTGTGCCCGTTATTAAAGCAGGTCAAAGTGGTCGTTCAACGATTGGGTGCTGAGGAAAAACTGTTGGCATTTGCGACCCTATGTCAGTGTTATCCGGCCTGCGCGCCGGAGCCTTGTCGTATTCTCTGTGATTTGGCGCACAGGCTGCCGGAATATCTGATTCCCAGTCAGCTACATTTGCTCAGTGAAATGCCGCTCACGCCAAATGGTAAGCTGGATGAAAAGCGTTTGCCGAGACTGGCAGCGAAAACTACTCTGGCGTGAACCTCATTGGGCCGATAAATAAAATCCTATCTCGTTTAGCGTCAATATTTTCCAGATTGGCTCTATTCATCATGATAAAAATACAGTATCAATGAAGGATATTCGTAGCGAAGGCAATTCACTGAGGGGCGGGCATGTTTTTTGTTTATGGCGAAACTGAGATTCAGCATCTCAAAAAACGCGATAAAAAGATGGCTGCGGCCATTGAACGCTTTGGCATGTTACAACGTCCAACCAATCCCGATCTGTTTGCCGGGTTAGTGCAATATATTGTTGAACAACAAATATCGGTAAAAGCGGCGCAAACCGTTAATACGCGCTTGCAGATATTAGTCGGAAATATTACGCCTGAACGCATTCTGTTATTGCCTGATGAAGAAATACAGCGCTGTGGTATGACAATGAAAAAAGCCCAATATATTAAAGGGGCAGCAGAGTCGGTGCGGGTCGGAGAGCTGGATTTGACAAATATTCATAGCCAAAGCGATGACGAAATCATTCGCACTCTTTCCAGATTAAATGGTATTGGCGTATGGACCGCAGAAATGCTGCTAATTTCTTCGCTGGCGCGTCCAGATGTTGTGAGTTGGGGGGATTTGGCTATTCGGCGCGGTATGATGAATTTATATCGTCATAAAGAACTGACTAAAGAGCGCTTTAAACGTTATAGAACACGTTATTCACCCTATGGCACCACCGCTTCTTTGTATCTTTGGGCTTTATCCAAAGATGAGTGAAAAATAATTCCGCTCGCGGGGGGGAAATATTAAAGTCTTTTCACCCGAAGCTCGAATGAAAAAGCAAGAAGCGGAGTGTTTGACCGTTTTCTCTGAATTAATCTGGCTAGCACTGGCGGGACCGAAATTTTAAACGGCAACGCCTTAACGATTCCATTCGTCGAGGGTTAACGATTATGAATGCTAGACAGAATTTCAAGAGCGATCGGGCGCGTTGGCTGGCTATCGTCCAGCGAAATAAAGACGCCGATGGCGCTTTTATATATGGGGTAAAAACCACCGGTATTTATTGCTTACCGTCTTGCCCATCCCGTCAGCCCCGGCAGGAAAACGTGGTGTTTTTCGCGAATAGGTTAGCGGCTGAAGTAGCAGGATTTCGCCCGTGTAAACGTTGCGGCGGTGTTCAGGGAGATCAGCAGTACGAAATAATTTCCAAAGCCTGCCGCTATATTGAAAAGTCCGATCATATTCCAACGCTAAATGAACTGGCTGATTATGTGGGCCAGAGCGCATATCATTTTCACCGACGATTTAAAGCGGCGATTGGCCTGACGCCAAAAGGCTACGCTGAAGCTTTGCGTACTCAGCGGATACGTCAGCAATTGGCGCAAACGGGTTTTGTTACCGACGCTATTTTCGAAGCGGGCTATCAATCGAATGCACGTTTCTACCATAAATCTAATGCCATGTTAGGCATGACGCCTAAGGCATTCCATCGCGGTGGAACCGGAACAACTATTTATTTTGCCGTTGGCCAGTGTTCATTGGGCGATATTCTAGTGGCGAAAAGTGAACGGGGGGTTTGCGCGATTTGGATGGGAGAGAGTGCGCAACAGCTAGTGCAAGAGCTGCAAGATAAGTTTCCTCAGGCGGTTTTAATCGGCGGGGATGAAACTTTTGACATCCTGGTGGCTCAGGTGGTGGGGTGTATTGAAACGCCAGAAATTGGCCTGGATTTACCATTGGATATTCGCGGAACAGCTTTTCAGCAGCGGGTCTGGCAAGCTTTGCGAGAAATCCCGCTAGGTGCCACGGTGAGTTATAGCGAAATTGCCGATAAAATTGGTTTACCAAAGGCGATGCGCGCCGTTGCCGGAGCCTGTGCCGCCAATATGCTGGCTGTGGCGATTCCTTGCCATCGGGTCGTTCGTCAGGATGGCGGGTTGTCTGGCTATCGTTGGGGTGTTGAGCGCAAGAGAGCGCTGCTAAAAAAGGAAGGGAAACAATAAATAAAGGGCCTCGCCATTCTACTAAAGCGTCATTGCCTTATTTATGGCTAATCAGATAATTATTAGCCACTATTTATCTATGGTTGCTTCGGCTAACGAGAATGTATCAAAATAATTCGTTAGGTTATTTAATCCGCAAGAACAGTCATTTGCTCTGTCAAAGGAAATTTATTATTTTTTTTGAACGCGTCGATGATTTCGTCCTTTTCTTCGTGAGCTTTAAGTCTTCGTCATTTTTTGTCAATTTTCGCTAACCCTGTAAGTTATAAAGGAAAAAATATCAGTAACATCGAGAAAAATAAGGTTTTTTTTCATAATAATTTCGTCAGTTTTTGTCAGTAAAAATAGCCATTCAGCCCGTATTTCCACCTGATTCTTCATTGCATCACGTAATTACATAGGTTATTACTTATATAGTTACATAAATTTTTTTGATGGCTGCTAAAGCAATTAACTCTTTCTGGCTTTACACAGTGGAATGAAGATGAATACAAGGGAGTAAATAATGGGATTACGCAAAAGAAAGGTAAAACCTATGCAAATCAATGATATCACTATCATTGATGACACCAAACTGAAAAAAGCAATTACCGCGGCTGCATTAGGCAATGCTATGGAATGGTTTGATTTTGGTGTTTACGGTTTTGTCGCCTTCGCACTGGGGCAAGTATTTTTCCCTGGGGCCGATCCCGGAATTCAAATGATCGCCGCATTGGCGACCTTTTCCGTACCTTTTTTGGTTCGCCCACTTGGCGGCATATTCTTTGGTGCCCTCGGCGATAAGTTTGGACGGCAAAAAGTTTTGTCCGTCACCATTATTATTATGTCTGTCAGTACCTTCTGTATTGGCTTAATTCCGTCCTATGCATCAATCGGGATTTGGGCACCGATACTACTGTTATTGGCTAAATTGGCCCAAGGCTTTTCCGTCGGTGGTGAATATACCGGAGCGGCTATTTTTGTTGCTGAATATTCTCCGGATAGAAAGCGCGGTTTCCTCGCGAGTTGGTTAGATTTTGGTTCCATTGCCGGTTTTATTTTAGGCGCCGGAGTGGTTGTTCTGATTTCCAGCATTGTCGGTGAAGCTAATTTCCTTGAATGGGGATGGCGTATTCCTTTCTTTATTGCAGCTCCGCTAGGATTGATTGGTATTTATCTGCGCCACGCTTTGGAAGAAACTCCAACCTTCCAACAGCATGTTGAGCAAATGGATAGCGATGCGCGCAATAATATTACTCAACCGCCAAAGGTTTCTTTCCGCGAAATTCTAACGAAGCAATGGAAAAATCTGATCATATGCGTTGGTATGGTTATTGCTACTAACGTCACTTACTACATGCTGTTGACCTATATGCCGAGCTACTTGTCTCATAGCCTGCATTATTCGGAAGATCACGGTGTACTAATCATCATCGCCATCATGTTGGGTATGTTGTTTGTCCAGCCAATTATGGGATTGATGAGCGACAGATTTGGCCGCAAACCTTTTATCGTATGCGGAAGTATTGGCCTTTTTGTTTTGGCCATTCCATGCTTCATCCTGATTAACAGCGGCGTGATTGGCCTGATATTCTGTGGATTGTTGATTCTGGCCGTATTGTTGAACTGCTTTATCGGCGTAATGGCTTCAACTTTACCTGCCATGTTCCCTACGCATATTCGTTACAGTGCATTGGCCATCGCTTTTAATATATCGGTAATGATTGCCGGGTTGACTCCAACCATTGCCGCATGGCTGGTTGAATCCACTCAGAATCTCTTCATGCCAGCCTATTATTTGATGGTGGTTGCGGTTATAGGTTTGGTTACAGGGATATTTATGAAGGAAACGGCGAATAAACCGCTGAAAGGCGCTACGCCGGCAGCTTCCGACCGGGCAGAAGCTAAGGAAATCCTGCAAGAACACCATGATAATATTGAGCAAAGTATTGAGGATATCGATCAGGAAATTGCTGAGCTGGAGAAAAAAAGAAAGAATCTTATCGCCCAGCATCCCGATATAAATTAATCATAAAAGTCTGTTAAAAAGTCAGCCTATATAGTGGCTGACTTTTTTATTTCCTGATTTAGGCATTTTATTATCAGCAGGTGCGCGGTTATATTTAGTCGTTCTGATTAAATCGGGCGATAAATAATCAACTGGAAAGTAAAAACCGGTTAAGAGTAGTAAGTTCTGGCTGTCGGTATATCTACTTGTATTATTAGCTCCCCTATGGCAATTAATCTTGCTCTTCCAAAGGCGCTTTCTAACGTAAATGAGGTTTCCCTGATGGTGCCTTAGCGAGGTATAAAATGACTTGTTAAACGTGCAGGTATATTATTTTTTTCTTATGCTACAACGCTGCACCAATAAGGAATTAGCTAAGATATATAATGTCGACGATAATAAGATAGAAGATAGAAGATAGAAGATAGAAGATAGAAGATAGAAGATAGAAGATAGAAGATAGAACACATGGCATTTATCAAAAAGAGAATGTACATTCGCTTCGATAATTCGACGCGTTTTTGTAAGTCTTTGCAGCTTGATAATCACATTTCAGTTCGACTGATAGAGAAAGGCATTCAGTTTATATGAATCTTATTCAAAAAAATAACATTGGGATTAAAATTGAGGGTTACCCATTAAGCCGGGTGCAATAGGATAAAAGGGAATGATAATGTGCTGGCGATCGGAGCGTTGCCACCACACTGGCGGTGAATAAACGAATGGTTACTCAGTTCGTCGTCAATAAACGCACAGCGAATAAACGATGAGTTGCGTTTCTGTTTAAAACAGGCAGTTTATGGCCAACCCTCTAGTCTCCGCTATGTGTCGCCAATTCTTTAGCTTTGTTACGGTATTGCCCCGGCGTACAGCCAAAATGGCGCACAAAAGCTTTGTGGAAAGATGATTCGTTGGCATAGCCCACCAGTTCTGCGATAGCTACCAAAGGCGCGGCTTCGCGAGCCAGACGCTGTGCGGCAAGCTGCATTCTCAGAGTCGTCAACAATGAAAGCGGAGTTGTCCCTGAGACCTGACGAAACACTTCGGCAAAACTAGCCCGAGACATATGGGCGATTTGCGCCAGGCTTTCCACCGTCCAGTGATAATGAGGAGCTTCCAGCATTTGAGCCACCGCTTCACCTAATCGGGTATGTAGCAAAGCCTGCAGTAGCCCTTTATCCAGTGGAGAATGTTGTAGCCAACCACGTATCGCAAAGGTTAAAAACATCCCGCACATTTGGCTGCAAATCGCTTCGGCACCGGGCTGGCCGCGATTCACCTCTTCCTGCATCAGTTTGATAGCGTAGTGGAACCACTCCCGACTTACTGAGGCATTCTCAGGGGACAGCACCAATACCTCTGGCAGCGCGGTCAGAAAATGGCGAGCGCTAATGGGCATATTCATACTACCGCATAAAATCTGGGTATTTTCTTTTGTATGCTGTCGCAGGCGATGGGCGGAGCTTTGGGGTAACAGCAGCATGGTGGTATTTTCCAGCAGGCGGGACTCGCCGGAAGATAAATCAAGCCAAGCCGAACCGGTAATGACCACATGCCAGCGAATGACGGATAAGTCACCTGCGGCGTGAGGTAATTGCCAGTCACCATCCAGAATACAATTACGGTCAAGGCGGCCCCGCGGGGGATTAAGAGCGATCAGCCTGCTAAGGGTATCCAAATTAGACTCCAGAACAATTTATCAAGCGTGATGGAAATACGTTAGCACAGTCGTTATAGCTACACTATGACCTATCGAAATCGTTCTGGGATTTTTAGGGGCGTTATTTTTCTCAGGTTTGGATTAGAAATTCTTGGCGAGGATGAATCATGAATCATTATCAAGCTGTCATAGTCGGGTTTGGGAAAGGCGGGAAAACTCTGGCTGTAACCCTGGCTAAAGCCGGCTGGCAAGTTGCCATTATTGAGCAGTCAAAGAAAATGTATGGCGGTACCTGCATTAATATTGGCTGTATCCCAACTAAAGCTTTGGTTCATGATGCGCAACTCCATTATGACTTTTCTCAGGCTATGCGTCGTAAATCCGATCTGGTTAATTTCCTGCGGGATAAGAATTATCACAATCTGGCGGATTTGGAGAATGTTGATGTTATTGATGGGCGTGCGGAATTTATTGATAGCCATACGCTACGAGTCACAACGCCGGAAGGGGAATTAACGCTCACCGGTGAAAAGATCTTTATCAATACCGGAGCGAAGTCGGTAATGCCACCGGTGGAAGGTTTAGCATCAACGCCGGGGGTTTATGACAGTACCGGCCTGCTGAATCTGGAAACTTTGCCCGTTCATTTGGGCATTCTTGGCGGCGGGTATATTGGCGTGGAGTTTGCCTCAATCTTTGCTCAGTTTGGTAGTAAAGTGACTATTTTCGAAACGGCATCGCGCTTTTTACCTCATGAAGATCAGGATGTAGCAGGGGCGATTCTGGGTATTTTGAAAGATCAGGGCGTTGAACTGGTGCTCAATGCCAAGGTCGATTGCGTATCTGAATATAATGGCGCAGTTCAGCTGCATACCGATCAAGGTGACTATAACGTAAATGCCTTACTGGTTGCGTCCGGGCGAGCGCCGAATACTCAAGATTTACAATTGCATCAGGCGGGAGTTGAGGTTAACGATCGCGGTGCTGTGATGGTCGATCCTTATTTACGTACCACGGCGAGTCATATCTGGGCGATGGGGGATGTAAAAGGTGGGCCGCAGTTTACCTATATTTCGCTGGATGATTTCCGCATTGTTCGGGATCAGCTATTGGGGAGTGGTAAACGCCATACCGGCGATCGTAAACATGTACCTTATTCGGTATTCATGAATCCGCCGCTGTCTCGGGTTGGGCTAACCGAAACGCAAGCGCGCAATAGCGGTGCCGATATTCAGGTTGTTACCCTGCCGGTCGCTGCTATTCCGAAAGCTCGAGTGTTAAATGATACGAGAGGCGTGCTAAAAGCGATTATTGATAATAAGACACAGCAGATTCTCGGTGTATCGTTGCTTTGCCCTGATTCTCACGAAATGATCAATACCGTAAAAATGGTAATGGATGCGGGGCTGCCTTATACCATACTACGCGATCAGATTTTTACTCATCCTTCGATGAGTGAATCTTTAAACGATTTATTCAGTCTGGTTCAATAAAAGTATTCTGCTTTATTACAACGCTCTATTTCGGACGGAGAGTTGTTTTATCGATTATGGGTAGTCACGCTATTTCAGACGATACGACAAAAAATTCAGAGTCTGTGAAAAATGCAACTCACTCAGATAAACCTATTATCTCATCAATGGAAAGACGGGTACTTATCTAATTAACCCGGTTTTCTACTGCTGTGTCAGATAAATAAAAAGGAGTTTATCGATGAACAAGTATTTAGAGTTACTGAGTCGGGGTGATAAGGTCGGTCTTACCCTGATCCGATTAAGCATTGCGATTGTTTTTATCTGGATCGGTTTGTTGAAATTTGTACCTTACGAAGCCGATAGTATTACCCCTTTTGTCGCCAATAGCCCGTTGATGTCATTCTTCTATGAGAATCCCACCGAATATAAACAGTATATGACGCACGAAGGTGAGTTAAACCTTGTTGCCAGACAGTGGCAAGAAATGAATAACACCTACGATTTTTCTAATGGACTGGGCGTTGTGGAAGTGCTGATTGCTCTTTTGGTCTTAGCCAATCCGTTTAGCCGTTGGCTAGGCCTGATTGGCGGCCTGCTAGCGTTCCTGACGCCTTTTGTTACCCTTTCATTTTTAATCACAACGCCAGAAGCCTGGGTTCCGAATTTGGGAGACATGCACCACGGTTTCCCTTATTTATCAGGGGCAGGACGATTGATATTAAAGGATACTTTGATGCTGGCAGGTGCGATTATGATTATGGCTGATTCAGCACGGGATATTCTTAAACATCAAGCTAGAGAAGCTAAAGTCGCGGGATAAATACATTCCAGAGATAAAATAGCCAGCCGCAAGGCTGGTTTTCTTAAATAGACTGACGAAAACTTTAATTCTGTATCTGTATCTGTATCTGTATCTGTATCTGTATCTGTATCTGTATCTGTATCTTTATCTGTATCTGTATCTGTATCTGTATCTGTATCTGTATCTTTATCTTTATCTTTATCTTTATCTTTATCTTTATCTTTATCTTTATCTTTATCTTTATCCTTATCCTTATCCTTATCCTTATCCTTATCCTTATCCTTATCCTTATCCTTATCCTTATATTTAATGTAATGGCATGAGTTATATCGGATCTCTTTTAAAGAACGCCCCGATACCGACGCGGAATTCTCTGATTGACGCTGATCATATTCATGTAAACTCACGCCAATAAAGCGTTTAAATTTATCTCTAGCCAGAACCTGCGAGTATAACGCTAACAAATTGATTAAAAAGGAGGAAATAAAATAGCATTTGATTCTCGATTGTAATGATAACTATTATCAATTATTATCCGTGAATAAATTCTCGGTAGGGTTTTGTAACCGTCTATGTCCACTCTCGCTGGTGCGTCACCTTCTGCTAGCTTTGAAGCTCTCTACAGCTCGCACCATCACTGGTTAAGAAATTGGCTGCGATCGAAGCTGGGATCGACATATGATGCAGACGATCTGGCGCAGGATACCTTTATGGGGATTCTCGTCGGCAATAAAGCTCATGAAATTCGTGAACCCAAATCCTTCTTATGCACCGTTGCTCGCCGGGTCATGATCGACTATTTCCGCCGTAACGCGCTGGAACGTGCCTATCTTGAAATGCTGGCGCAAATGCCGGAAGTTTCTGTCACCTCACCTGAACAGCGCCAGTGCCTGTTGGAAACGCTGCAACAGATCGACACCATGCTTGATGGGCTTGGGCATAAGGTGCGCCAGGCATTTCTGATGTCGCAGTTGGAAGGGCTCACTTATCCGGTGATAGCCGAACGTTTACAGATATCGGTTATTTCAGTCAAAAAATATATGGCAAAAGCGACCGAACATTGCCTGCTGTTTGCGCTGGAACATCCTTAAACGCCATGAGTTCCTCATTATCTGAATCTCAGCAACGGGCCTTGAAAATGGCTGCGCAGTGGTTTGCTACCCTTTGTGACGAAAACGTCACGTCGCAGCAAAAGCAAAAGTGGCAACTTTGGTATCGGCAGCATGAGGATCATCGCTGGGCGTGGCAGCGGGTCGAGGCATTACAGGGGCAGTTTCACAGCATGCCCGGTACATTCAGCTATCAAACCCTCAATCAGGCACGACAGCAGGCGGAAATCACTCGGCGTCGGGTATTGAAAGGATTGGTGGTTTTTCTGGGAGTCGGTGGTTCCTGGAAAGCCTGGCAGTCGCCTACCGGGCAAGGGCTGTGGGCAGATGCGCGCACCTCGACCGGTGAAATTAAATCTCTGCCTTTGAGCGATGGTTCCCAACTTTTCCTCAATACCGCCAGTGCGGCAGACATTCGTTATACGACGGATCGGCGGCTGATCTGGTTACATCAGGGAGAGATCGGCATTACCACTGCAAAAGATCTGCAGGCTCGACCTTTTATTGTGGAAACATCGCAGGGCTGGATGCGGGCGTTGGGTACACAATTTATCGTGCGACAAACCGGAGATATCACGCAGTTATCGGTGCTTAAACACGCCGTCGAAGTGAAGCTACGCGCCGCTCCAAATCAAATTATCACCGTGAATGAAGGTCAGTCGGTGAGTTTCAGCGATCGGGATTTCTCTGCCTTGACTCCGTTAATCGCCGGTGCCGGAAGTTGGACTCAGGGGCGATTAAGCGTCAGTGACGGGCGGCTGGGTGATGTCATTGAAGACATTGCGCGTTATCGACATGGCCGCCTAAGCTGCGATCCGACGGTTGCCGAGCTGCGTATTAGCGGCACTTTTCCTCTCAAGGATACCGATCGTTTGCTAAAAATACTGACTCAAACTCTTCCTGTTAAAGTTCAATCACTTACCCGATATTGGGTGAAAGTGGTGCCTGCCTGAATGCTTATTTCTAAATAAAAATGATAAAAAGTCGCATTCGCGATTATACCTTTTGCGATTTCATTCGACTCCTACATAGCACAGTAAAAAAACATAAATTCTGGAGAGGGTATGTCCATTTCTTCACGCGCAGGCGTTTTTGGCATTTTTAGCAAGGCAACACCATTGGCAATCGCCATTCATTGCACGTTAATTCCAGCGGCGATGCTGGCACCGGTAATGGCGACGGCGGCTTCTGCCACCGCGAGCTATCACATTGCACCGGGTGATCTCGATACCGCATTGAATCTGTTTGCCAGTCAGTCTGAGATCACTTTGTCAGTGGATTCCTCACTGACTCGCGGCAAACGTAGCGAAGGCCTAAACGGCAATTATTCGGTGAATAGCGGTTTACACGCTTTGTTATCGGGTAGTGGTTTACGGAGTAAAGCGCTGGGCGGCAATGCTTTCACGCTGGAGCCTGAGGTCTCAGCTAACGCAGATACTCTGACCGTAGTCGGTGATTGGTTAGGGGATGCGCGTGAAAATGACATTTTTGAACACGCCGGGGCGCGTGATGTCGTGCGCCGCGCAGAGTTTGCTAAAACGGGTGCGACTACCGTTCGTGAGGTTTTAAACCGTATGCCGGGCGTGAATGCGCCGGAAAACAATGGCACTGGCAGCCATGATATGGCGATGAACTTCGGTATTCGTGGCCTTAATCCGCGTTTAGCCAGTCGTTCTACCGTGCTGATGGACGGTATTCCCGTTCCTTTTGCCCCTTACGGCCAGCCTCAGCTTTCCCTTGCACCGGTTTCGCTGGGTAATCTGGATGCGGTCGATGTGGTGCGCGGCGGCGGTGCCGTGCGTTACGGGCCGCAAAGCGTTGGCGGCGTGGTTAACTTCGTGACTCGCGCTATTCCGCAGGATTTTGGCCTCTCAGCGGGCATGGAAGGCGCACTGAGCCCGACATCGAGCCAGAATGATCCCAAAGGCACCGGAAATCTGATGATTGGCGGCACGGCGGATAACGGTCTGGGAGCGGCGCTGCTGTATTCTGGCACTCGCGGTAGCGACTGGCGAGAACACAGTTCCACCAAAATCGACGATGTGATGTTGAAAACGCGCTATGCGCCAAACGATGTACATACTTTCAATAGCTTACTGCAATATTATGAAGGTCGGGCTGAAATGCCGGGCGGTTTGTCACGTGCGGCTTATAACGCCGACCCTTTCCAGTCAACGCGTCCTTACGACGAATTCTGGGGCCGTCGCCAGCTCGCGAGTCTGGGTTACCAATATCAACCGGATCAACAGCATAAGTTTAATATCCAGAGCTTCTATACCTACACCTTACGCAGTGGCTATCTCAATCAGGGCAAAAATATCACCCTGTCACCGCGCGAATATTGGGTTCGCGGTATTGAACCGCGTTATAGCCAAAGCTTCACATTGGGCTCGTCCGCCCATGAAGTGGGTATCGGCTATCGTTTCGTTAGCGAATCAACCCATGAATTGCGCTACACCAGTTTAGCCAGCAGTGGAAAATTACCGACTACCAGCAGCCCGTTTGACCGGGATACTCAGTCCGGAACTCAGGCTCACGCCTGGTATATCGATGACCGTATTGATATTGGTGATTGGACGATTACGCCGGGGATACGCTATGAGCGTATTCAGTCTTATCAGAATAACTACATTAAGAATACTAAGCAGGACATCAGCTACAACGCGCCGCTGCCCGCTCTGAATGTGGTTTATCACCTGAATGATGCCTGGAATATCTATGCTAATACCGAAGGTTCCTTCGGTACGGTGCAGTACAGCCAAATCGGAAAAGCCGTGGATAGCGGCAAAATTGAGCCGGAAAAAGCGCGCACATGGGAATTGGGGACGCGCTTCGATAACGACATCGTGAAAGCGGAAGTCGGACTGTTCCTGATTAACTTTGATAATCAGTATGATTCCAATCAGGTGACTGATAGCGTGACCGCTCGCGGTAAAACCCGCCACAGCGGTTTGGAAAGTCAGGTGCGCTACGATCTGGCGGATTTATCTCCCGCATTGGATAACCTTTCGGCCTACGCCAGCTATGCCTATGTGAATGCGATAATCCGTGAAGAAGGTGCTAACCGCGGTAATCAGGTGCCGTTCTCACCTAAAAACAAAGGCACGCTGGGGCTGGATTATTCACCGGGTAGTTGGACGTTTAACCTAAATAGCGAGTTCCAGTCCAGCCAGTTTGCGGACAATGCCAATACTGTGAAAGAAAGCGTGGACGGCAGTAACGGGCGAATTCCTGGATTCATGCTGTGGGGCGCTCGCGCCAATTACAACTTTGGCCCGCAAATGGCCAACCTGAATCTGGCGGTGGGCGTGAAGAATATCTTCGATCACCATTACTTCACCCGCGCCTATGACGATAACAACAAAGGAATGTATGTCGGCCAGCCGCGTACCCTTTATCTGCAAGGTTCGGTGAAATTCTAATATTTCAGCATCGCTGCTATGCCGGGTGTCTCTATAGGATGCCCGGTAATTTTTACTTTTTCTGCCAGAGGTTCTATGTCTTTTATCTCACGATTGGCCATTCCCGTGTGTCTGATGTGTTTATGTCTAGGCAACGCCGGAGCTGTGACGGTGCAGGATCAGCAGGGCGCTTTTACTTTCAATGGCATGGCTTCCCGGGTTGTGGTTTTGGAATTGTCATTTGTGGACGCTTTAGCCTTAGTTGAAGTTAGCCCGGTAGGCGTAGCGGACGATAACGATCCCGAAAGAATATTGCCGGAGGTACGCCAGCGCATTCAGCCGTGGCAGTCGGTTGGAACACGTTCACAGCCGAGTCTGGAAGCTATTGCGGCTTTAAAACCGGATTTAATCATCGCGGACAGCAGCCGCCACGGTGGTATTTATGCTGCGTTAAAAGGCATTGCGCCGACGCTGATGCTTAAGTCTCGCAATGAAACCTACAGTGAAAATCTGGAATCAGCGGCGATAATCGGTGAAGTGTTGGGGAAAAATGCCTTAATGCAGCCGCGCTTGGCCGAACATCATCAACGTATGCAGGCTTTTGCCGGCCAGTTGCCGGAAGGTGAAAAAGTGGTATTCGGTACTTCCCGCGAACAGCAGTTCAATCTGCACAGCCGTGAATCTTACACTGGCAGCGTTTTGACCGCTTTGGGCCTGATCGTGCCTGAACCCGTGAATAAGCAGGCGCTCGCCAATATTAGTCTCGAACAGCTATTAGCGATCGATCCAGAATGGCTGATCGTCGCGCATTATCGTCAGGAAAGTATTGTAAGACAGTGGCAGAAAGATCCGCTGTGGCAGGTGATGAAAGCGGCACAGCAAAATCATGTTGCTGCGGTAGATAGCAATACCTGGGCGCGTATGCGCGGGGTTTTTGCCGCAGAGCATATCGCCAGTGACGCCGTGGCCATTTTGCATCATCGGTCAAGAAACGAAACGCCATGATCGCAATGTTATTATGCTAATAAAACGCCTTTTTATCGGGTGGCGCTGGGCATTGCCACTGTTGGTATTAGCGCTTGGTTTCTGGCTCACGTTGTTTTGCCGCTCGGCCGTGCCGATTGCGCCGTTAGAGGCGCTGCGCGCTTTGTTTCCGGGTGCGCCGGCAACCTTGGCGCAGGCTTTGGTGCTGAATCTCCGCTTGCCGCGCAGTCTGGTCGCCATGCTGTTGGGTGCCAGTCTGGCTCTGGCGGGTAGTCTGCTGCAAACGCTGACCCGCAACCCGCTGGCTTCCCCCTCATTATTGGGGATTAATGCCGGAGCCTCGCTGGCGATGGTAGTGGTTAGCGCTCTTAGCCCGCAGCTGTTTTCTGGCTTTAGCATTGCTTTGGCTGCCGCCTTAGGTGGAGGTATCAGCTGGGGCGTTGTTATGCTACTTGGCGGCGGCTGGCAGCAGGCAGGTGACCGTAGCCGGCTGGTTCTGGCGGGCGTTGCGGTATCGGCACTATGTGCTGCTCTGGCCAAAGCAACGCTGATTTTGTCTGAAGATCAGGCCTACAGCATACTCAACTGGCTAGCCGGTGGCGTTGCTCATGCGCGCTGGCCGGAGTTTTGGCATTTATTCCCCTTCACGCTGATCGTGGCTCCACTGGCGTTGCTGCTTGCTAGCCGCTTGAATGTATTGCAGGTCAGCGATGAAAGCGCTCACTCACTTGGAGTGAACCTTCCTCGTTTGCGATTATTAATTAATCTGATGGTATTGCTGCTGGTGGGCGCCTGCGTGAGCGTAGCTGGGCCGCTGGCCTTTATTGGCTTGTTGATACCCCATATGGCGCGAGGTTGGATCGGTTATGACCTACGCCGTATGCTGCCTGTCAGCATGATCATGGGGGCTACGCTGATGTTACTGGCGGATTTACTGGCGCGAGTGCTGGCGTGGCCGGGCGAAATCCCCGCCGGTGCAGTGTTGGCTTTGATTGGTGCGCCGGTCTTTATCTGGTTGGTCAGGAGCCGAACATGAAGCGCCCATTCATCACGTTGATACTGCTGCCGGCGTTGGTATTGCTGACATTGTTGCTGTCACTGCGTTATGGCACCCACACTTTGAGTTTCAGCCAGATGCGCATGGCTTTTCTTCCGGCAGACGACAACTATTTTCCGCTCGTCGAATACCGTTTGCCTCGTGCGCTGCTGGCAATGATGGTTGGCGCGGCGCTGGCATTGTCCGGTGTATTAGTTCAGGGGGTGATTCGCAATCCATTGGCGTCACCGGATATTTTAGGGGTGAATCATGCCGCAGGGCTGGCGTCGGTTAGCGCCTTGATGCTATTTCCCGCTCTATCGGTACTGTGGTTGCCGCCGATTGCTTTCATGGGCGGCGTATTGGCGTTTATGCTACTTCGCGTCTGCGCGGGTCAATCCGCCGCGTTAAAACTGGCGCTAACTGGCGTGGCTCTGACCGCTTTTTACGCCAGTCTGACCGATTATCTGATGCTGTCACATCCGCTGGAAATCAATAACGCGCTGTTATGGCTGACCGGCAGTTTGTGGGGGAGAGGCTGGTCATTTGTTCTGGTTATTGCTCCCTGGCTGGTCATCCTGTTGCCGCTTAGCCTGTGGTTTTGTCGCGATCTGGACGTGATGGCGCTGGGAGAGAATAGTGCGTCAACGCTGGGCATTTCGGTACGGCGCGTACAATCGCTGGTATTAATATTGGCAGTAGCGCTGGCGGCTATCAGCGTGGCTGTATGCGGCCCGATTGGATTTATCGGGTTGGTCGCCCCTCATTTGACCCGAAAACTAGTCGGTGGGCGTCATTTGCTGCTGATTCCCGCGGCAATGTTGGTGGGGGCGCTTATCCTCCTATGGGCCGATCTACTGGCCAGAACGCTACATCCTCCCCTTGAACTGCCAGCCGGCGTATTAACCGCGGTGATTGGCGCTCCTTATTTTTTCTGGCTTTTGATGAGAAACCGCTGATGCAACTCTCAATTGAGAACCTGCGCGCTGGCTACGGTAAAAATACCATTCTTAGCGACTTATCGCTGACTCTGCCAGCGGGCAAAATTACCGCATTGCTTGGCCCGAATGGATGTGGGAAATCAACTTTGTTGAAGTGTTTTTCGCGTTTGCTGACGCCATCATCTGGCAGCATATGGCTTGATAACTATCCTATTTCCGCATTATCTAGCCGCGAACTGGCTCGTCAACTCGCATTGTTACCGCAACAGCACGTTGCACCAGAAGGTATTCGGGTATGCGAACTGGTCGGCTATGGCCGCAGCCCGTGGTTAAATCTGTGGGGGCGGTTAAGCGCCGATGACAAACGCAAAGTTGAGCAGGCGATGCGCGATACTCAGATCGCGGATCTGGCAGATAAATTGGTCAGCGAGCTTTCCGGAGGGCAGCGTCAGCGAGCATTTCTGGCGATGGTATTGGCGCAGCAGACGCCGCTGTTATTGCTCGATGAACCAACAACTTATCTCGATATTAATCATCAGGTTGAACTAATGGCGTTGCTCCGTCGGCAAAATCAACAGGGAAAAACTCTGGTCGCAGTATTGCACGACCTGAATCAGGCTAGCCGTTATTGCGACAATTTGGTGATGATGAGGCAGGGCAAAGTTATTGTTCAGGGTACGCCGGAGGAGGTGATGACGCCGGAGCTCTTGGCGGAAACTTTTCAGATTGACGCGCAAATTCATCGCGAACCGATTTCTGGCCGACCGATGTGCATTGTGAAATGACGCCCCGCTTTTCATCTAATAGATTGCTGATTGAGTAAAATACAAGGCGGATTAGGCTGCGTCTTTGCTCTGAGAGAACGAATTGTTAACAAGACTAATAAAAACAAATGACGGTTAAAAAGTAGCAGAGAAAAATAGTAGAGAAAAAAATAGCAGTGAGAAACCGTAACGTTGATAAAGAACGGCGGTGAGAACTAATGGCCGTAAAAAGCGTATATCCACAGCCGTAGATATACGCGCACTTTGCATGACGATTATCGGATACAACGTAAGGTATTACAGTGCCAATTTGATTTCATTCGCCAAAATGTCACTGATATTTTCGTGTGTTTTCGTGGTTGGATGCATATTATCCCAGAAAACAAAAGCGCCATTACTATTCTTACATTCGTCTCGTGGTGACGCACCGGTAATATAATCGAGACTTGAATCTCGCAAATTCAAACAGGTGTCTTTGGAGTTAACATAGCCAAATTTCTCAGGGTTTTTGATGATATCCTCAAACGCCGTATTTAGATTTGGCATAATCCATTTAACATCAGGATATGTCGATTTCAGTGAATTGATTAATGAGATTAGCTTAGTGTTAAACTCGATAGATTTATTTTTTAACTTGTCTTTATCAGATTGACTCCAACCTTTAACAGCAGGAACAGTAGAAAAGTTGGGTAGACTAAATACCGCAATCTGCTTCGCGCCTAGATTCTTTAGTCGGACTAAATCATTTTTATAGTTATTAATGATGTCATCAGGTGACTTGCTGCCCGTAATGAAATCATTGCCACCAAATAAAGCCAGAAAAAGAGTTTTACCGATAGAATACCCATCAGATTTTTTTATATAGGACTCAAAGGAGTCCAGCTGCTGCCCAAAGCCGGAGAAGATAAGGCCGCTGCCGCTCTCCGCGTTACCTGTTGCCCAAGTGTAGCTAGGCACTTTAATGTGTTTTTGGCTCAGATACTCATGCCAAACCAATCCATTTGAGAAGTGCCCTAAATACCAGGTATTACTGTTAGGCACAGTTCCGTAGGAACCATTATAGACATTGATCGTATCTGATAGACTGTCACCAAAGACAACCATTCGGTCCAGTTTAGTTTTACCAATATCAATTGTCGGTATTTTGTCTCCTTCATTCCAGAACGAATAGTAGTAAGACAACGTGTAATCTGACGCATAAGGGATAAGGTCGGTAAAACTAATATTTTTCTTATTTAATGTATTAATACAAACGTCTTTGATTTCCTGATGAGTTGATTTCGTATAAAACATATTGGCTAAAATAGCGCTGGAATACCAATGGCCATTAACGGTGGCATAATCATTGGCTGAATTGCCTGCGCGGCCCCATTCCCAGGATGACGTAGCGTCAAACGATTTATCTTTGTTTTTCCGGTAAGCACACTTTATATAGGTATAGGTTTCACTCTTATTGAGTGATTTTTGCATGTTCTTTTCAGGTGGAACACTAGTCTCTGAAATTGAACTCACATCATTAGCTGCATAAGATGAAATGCAAAAAATAGATAACAATAAAGCCATAGGCATCTTATTCATTTTTTATTTCCTGTTTGTTTTTAGTTTTAAATAGAATTGAAAATAATCTCTATATTAATAAAGCTATTGTTTTTGGTGGTAAGAAACACAAATATTCGCGGCCTGACCGGCCAGCTCTTTTCGATCGCTGGAAACAAAAATGCCAGAAATATAGTGACCCTCGAGAGCGAATTTCCGATAGTTAGTTGAATAGCGCTGACCGACACTCAAGGTTCGGCCATCGCTTAAGGTAAATTTAACCTCATCGATAGCTCCATTTCCCCAGGTTTCGAGCGTATTAATCAGGCTTCCATTAAGTTCTATTGAGCGGGATTCACCGGTAACCGTACCCTGTTGGTATCTGTTGCCGTTTGCAAAGATAATTTCGAACCCGCCTACTCGCAAAGCTCCGCCAATACGCTGGATATAGCCTTTAATCGATTTAATCTGGTTGATGCGACCATTAACCAGACTGGGTTTGAATGGCTCAGGCATATTAATTTCATCTTTTAACGCTAAAATCCGAGCCTGGCTGGTTGGCCAGCCAAAGAAGGTGAAATAACACAACGTTTTTAAATACAGACCTTTCGTATTACTGCCATTTTTTTGAACGTTTTGAATGATCTCTGTATATTCCATACCATGTACCCGGCAATAACCGTGGGCGTACATGACATTATTTGCCACTGTATTGGGTGAAGATTCGTTGTACTGAATATCTAGCTCTGTATCGTAAATACCCTGTGTATAATCTTCGACATGCTTTACCAGTTGATCAATGTTCCGCTGAAGTTGCCCAACCTCATTGTTGTTTAATCCAATTTCATCTTTACGCTCAATACCCATAGTCCAGTACATGATTTGCATCAGAGCAGTCGTCGAATACATGGAAAGAATATGGTAATTGGTTTTGTGATCAAAGGTAGTGAACTTGCGCTGTACGCTGTCTAAATTTACGGAGACACTCATATATAAGCTTTTGGCTTCTGGCGTACCGGGATGATCCTGTAGCGCGGAAACTACGGATGCAATCTTGCCTTTAAGTTCGGCGATATCGCCTAATAAGATACCCTGAATCGCTTTAAGGACACTTTCCTCAATAAGCTGGTGCAGCTGTCCCATCATTTCCTGCCAAATATCGCGTTCTTGATCTTTCCAGAAGAAATCGATAATTGAGGACAGATAATCTCCAACGTAAGGAATAAAGGATATACCTTTAATTATCGCTTGCTTAAGGATAGCGGAAGAATTCCAGTCAAACTCGTAAGCCGAGCTAGCATAGACAGGGTAAGGAGTCAGACTGGCGATATTGTCATACTCTGTAATTTTATTCATTTAACTTACCTTTTATTTTCATGATTTATTCAAATCAGATTGAATATTTAAAACTTTTTTTTGGCCATAAAAAGTCTCAATCCGGCTTGAGCCGAAATTCAGAATTTTATGTAAAGTCCTGGCTCTTCACTGGCATGAAGATAAGATTTTTCAGGCTGTTTCTATTTTCCTCTGATAGAAGATTTACAATCCGTTAATTAATCGCTACTTTTATTTCTCCTCTGCTGTTACGTACGCTTTTCGGCTGGTTTTATTTACCAATACCACTTTGCTGTAATATAGAGAGTTCGATGGTGACTGCAGTAACTTAGATTCACCGACACTCACCTCAATGGACGTATAAAGGAACCATTGGCTAGTGAAACTGTGCGACCAATAATACTCGGCAGTAATGAGGTTTGCCGCGCCATCATTAGTGATCATTATGTTTCGGCGGCTTTCTGGAATAATGGGAGTGCTTTGATAGAAGACCTCGGTGCTGGAGTTTGGCGCTACTTCGGCTGCGACTCTTGCTCTGAGGGGGGCGGAGATTAAAGCCGCTGCTTGAGCTTTATAAATTTCAGTTGGTTTTTCCACTTCAACTGTATTTGATTCTGTATTAATCGTGATGGTTACCTTGTTCATATCTTTATCCTTTTTTATACCAACCAATTTGTTGGTACGAAAAGACTATTCAATAAATCACTGATTAAGAAATCAATATCGGGTTATAATTGATGATATCGTTAATGCTCTATTTTTATCTTAACTAAGCTATTCGTGTTTGATTTGTTGAGTGATGACAGCGATATTTATATTTTAATGCAAAACTTATTTTGTTTTTTTTATTAAATTATAAGTTATAACGTATTTAATTGATTAAATAATAATGGCTTGATCTGATGCGCTAAATTTATTGCATTCTTTTGCGCCTCTTTTCAGGCTGTGGTAGGGAAAACTTGAGGACGGGAGAGAAGCGGTCAGTGACGTTGAATAAAGTTAGTGAGAGAGGCGTATTTCTGAAAGGTTTTCTTATTCATTAATGGGGAGTATAGGGGGGGTAAATATTAGGCCTATTTTAGTCTGGATAATCTTGCTGCGTTCAATCTCATACGGGTGGACTAACTCTCAAAGATTATGTGGGATAAGTTTTATCGGAGAGTTATTTGGACTCTGTGGGAGTGCATTTTGTCGGATAGCTGTGTTGGGGTAATTCGAGCAGCTTAGGCCTTTTCGGCCTGGATGACATGCGGTTGTTCCCGTAACAATGCATTTTTCTTCTCCAGCTGTTTTGTATGCTGCGCTTGTTTGGTTATAGCCGAGGCTAAATCTTCAGCCTGTCTTTTCAGCTGTAATAACCGGGCATTCAATAAGTCATTCTGCGCTTTTAGCCGTTGATTATCCCGTTGAGCTTGGTTAGACGTTCGCTGCTGATGACGAACCAAAAGTACGATAAGAAGCAAGGCGAACAATAATATTCCGGTGCTGTAGATAGTTGGGAGTAAAAATGTCATGAGTAGCTCTTTGTGAAAGTTAAAATACTGAGTGAACAACTTGGACCCATTGGGGACTAACTATTGGTTAGTTCTGTCTGTTGGCATGGTTTTGTATAAAATAAGCCATGTTACTTCCCTGACGAATTAGATAAACGGTGCCATAAGTAGCTCAACGCTGTGCTGCCCATTGTGCCGAATAATCCAGAAAATAGGAATGTCATGTAATGGCTGGCGCCGCTCTCAAAACTTAATAATCCACCTAATAAACCGGTGAAGCTTGATATCGTTATTTGGCTGAGCACACCCATCCAACTCCATTTACTGCGAGTGCCTTGTCTGTCCATCAGGTATCGTACTAAACCTCCCCAAGCAGAAAAAATGCCGATAATTATCCATGTAATAATCTGTGTTTCTGCCGGGGACTTTAGTGACATGCGGTTATCTCCATTTATTTGCCACTGTTAATGGCTAACTGATAATACCTATCCGCTCTGTGTTATCATGAAAATCAGTGTAATCAATCATTTTAACTCGCAACTATGGTAGTTAATTTCATCTCTCGTATGAACTAAATGAGAATTAAGTCAACAGAGAGGTGTGGTAATTAATTTCCGTTTTTGCCCGATTCGTTTGGATAAGTTAAATGCTATTTCTCATTGTCGTTCGATACTCAATGGTTTGATTATTTATAAATAATAAATTATTGCTTCTGTTCTATTCAAGTTATTTACGATTCTTTTAGTTTATCCAGTTTGAGACGCTGGATTATCTTTGGTTATATACCTGTTGGTTATACTGTCAGAGTTTCAGATCTACTTATATTGAGGTTAATCCTGATTATAATGAATTATTTTCCTTAATGTTCAGTAAGAACTTGACCAGAAAACACATGATCCCATTATTGCTTGCAATAATTGTTATGATGTTCCGCTGGACTTTGCAATTTCCGCCGTTGTTCATTGAGATGGATATCTGAATGACATCACCTATGGTTGATAATTTACTCCTTAAACGATAAGCCAGCTGCGAAACGTTACCTTTACCGATAATGCTCTCTCTACCTTTCCAAACGTGAGTGACGATTTCGTTTATAGGAATACTATTATTTTTCCTGCGATTGAGCAGGAACTGTAGCATCAAAAATTCCTTTTCTGTCAGCACGATCTTCTTATTATCATAATGCAATGACTTTTGTGCTCCATCGATAAACAAGACCTTCATTATCATTCTCCATATGAGTGAGTCATTTATTAGATAAGAATGATAATTCATGAGGTGATTAATTAACACGCTAAATTATACTTGAGTTTTATTTTTTGAACGAAGTAACAAAACGTGTGACTGGTAGTACTTTTTGATCTTTTGTTATTGTAGTCTTGGGTATTATATTTTTCTTTTTTTCAAAATTGATTTTCATCATTAAATTAGTTGGTTACCCAATCCAGCTTTGCATTTTCGTTGGACATCCCTATTTGTTTTTCTCGGATTTTTCTCATTTTTTCAATTTTATTGTGATTGTTATGAGTAAGAATTAGCTTTACTGTTTAGTATTGTTTTAATTTATCTGTTAATAAATAGGGTAATTAACATTCCTGCTTCATATTAATGCACTGGGTCTGTTGAGCGGAGATTAACTGATTAGCCTCGCTAAACGAAAGGAGTTTTGGCCTCCTGAGAAAACGCCGGAAAAGTGCAACAGACTAAGGATATATCGCTAAAGAATGCCATATCGCAGAGATTCAATTGCCAGGAAGAAGAGAATCAGGGTGAGGCATACCTATAATTGATTATGTGAGCGCTTTTAATCTAAGCGTCTCGCAGTTATGCCATTGTTGATAAAGGGTAAACTCAATAATGTAATTGATTGATATAAATAGATATTAATATCGAATAAAGCGTTTTGGTAAAACAGGTTATCTTAATAGTAATAATTAAGTGCGTTAATACTTTTTGGAAAAGACATGATTCTAATTATATATGCTCATCCTTATCCGCAGCATTCTCATGCGAACAAACGCATGATAGAGCAGGCGGAGACTCTCGAAGGTGTAGAAATTCGCTCTCTTTACCAACTTTATCCCGATTTCAATATTGATGTCGCCGCTGAGCAGGCAGCGTTGTCTCGTGCCGATCTCGTTATCTGGCAGCATCCGATGCAGTGGTACAGCATGCCGCCGCTGCTTAAGCTGTGGATGGACAAAGTTTTGGCTCATGGTTGGGCTTATGGTCACGGTGGTACGGCGTTACGTGGAAAAAATCTGATGTGGGCGGTCACCACCGGCGGTGGCGAAAATCATTTTGGCATGGGGAGTCATCCCGGCTTTGAGGTGCTTGCTCAGCCGTTTCAGGCCACGGCACTTTATTGCGGTCTGAAATGGTTACCGCCTTTTTCCATGCACAATACTTTTATTTGTGATGATGAAACGCTTCAGGCCCAGGCTCGTCATTACAAACACCGTCTGATGGAATGGAAGGAGGCGTTTTATGGATAGCCATATGCTCATACAGGCACTGATTTATCTTGGTGCAGCGGCGTTGATCGTACCAATTGCGGTGCGTTTGGGATTAGGTTCGGTATTAGGCTATCTGATCGCCGGATGTATTATTGGGCCGTGGGGATTACGGCTGGTTACCGATGTTGACAGTATTCTCCATTTTGCCGAAATCGGCGTGGTATTGATGCTGTTTATTATTGGTCTTGAGCTCGATCCGCAGCGACTGTGGAATTTGCGCGTCTCCGTCTTTGGCGGTGGAGCATTACAGATGGTGGCCTGCGGCGCACTTATCGGGTTGTTCTGTATGTTGCTGGGTCTGCGCTGGCAAATTGCCTGTTTAATTGGGCTAACATTGGCGCTCTCCTCAACGGCAATTGCTATACAGGCGATGAATGAACGAAATTTAATGGCTTCGCAGATGGGGCGCAGCGCTTTTTCCGTATTGTTATTTCAGGATATAGCGGCGATTCCTCTGGTTGCGATGATTCCACTTTTAGCTGCCAGCGAATCATCCACCACTCTGGCTGCTTTTGCGTTTTCAGCTCTGAAAGTTGCCGGAACGCTTACGTTGGTCATTTTGTTGGGGCGTTATGTCACCCGTCCGGCTCTGCGTTTTGTTGCTCGCTCTGGTTTACGCGAGGTTTTCAGTGCCGTAGCGCTATTTCTGGTATTTGGCTTTGGTCTATTACTGGAAGAAGTCGGATTATCTATGGCGATGGGGGCTTTTCTCGCCGGGGTGTTGCTGGCGAGCTCTGAGTACCGACACGCGCTTGAGAGTGATATTGAACCCTTTAAGGGTTTGTTATTGGGGTTATTTTTTATCGGTGTCGGGATGTCGATCGACTTTGGCACGCTGATCGATAATCCGCTGCGTATTATCGTTTTGCTGGCGGGCTTCCTTATCATCAAAACGACAGTCCTGTGGTTAATTGCGCGTCCGCTTAATGTTCCTCGCAAGCAGCGCTATTGGTTTGCCGTATTTTTGGGACAGGGGAGTGAATTCGCCTTTGTTGTTTTTGGCGCGGCGCAAATGGCGAATGTGTTAGAGCCAGACTGGGTGAAATCCTTGACTTTGGCCGTGGCGCTTTCAATGGCGATGACGCCGATTTTACTGGTGTTGTTGGCGCGAATGGAGAAATCCGACCACGGACCGGAGCGCGAAGCCGATGAAATTGATGAAGAACAGACGCGAGTCATTATTGCCGGATTTGGTCGTTTCGGGCAGATAGCAGGCCGCTTGCTGCTTTCCAGCGGCGTGAAGGTAGTGGTACTCGATCACGATCCTGAGCATATCGAAACCCTGCGGAAATTCGGAATGAAAGTGTTTTATGGTGATGCGACACGTATGGATTTGCTGGAATCCGCAGGGGCAGTCAAGGCGGAAGTGTTGATCAATGCCATAGACGATCCGGCAACCAGTATGCAGCTTACGGAAATGGCGAAAGAGCATTTCCCAAACCTGCAAATCATTGCTAGAGCGCGGGATGTCGAGCATTACATTCAGCTTAAACACGCGGGCGTTGCTCAACCGGAGCGTGAAACCTTTGAAGGGGCGTTGAAAATCGGGCGTCTGGCGTTGGAGAAACTCGGTCTGGGCCGCTATGAAGCGCGGGAGCGCGCCGATCTGTTCCGCAGATTTAATCTCCAGATGGTACAGGAAATGGCGGAAGGGGAGAGCGATACCCAGTCTCGCGCTGCGGCATATAAGCGAACCAGCGAAATGCTGACGGAAAGCCTTGCCGAAGAACGCGCTCATCTTTCCCTCATTCAGCGTCATGGTTGGAAAGGAACCGATGAAGGCAAGCATACGGGTGAAGTAGAGGATAAATCGGAATCCCAATCTTCCTGATGATCTAAGTAGAATGCTGTGCTCCACCTATATTCTTTTCTTAATAAATAAGGAATAGAGGTATAGGAAGTCGGAGTGTAGAAAAACAGGTGTGCAGCATTCTTTAGCAGTATCGGTAAATCAAATATCAGTATGTGTGCTATACGTTATTTTTTCTATAATACACTGTATTTTAAGCAAATTTTCTATGCGTCAAGATCTTAATGACCTGTATTACTACGTCCAGGTAGTGGAGCACGGTGGATTTTCTCAGGCTGCTCGCGCGCTGGATATGCCCAAATCAAAACTTAGCAGGCGCATTGGTATGCTGGAGGAACGTTTGGGAGTGCGGCTTATCCTACGTTCAACCCGTATTTTTACCGTCACTGAATTGGGGCAGGCTTACTACACCCAGTGTCGATCTATGCTAGTTGAGGCTGAAGCCGCGCAGGCCATTATCGAATCAGCACAGTCCGTGCCTTGCGGAACCGTCCGACTGGCTTGCCCGATAACTATATTGCATGCCTATGTGGGAGATATGTTGGTAGATTTCTCCTTACAATACCCCGATGTCAGTATTCAGCTCTTAGGTATGAATCGCCCCGTAGATATTCTGACTGAAGGTGTAGATCTGGCCATCAGGGTAAAGCCTTTGCCTGTGGATGGGGCTGATTTAGTTATGCGAGGGTTGGGCTATGCCGCTCAGTACCTTGTCGCTAGCCCGATTTTACTGGAAAAATATGGTATGCCGTTGACGCCGGTTGATTTGGCGTCGTGGCCAACGCTTGGTTACGGGTCTTCTATGGAAAAACATTGTTGGACGCTGATGGGAGCCGATGGGATGCAAACCACCCAGCACCATGTGCCTAAATTTGTCTCTACCGATATGGAAACCTTATGCAAGGCGGCAATTGCCGGAGTTGGTGTGGTTCAGCTTCCGGCGATGATGGTGCGATCTCAGCTTGAACATGGCCGTTTGGTTCGTCTGCTACCTGACTGGGCGACATGTCGGGAAATTATTCATGCGGTATTCCCTTCTCGGCGAGGGCAGCTTCCATCTATTCGCGCCTTGATTGATTTTCTGGCTGAACGATTCGGAACGATAAAAGAAGGGCGATAGGGCACTGGTCTATTCGATTCAAGCCTCGGTTGTCCGTTGGTACGAAACAGGTTCAACCGAGGCTTGTCTAACTATGGATTACCTGCGGATTAACGCTGAGAATCCAGTTTTTCGTTACTTTTCAATACTTCCTGAGCTTTGCTATAGCTTTCAATCAGCAATTGATAGGCTGGAAATATCTGAGTGTAAACCTCCGCCCATGCTTCGGCGTCCGCGCGATTCCAGGTGCTCTGAAGTTCTGCGGCCACGGCGGCGGTATCCATTGGTACTACCCCTGCCTGAACGATGCGGGCAAGCGTAATTTCCTGCGCCATCTTGCTGTAAGTGCCTGATGCATCGATGACCGCGAACACTTTATATCCCTCGGCGACGGCGCTAATGGACGGGAAAGCCATACAAACGCTGGTAATAGTGCCTGCGATAATCAGGGTTTTGCGTCCGGTTGCTTTTACCGCTTTAACGAAATCCTCGTTGTCCCAGGCGTTGATTTCTCCTTTACGTGCAACGTATTGGGCGTGCGGAGCATTTGCATGAATTTCTGGAATCAACGGGCCATTCGGACCTTGTGGAACGGAAGCCGTGGTGATTACCGGCATGTTGCACAGGGTCGCCATTTTTGCCAGCGCAGCAGCCCGAGCGCGTAGCTCCGGCATTGGCATATCGGCCACGGTTTGGAAGAGGCCGCTTTGGTGATCAATCAGCAGCATCACGGAATCGTTGACATCAATAACTGGGCGTTGACCATTGAAATTAGCTGGGATAGACATCGTATTCTCCTTTGTTGTACTTAGGTGCGACCGAATCGGTTAGGTTTCAGCAAAGCTGTTTCACTTAATTACTATATATTCACAACAACAAGCGGAGTAGACGCGAAAATAGCTCATTACGTTCTATAAATAGAACAATTAGGTCGCTCTGATCTACAGGGTTTTTACGGAATGAGTCCGTGTGGCATTACGGCGAGGGGAGTGATGCAAATCGCGGAGGGAAAGCATCCGACCGCGCGCTTGCTACAGAAACACGCTTTATTTTAGATTGGCGCTAAAACCCTTACTGTTTCCTGAATCATCAATCAAAGCAAAAGTAAGGCTAGTGCTGCCAGCTGCCGGAGAGCGGTTGAGAGGAAAGTTGAGCGTTGAATACGGGGAAACCATATCCGGCAGACTTTCCGCTGAGTCTAATGTCAGGGAGGCGACCGACGCATAATAAGGCGTCGGATTATCAACTTTGACCACTGCGGTATCGCCGTTGCGCTCTAACGTGAAGGTTAATGCTTTACTCAGCGTGTCTCCCGGCGCAGCTATATTCTTAGGGCGATAAAATACTTTGTATTGCATACGTAGTGCCAATGTCACGAAAGACTCGTTATCGACTTGAGTGACGGTCTTTGGCGGAATTTCGTAGACATTGAGCCAAAATGCGGACTCTCTATCTGTCGGCAACTTACTGACGCCGGATAAAATGAGTCGCAGGCTGCGCTGCGCCTGAGGTTGTAGACGAAACAGCGGCGGAAGCACTAATACAGGAGAAATTGCTTTCTCCGGCGTTGCCATTAAATCGCCATCATCTACCCAGACCTGCACCGCCACTGGATAGCTATTGCTGTTAACCAATTGCAGTGACTCTTCGGTATGGCCTTCACTAAAGATCACGCGCGTTCTTTCCGCTATCACGCTGGCCACGGCGGGTGTGCTATGAGCCACTATTAGTAGCAAAAGTAAGCGGGTGATGCCGCTAGTCAGGCGTTTGAATGGCATATTATTGAACACGGATAACCACTTGCGCATGTGCATTCACCGCTCCTGGCGTAACAGTTTGCCCGCTGATCTTGCCTAACTCAGCCCGAAAGTTTTCAGTGTAGCTATTTCCGCCGGTTACACTGCCGGTGGTTTGCTGCGCGCCGTCGAAGATGCCATACCAGCCACCGCTATTACCGGTTAATGTCACGTTTTTTGATAGCAGATTAATTGGGTTATTGTTGCGATAAATACGGATACCGACACCGCTGGCCGTTCCGGATGCACCATAATTATCTGATATCAAATGGCTGATACCGCCACTGCCATTCATTAATCCCAATGATTGAGCTTTTGCTGCGTTTGCTGCGGGAACCAAAAAGCCCATCGCAACTGCGCCAGAAGTCACTCCAGATGTGATGCCAGTTTGGCATTGAAAATCCACGTGAAATTCCGCCGAACTGGTGTTGCCGCTATTCAGCTCTGCTACAGAAATTCTGGGTAATATCACCGTTGGTGTAAAATTGGTCACGGCGCAAATCGTCGTCCGGCGGAAGGTAACATAATTGTACAGGCCGATTGACGCAGGCCAGGTTGCATACCAGCCGGGCCAGTTTGATACCGCATCAGTGCCTTCAATCGGCCCATTGATACCCGGCCCTTTAAAGGCAATATAGGCGTTGGGCTGAGTGTAGGCATAGGTATAAGAAGCCGCGTTATTGGTACCACTTCGGGCATAATCAATGCGAAACAGTTCGGTATAGATATTGCTGAAGTTCTTCGCTTTAACCAGAATACGGCCGGTGCTGTCCTTATCAAGATCGGTCAGGCGACGGCCTTTCCATAATCTAGAGTAATACTCACCAGTTGATAAATTAGTAATACGGATAACAACGTTACGTACATAGGTGGCGAAGCCAGAGGGAACGTTGCCAGCAATGGTGCCGTCCTCATTTTTACCCGCATAATTATTATCACCGTTTGTGGCATACATTTCGAAGATCTGATCTACGTCGGCTGCATCACAGCGGAACAGCACTCGTTCGGGATCATAGCCAGTATTCAGGGCAAAAGTGGTAAAGTTTGATGTCGCCGCTGCTAATAATGTGCCATCCGGCTGGAAATTTGCATTGGTACTGAGGTCGATAATGCCTGGTAAACCCAGCGAGCCATTATTGTTATCCAGAGAACCCGCCCAGGAACCCGCCGTTCCATCACCGGCACCTAGCTGACTTTGCGCGGTAATTTTAGAGCAGGCTGACCAGGCAGAACCACTGCTTAGCCCGATCAGTATTATTAAACCAGCCAGAATACGCGGGCGGCGATAACAGGCAGTGGACGTTGGCCGTGAGACTTCGCAAGGTATTAACTGCTTTGTTGGTCTTAACATTATTTTTCTCATAATTGTTAACGGTGGCAACTGCCTGTTATATGAATAATATCTTGCTCGGTATCCTGATCATTGAAAGTATAAGGTAGCTCACATTGATCACCGCTGTTTTCGCCCCAGCGGACATGCAGCGAACCTTTTTTGTCTTTCACACGGACATAGATCTGGTTTCCCTGACCCACCATACCGACAATGTCATCTTGACTGTTATACACGTCGGCACCCAGCGGTAACCCTTCACCGTCGGCGGTTTGAGTCTGAATTAACATCGCATAGCCGGTCAGTGTCTCGAATTTAACTTTCACTGCAGCACCGGCGTAAGGAACCACGCGGCCCTGATTTTCTTTCAGTTCGGTATTACGATTAATGCCTTTGGTATCTAAACCTATCGTATTGTAATTATAAGGCGTTAAGGCTGGCACCAGAGCGAAGCCGTTATTATCGATCCGGGCCCCCTGTGCGTTGCGAACGCTTGCCCCTTGGGCGCCATCCGCTTCAATTAAACCGAATGTTTCACCCAAATAAGGCCCAAATGTTACGCCTTTGCCGTGAATAACTGCGGCACCGCGCGCACCGGCACCATATTGGGTGTAATTATTGCCGCGCGAATAACTACCGTTGACGGTCGCATTAGGGAATTGTTGTTGCACATTGGCTCCCCAACTATTTGAGTTATTGCCGATTTTATTATCGTCATAGCCAGCATTAACCGAATAGTTAAAGGAATTCCGCTCACCGGCAGTGCCTGATAACGATGTCTGGTAGCTATTGCCGCTTTTCGGATTACGGTTGGCAGACATCGACAGATATTGGCTTTTGCTGCCGATATTTAGCGGAATTGACAGCGTTAATGTCGCGATGTTTTCGGTATTACCATAGCGTGTCGTCGTCGTATTATTACTATCTTCGGTTTCCCAACCATACAGCGTCGAGGTATAAACGCTACGCTGCCGGCTAATCGCCAGGTTATAACTGATATCCCTATAGTTATTTGAATAACCCAGCTGTAACTGTGTATCCCTCTGCGTATCATTATAATAATCGCTGGTTGAGGCAGAGGCATAAAGCTGGCCGAAACTCCCCAGATTCTGATTGATTGTGGTGGTAAATTGGCTGCGTTGTTTATAGGTTGATGAATCCCATATTCCGCCGTTCTTTTGCACGGAACGAACGCCAAATACATCGTTTAAATCGCGATAACCTTTGGTTGAATAGCGATATCCCGCCAACGAAAAGGTCGTTCCGGTTTCGCTGAATGTTTGGCTATACGTTGCCTGCATACGCCAGCCATTCTGGGTTTGGTCATTTTCGACCTTAGCGTGAGAGAAAGTGGTATTGAGGCCGAAAGCGCCGACTGAAGTGCCAATGACTCCTCCGGCCAGCAGCGCGGTGTAGTCTTTCGCTAATCGTAAACCGGAGTTACCCGTTAGCTGATTGGTCAGGCCGCGTTCATAGGTAAAATCAGTGAAATAGTTATCAATGTTGGTAAAGTCGCGTGATGCCCCGGCAACGGCGCTATAACGGCTCACGCCAGGGCGCATTGAATCAGGTACGGCGCTGAATGGCACAGTAAATGTTGAACGGCTACCGTTCGCTTCTATGATCTCAACGTTGAGATCACCCTGGCTGGTGGTGCTATATAAGTCATTAATAACAAACGGGCCGGGGGCGACGTTGGTTTCATAAATTTCACGGCCATTCTGGCGAATAATGACTCGCGCATTGGTACTGGCAACTCCACGGACTTCTGGAGCAAAGCCGCGCATTGATTCCGGCCACATACGTTGATCGGTGGCTATTTTTGCTCCACGAAATGACAGGGTGCCAAATAACGTACTGTCGGTGAAAGTTTCGCCCAGCGTTAATTGGCTATCTAATTGGGGGATAGGGCGTTGTAAATAAGTACGAATATTATTCCATTGGCTATCGCTACCGTTGCTGTTATTGGAATAGCGCAGGTTGGATTGCTGGCGTATTTGCCATAATCCTAAATTAAGCCCGCTTTTTAATCCCATAAAAGCATAATCAGAGGTGCTATTTTGCTGTTGGGATTTTGTCTCACTGCGATAAAAGTTGGAGCTGTAATTAACGAATAAGAGATTTTCACCTTCTTCCCATTCGCTCCGCTCTATATATCCCCGAGGCCGTTTTTTTAATAAGGCTTGTGGAATTGATAGCTCTAATCGCAGTTTTGCCTGATCAAAGTGAAAAGACGCGCCTTTGACCCGCTCGGCCAGTGGAACACATTGTTCTATCAGCGGAATCGCAGAATCTGAAGGGCGTGACTCTATTTCAGGTGTGTTGGGTTGTCGGGATAGGGAATCGCCTTTAGCCGTGAGTTCAACGCCAGCGGCTGTTAAGAATTCATCATTCAGGCAAGGGTAGGCCTCTGACGAATCAGCATTTTTAATAAATTTAACAGTGGTACGTTTAAATAGCCTGTTATTAATCAGAACATCTACGGCATCGTAATTTCCGGCGGTTACGGCATTCTCTTTATTCAGTTGATTCAAACCTGAGGCGAATTTTGTTCCTAGAAAAAGAGATTCATCAAATTCGAGGTCTTGCGGTTCTTCCTGAGCTAAAGGCGCATCAACATATAAGATTAAAGTAATACACAAAGTTAATGCTTTTTTACGGCCGGAGAACTTCTTTTTTAGACTGACACGTACAAACCCCATAAATATTCCTTCGCCGGAAAGATGCTACTGAATTTTATAACTGCCGGTATCTTGCCCACCGAAATCATTCACGAGTAGGAACTTTACGGTAGCATTTGAGGGGGCCGATGAATTCGGAATAACCCACTCAGCTTGAGACATAGGCGCAATCATTTCTGATTTCATATTAAGTTTTTTACCACTTCCAACGACTTCCGCGCTGGCAATAGTGGCATAGAAACCAGTGGGGTTCTTTCCTGTGACAACGACATCCTTGCCTCGTTGGTGAAGGCTAAAAGTGAGTGCGCTGGGTACCTGATCTACGCGGCCTGCAATATTTTCTGGCCGATAAAATACTTTAATGCGATTACGCATCAGCACTAACATTTTGTTATTTTTTTCTGCTTTATTGACGGGGGGCACCTGTAAAAAATTCAGGTAGAACACTGACTCTCTGTCCGTCGGCAGACCACTGCCGGTATATTTCAAGCGCAATGTTTGTCCTGCATTAGCTTCAATGCGAAAGAACGGTGGGGTAACGATAAAAGGAGCCTTGCCTGTGTCTGGTGTTGACTGGGCATCGCCGCTGTCTAGCCAAACCTGAATGGCATTAGGAAAGCTATCATTATTGGTTAATTGTACGCTGTGCTCTTTTTCCCCTGCGGAATAAATAATCCGGCTACCGTTCATGACTACACTAGCCTGAGCGAAAGACATGCCTATGAAAAGTAAAAGAGTGATAAACAGGTAACGGTAACCAAGTATATTAATTGCCATGAGGATATCCTCTAAATGCGGGCGAAATAACTATATCCCTGGTTGCCGAGTGTGGTCAGAGATATGCTGCATACATTCACCCGAGCAACTTATTACTAAGTTCCTCGGGTGATTTTACTTACTTGCAGCGTACCTGCCGCACCAGTTAATTAAAGTATATCCTATACGGCCACGCTTATTTTTTTACAGGTAAGAAACCGCATATTGGACAGAGGCAATGACTGAACCTGGGGTGGTTTTCCCAGTTGCATAGTATTGAACGGCAAAATCATGTTCTGCTGATGTATCACCCGCTTTTAACACGATACCATCTTGTGCTACACCGCTATTCAGATCGATACCGGTTGTTGTGGTTGAGTCTTTCAGTAATTGAAGTTCAACGTTGGTTGCGGTGCCTGTATTTTTTAGGTTACCGGCGGTAGTAACCTGGCTACCTACAAACACAGTTTTGATGTCAATATCATCAACCCCTGGAGCACAGCCGGCAACACCCAGAGTAAAGGTTGTCTTACCTGCTGTTTTACCAGAAGCATCTAAATCTGTACTTGATACCGTTGGCAGCAAAACCATTGGGTTTGCGTCAAGCCCGTTGACTGTCACTGAACAGGTTTGCGCTGTGACTTCCCCTTGGAATGTAATTGTATTATTGCTCGCCGCCATTGCTACGGTTGTGGATGCAGAGAATAACGCGATAGCCAAAGTAATCTTATTCATTTAAAACTCCAATACAATAATTAAATGTGCGGTTAGCATTCATTCGTATTTAGATAAGAATGAGTGTTTAACTTTATATATGTGAAGTGGGCTAGTGACTATGTTCGCGAATGTTATTCGGTTATACTCGTCAGGTTTCCACGTGCCTTTTATTAAAAGTAATTTGGCAGTCATTATTTATCTGCGTCTATTACTTGATGAGAGAATGATATAGAAAACATATCTGGCTGGACATAGGATAAGCGAACCAATTTATGTGGGAAAATTCCTACAGATTTTTATGGCTGAGGTTTTTCTGACAATTTGTTGTATTGCTGGTGCTTTTTTATTTTGTATGATAATAAACGCATGTCACCCTTATTGTATTTATTGTGAAGTATAGGCTTATGTTTTTTATACATTCAATCTCTGCTTTTATAATGTAATTAGTACTGTTTTTCATTGGGTTATAAATTTGATTGAGAAATAAATGATAAGCATCCTGTATTAGTTATATTGATTTTTTATTGACGTAAAAGATCTTGAAAGAGAGTTATTATCAATATCTAAGTAACGAATAAATTTAACCTGCCAGCATAAATTTTTCCTATTTGAGTCATTCCGCTACTCTCCCTCAATATGTTCATTAGCCCGATAGTCTTTTTATCGAGTGCAGTTCATTTTGGAGTCAGACAGCATCGGCGATGGTTTATCTGCGATTCTTTTTATTAGACTATGCCGTGGGGAAGTGGTTAAGAGAATAAGCAGTGAAACGATACCCAGATGTAATAAAGGTTTTGCACGACATCTGAGTTTGCGAGACATTTCGTTTCAGCGGCTTTGAACGTCGCTTGCGACGGCCCCGCAGGGGTGAGAGCCTTTGGCTCGAATAATCGAACGTGTTCGATGAAGAGTCCAGATGCCAGAAAGCAAAAAACCAGCCGTAGGCTGGTTTCTCTAAATATGGTGCCCGGACTCGGACAACGCCGCTAGGCGGCTTTGAACGTCGCTTGCGACGGCCCCGAAGGGGTGAGAGCCTTTGGCTCGAATAATCGAACGTGTTCGATGAAGAGTCCAGATGCCAGAAAGCAAAAAACCAGCCGTAGGCTGGTTTCTCTAAATATGGTGCCCGGACTCGGACAACGCCGCTAGGCGGCTTTGAACGTCGCTTGCGACGGCCCCGAAGGGGTGAGAGCCTTTGGCTCGAATAATCGAACGTGTTCGATGAAGAGTCCAGATGCCAGAAAGCAAAAAACCAGCCGTAGGCTGGTTTCTCTAAATATGGTGCCCGGACTCGGAATCGAACCAAGGACACGGGGATTTTCAATCCCCTGCTCTACCGACTGAGCTATCCGGGCAACGGGGCGCATTAAACCGTATTGGCACTAAATCGTCAATGAGTTTCTGTCATAAAGTCGATCGTTTGCTGCCTTTTCGGTCAGGTAAGGTGAAATACAGCCCGATGAGGAGGAGGGAATCAGTGACAGTGTGGTTTAGCGCCTGCGAACCATAACCCCTTAATTTCTAGTTGATTGCATAACAATGGATTAAATATTCACAATTAGTGAATATTTACCACTTGAGTCACACTAATAAAAATGCAATTATTGCGCGAAACTCATATCCTATTACGCTAAATCAGGCTAAAGAGGGGCGTCCATGACAAGTGTTGTATCTTTTTTGACGCAAAATCTCCCCCGTCAGCCAATGATTTATTCCTATCACTATTTCTTGCCCTTCTATGATTCCTCTGCTGTTTCTCCTATGCGGTAAGGCTACCTCTGCTCACTGTTAGGCATGATTAAAACTAGAGTTCATTCTCTGATTTTACTGATGTCTATTGGTTACAGCTGAAATGAGATAGATCATGCTCCGCTCGTGTTTTTCTCCACATCGGTTCATCAGTCATTCAGCTAATTCAATAGCAACTTACGGAATATTATTAGGTGTATTTATCTCATAAGATTTCATCTTTGTGCCTGGGTGGCACGACTCATCCCTGACAGTTTGAGATTCGGTAACATGACACAGTTGAAAATAGCAGCAAGCGCAAATTTGGTTTCCTATCTGGCTACCCCACGCGAGGTAGTATGTCTTTATGAAACTGACTTTACCGACGTCGCGGTGATTCTGGTTTCTCTGGAAGACGTCAATAGCGGTATTCTGGCGGAATTGCATAATCAGGGCTTCGGGATACCCACTTTTATTGCTGCGCAAGGCGATCAACAAGTGTCCGTTGATTACCTGCCACTGATTAAAGGTGTAATGGCTTTGGGCGAAAATAATAAAGCTTTTTATCTCGCTCAACTTGAAGCCTCTGCTGCTGAATATGAAAAAAACCTGTTACCGCCGTTTTTCTCAACGCTGAAAAAATACGTCGAAATGAAAAACTCGACTTTTGCCTGCCCCGGTCATCAGGGGGGGGAGTTTTTCCGTAAACATCCGGCCGGTCGGCAATTTTACGAATTTTACGGTGAAACGCTTTTCCGCTCTGATATGTGCAATGCTGATGTCAAATTGGGCGATTTGTTGATCCATGAAGGCGCGGCCAAAGATGCGCAGAAGCACGCGGCAAAAGTGTTTAACGCTAACAAAACCTATTTTGTGCTAAACGGAACATCTGCAGCTAATAAAGTGGTGGCTAATGCACTATTAACTCGCGGAGATTTGGTGCTGTTCGATCGTAATAATCATAAATCAAACCATCACGGTGCGTTGATTCAGGCCGGAGCCACGCCAATATATTTAGAAACCGCTCGTAATCCTTTTGGTTTTATTGGCGGAATTGATGCACATTGCTTCAATGAACGTTATTTACGTCAGCAGTTGCGGGAAGTCGCTCCTGAGCGTGCCGATGAAGCTCGGCCATTTCGATTAGCAATCATTCAATTAGGAACCTACGACGGTACGATCTATAACGCTCGTCAGGTTGTGGACAGCATTGGTCATCTGTGTGATTACATTTTGTTTGATTCGGCGTGGGTAGGATATGAGCAGTTTATTCCGATGCTGAAAGATTGCTCTCCGCTGTTGCTGGAATTAAATGAAGATGACCCAGGGATTATTGTGACCCAGTCAGTCCATAAACAGCAGGCTGGTTTCTCCCAAACCTCACAGGTGCACAAAAAAGATAATCACATTAAAGGGCAGAAACGACACTGTAATCATAAACGGTTTAATAACGCTTTTATGCTGCATGCTTCTACCAGCCCATTTTATCCGCTGTTTGCCGCGTTGGATGTTAATGCCAAAATTCATTCTGGTGCCAGTGGTCGCAATATGTGGATGGATTGTGTCAGATTGGGTATCGAGGCGCGAAAATTAATATTGGAACGTTGCTCATTGCTAAAACCCTTTATCCCGCTACAGATAAATGGCAAGAACTGGCAGGACTATGCCACTGAGACAATTGCGAATGATGCCCGTTTCTTTGATTTTGTACCTAGAGAGAAATGGCACGGCTTTGATGGTTATACCGACGATCAATATCTGGTCGATCCCTGCAAATTATTACTGACGACGCCTGGTATTGATGTGGCCAGCGGCCAATATAGCGAGTTTGGTATTCCCGCGACTATTTTGGCTCACTTCCTGCGGGAAAATGGCATTGTGCCAGAGAAGTGCGATCTTAATTCAATTTTGTTCTTGCTCACGCCGGCTGAAAATAGCGCTAAAATGGCTCATCTGGTAGAAATGTTGGCGCAGTTTGAGCGACACGTTGGGCAAGATTCATTGCTGTGTGACGTATTGCCGACGGTATATCGGAAGAATGAGCAGCGTTATCGCGGATATACTCTGCGCCGTTTATGTCAGGAAATGCACAATTTATACGTGAGTCATGACGTAAAACAGCTGCAAAAAGAGATGTTCCGCAAAGCCAGCTTGCCGCAGGTAGTCATGAATTCGCAGGATGCCAATATTCAGTTTATCCGAGATAATATTGAGCTAATTCCGATAGCGGAAGCTGAAGGGCGAATCGCCGCAGAAGGCGCTTTGCCTTATCCTCCGGGCGTACTTTGCGTCGTTCCCGGTGAAGTATGGGGTGGTGCCGCTCAGCGCTATTTCCTCGCACTGGAAGAGGGAATTAACCTATTACCGGGATTCTCACCGGAATTACAGGGCGTATATATCGAAAAGGGTGACGTTGAGTGGCGACGTATTTTGGGGTACGTCATCGCAGACTGATTTTTTTCTGATACCACCGGGTTAGCCGGTGGTATCTGGAGATGCATATTATTGGCTGAAATAGCGACCTAACAGAACCAGACCAGAGAACAGTAACAGGATATTTATTAGTTTTATTAGCTGCTCGCGGTTGATACCTAAACTGATCCTATTAGCGAGGGTTAAGCCTGCCAGCATACCTGGGGCTAACAGCAACACCATCAATAAGATCGATAAATCCATATAAACACCGGCCAGCGTAAATAAAATAACGCGGGTGAAGGTGCTCAAACCTATCAATGTTGTTTGGGTGATGCGCAGGTTATCTTTGCTTTCTATTCGACCAGATAAATAAATGGCATAGATAAACCCGCCGCTGCCAAATAGCGCACTAAACACGCCGCCGACTAAGCCAAAAGGCACGGCTGCCGCCGTTTTGAATTTCCCCAGAGGTTTACGTCGACTCAAAGAATAGAGCGCGTAAAGAATGACAAATATCCCTAAGGCTAATAAAAGAATGTCCGGACGGGTTTTGAGTAAAATTGTAGCGCCGATTAAGCTGCCGATAATCATCATGGGTATCAGTCGCTTAAGCTCACCAAGATCGGCATTCCTACTGTGTCTGGCGACGTTAGTAACGGCAGCGAACATATCTACTATTGCCAATAGAGGGACAATTTTTGCGACTGGGATAAAAAGTGCTAAAACCGGGCTAGCAATAAGTGCGGAGCCGAACCCGGTCAGGCCAAAGATAATGTAGGCGACAACCATAGTGGCAAATATGGCTGCTAATTCGAATAGCGTAAATCCAAGATCCATTTGTTCAGTCTGAGTAATAAGAAGGGAGGAGCTTTTACTATAGGCTGCCGTGGTTTATTTCCCATTGTTCTTGCGTGCACTGTGATAATGAACACAATTTCTGTCTGGCAAAGAGTGGTATTGGTGCTTTCTGAGAATAAAAAAAATGGCACAGAAAACTGTGCCATTTTTACCGGTTATTTAGGAATAAAGCTAAATTAATATCGGCGATAGCTCTTCTGAGCGCTGTTTACTTTTACCAGATAACGGCGAGATTCCGCTGCCGGGTGTTTGGTGGTTAGCGTTTGGAATACATCACCCGGTGCCATGCTGTTGATAATGGAGAACGCCCGATTCTTATCGCTATGGAATACGCGTAATACGCTACCTGCGCCACCGTTATAGGCGGTAATTACCGCATAACGACGGGCGGTGGCATTCTGGATGCCGCCGAGATAGCTATTTTGCAGAATAGACAGATAAGCCGTACCTGCATCGATGTTGTTTTCAGGATCGAATAAATAGCTACGGCTTGGCTGCCCGCTTTTCCCTTTCAATCTGAATACGTCTTTACCGGCGGTGTGCTGTACTACCTGCATCAGACCCAGAGCATCAGAACCGCTGACCGCATAAGGGTTGAAGCTAGATTCCGTTTGCATAATCGCCAATATAAGCGATTCTTCCACGCCATATTTTTCCGCCGAACGTCGAACCAGCGGCAGATATTTGTGGGCTCGTTTGTCTAAGTGGTTTGGCACTAGTTGCAGCGTAACCGACCAGATGACATGCAGACCGGAAGTCCGTTTTTTCATTCTGGTTTGTAACAGGTAATCTGCAAAATGCGCGGCCCGCCATTCCCAACGAATTGGCTGACCATTGTTATCCAACACCTGACCGTAAAGGAACGGCTCTTTACTGATCTGGATGTCGTTAACATCGGAATAAAGGTCGATCGAACCGGGATCATCACCCATTAATAAAGTCGTGATAATCGCCTGACGCAGGTGAGCGGCAGGATCGGTTGTTGCGATGGTTTCTACCGTAATGGTACCGGCATCAAAGTTGATGTGGCTACGGGTTTGGTATTGATCGGTATATTTTACGTAGTCTTTCGGACCGGCGATCAAAACTTCACTCAAACCCCAAATGTTTTCGATATTGTGGGCAAATTGGCCCATTAAGATTTCGAACCCATTGGTGTCTTTGATAAAGGCTTCATTATTGGCCTGATCTTTATTGCCCGAGCAGGAAACTAATAATGGGGCAATCACTAGCAAAGCTAAAATTTTCTTCATCTTACAAGCCATATCGTGATGAGGAATAACATCAGGGCCATGACTGGCCCTTTGGCGTTACTTACTCGGCGGGGTATACCCTTCGATGTGAACATCCTGCCCTTCGAACAGGAAGTTAATCATTTCCTGTTCCAGTAATTTGCGGTCTTCCACATTCATCATGCTGAGTTTTTTCTCATTAATCAGCATGGTTTGTTTAGTGATCCACTGTGACCAGGCTTCTTTTGAGATTTCGTTATAAATGCGTTTGCCAACTTCACCCGGATAGAGCTGGAAATCCTGCCCTTCAGCATCCTTTTGTAAAAATGTGCAAAAAATCGTTCTGCTCATGCTAAATCCTCATTTGTGGCACTATCGCCAAATAAAGCTGCTTGGGTAGGAGGCTGCTTGGCCAACTGCTGCAACAGGCGCTCAACGGGCGCAGCAAGCCCTACCGACGGTGGCTGTGCTAAGTTATACCAGAGACCCGCTCCTTCATCCATGCATCCACTCAGGGTTACCGCATTCATCCATATCGGCACGATATCCAAATGGAAGTGGCTAAAGGTGTGACGAAAAGCGGTTAGCTGCTGCAAACCTTGCTCTGGTAGCCCTTTTTGCTGCAACCAGTGACTGAGATCTTCTCTTTCACTAAACTGCGGGAAGCAGAATAATCCGCCCCACAGCCCAACGGGAGGGCGCTGCTCGAGCCAAACCTGCGTATGATTTTGAATCAATAAGAAATACGCGGTTTTTTCCGGTATGGTTTGTTTCGGTTTTTTCCCCGGATATTGTGGCCAGCTATGGTTGGCGTATGCAATACAGCCAGCGTTTAGCGGACAAAGTTCGCACTTCGGCTTGGAACGAGTACAAACCATCGCCCCAAGGTCCATCATCGCCTGGTTAAACTGGCCCACGCCCTTAGCTGGCGTGACGTCTTCGCTGATTTGCCATAGCCGTTTTTCCACGTCTTTTTTCCCCGGCCAGCCATCTACCGCATAGCAGCGAGCCAGAACCCGTTTCACGTTACCGTCGAGGATCGGGAAATGCTGCCCCAGCGCCAGCGACAAAATAGCGCCTGCGGTAGAGCGGCCAATTCCGGGCAAATCGGCAATTTCTTCAAAAGTGGTAGGGAATTCACCCTGATGTTTGGCCACAATGGTCTGCGCCGCCTTGTGCAGATTACGAGCGCGAGCGTAGTAACCCAAACCTGTCCACAGGTGCAATACTTCATCCAATGGCGCAGCAGCCAGCGCCCGCACATCGGGGAAACGCGCCATAAAGCGTTGGAAGTAAGGAATGACGGTGGCAACCTGAGTTTGTTGCAACATCACTTCCGATAGCCATACTTGGTAAGGTGTCTTGTCCCGTTGCCACGGTAGGGTTTTGCGACCGTAGCTTTGGTACCAGTCAAGCACCACTTGCGCGAACTGTTGCGCTTGCATCATAGGTAAGTATCGATATCCGGCAGAGAAATAATTTAGGGCTGGGATTGCAGCATAGAGTCTGAAGGCTGTAAACCGGAACTTTCCGAGGGGTTGGCGAAGTTTCGTCGGTAATAATGAATCATTTCGTGGTTAAATTTGTACTTCTCGCGTTCATAGTTGATAAACTAGCGTATCTTTGCATAATGCGCGTTCTTATTTTGCGCAACTCAACAGACAGAAAGCACCATGATAAATGACGTCATATCTCCGGAGTTTGATGAAAACGGTCGCGCACTGCGCCGTATTCGTAGTTTTGTCCGCCGCCAAGGGCGCTTAACCAAGGGCCAACAGTTTGCGCTGGATAACTACTGGCCGGTGATGGGCGTAGAATATCAAACGACCCCGGTTGAGCTGAGCACGCTGTTTGGCCGTGAAGCGCCGACAGTATTGGAAATTGGTTTCGGTATGGGTACCTCTTTGGTCACCATGGCAGCCAATAATCCGCAGCAGAACTTTTTAGGTATCGAAGTTCACTCGCCGGGCGTTGGCGCCTGTTTGGGCAGCGCTCATGAAGCGGAACTGAACAATTTGCGCGTGATGTGTCACGATGCGGTTGAAGTACTGGAAAACATGATCCCGGAAGGCTCGCTGGATATGGTTCAGCTATTCTTCCCCGACCCATGGCATAAGGCGCGCCACAATAAGCGTCGTATTGTCCAGACTCCGTTTGTGGAACTGGTAAAAAGTAAATTAAAAGTCGGCGGCGTATTCCATATGGCCACCGATTGGCAACCTTATGCGGAACATATGTTGGAAGTGATGTCGGCCGTCTCCGGATACCGTAATCTTTCCGAAACCAATGACTATGTTCCTCGTCCGGATTCACGTCCGTTGACGAAATTTGAATTACGTGGCCAGCGTCTGGGACATGGCGTTTGGGATCTGATGTTTGAGAGGAAAGAATAATGGCTAACAATCGCAGTCGTCGTTTACGCAAGAAAATGCACATCGATGAGTTTCAGGAATTAGGTTTCTCCGTTCAGTGGACCTTCCCTGAAGGCACTGGCGTTGATGTGATCGATTCCACCGTAGACGCATTTATCGACGAAGTTATTGAACCAAACGGTTTGGCTTTCGACGGTAGTGGCTACATGCAGTGGGAAGGCCTAATCTGCCTGCAGGAAATCGGTCATTGCACCGATGAGCACCGTGCATTGGTCAGCAAATGGCTGGAAGCTCGTAAAATGAAAAACGTAGAAACCAGCGAGCTGTTTGATATCTGGTGGGATTGATCCTAACGATCTGACCACTGTTTGATAATAAGGGCGCCGCTATAGGCGCCTTTATTTTTATTGGGGAAAGTACTGGAGTATTTCCGTGGTAAAGACGTTATCGAATACGCTGTTGGAAGATATCCTCGATCAGGTTAGACCGATGATTGGGCAAGGGAAAGTCGCTAACTATATTCCAGCCCTGGCGGAAGTTTCCGCAGATAAGCTGGGTATTGCGGTTTGCGGCGTCGATGGTCAGATTTTTCAGGCGGGTGATGCGGAAGAGCGTTTCTCAATCCAGTCGATTTCTAAAGTGCTCAGCCTGACTCTGGCTTTAGGGCGCTACGGCGAGGATGAAGTGTGGCGGCGAGTGGGAAAAGAGCCATCGGGCCAGCCGTTTAACTCATTGGTACAGCTGGAGTTGGAGCAAGGGAAGCCACGTAATCCCTTTATTAATCCGGGGGCGCTGGTGATTTGCGACATGCTTCAAAGTCGCCTGAGTGCGCCTAAGCAGCGGATGCTGGAAGTGGTGCGCCAGTTGGTCGATGATGTCTCTATCGGCTATGACAGCCGGGTGGCACGTTCTGAATTTGAACATTCGGATCGCAATGCGGCCATCGCTTATCTGATGAAATCTTTTGGCAATTTTGACAACGATGTTTTGACCGTGCTGCAAACTTACTTCCATTATTGCGCCATGCGTATGAGCTGCATCGAGCTGGCTCGCTGTTTTGTTTATCTGGCAAATCAGGGGCGGCCAATCAATCATGCCGAACAGATTATTTCACCGATTCAAGCCAGACAAATCAATGCGTTAATGATAACCAGCGGTATGTATGACGGTGCCGGCGAGTTTGCATTCCGCGTAGGTATGCCGGGGAAATCCGGTGTCGGCGGCGGAATTATTGCCGTGGTGCCTGATGAGATGTGCATTGCGGTATGGTCACCGGAACTGGATGTCTCAGGGAACTCATTGGCCGGAACCGCTGCCTTAGAGTTACTTGCCCAGCGGATTGGTCGCTCAATCTTTTAGGATCAGTCCACTACTGGCGGCGATAAAACTCAGGCAGGGTCATAATTAGCGGTAGATAAACGGTTTCTCAGGAGAATCTATGTTACGAAAAGCAGGACTGGCGCTTTTGTTATTGGCTGCGGGACAGGTTCACGCAGAATATCAGTGCAACGTAAAACCTCAGGATGATGTGATTATCAGTCCGCAGAGCGTACAGGTTGTGGGAGCCAGCGGAAATCTGCAAATCTCACCGGATGGTGATGTGATTCGCAACGGCAAAACATTGACTCTCACAGAGGCTCAGCGGCAGAAAGCGTTCAGCTATCAGAGCGCATTGCGTAAAGATTTGCCGTGGATTGATAAAGGCGCGCAACAGCATCTGGAAAAAGCCCGGGTTTCTTTGGATAACGTCATTGTGCAACAGTTGGGGAGCAGCAGTAATGTGCGTAACCGGCTGACGACGTTGAACGATCAGCTGAAACAGCAAATGAGCCGCATCATTGAGAAACGCAGCGACGGTCTGACTTTCCACCATCAGGCCATTGCCCAAGTAGAGAAGGACGGTCGCGCCATCGTGCAACAGAGTCTGGGGGGCGTTTTGCAGGATAGCCTGAATGAAATGGGCGTTAAGCAGGCGACGAGCGGTTCTTCCAATAATCCATTGCAGGCGATAATGGGCAATCTGGGGGGGTTGCAGCAAGCGATTCAGACTGAATGGAACAATCAGGAACAAGATTTCCAGAACTTCGGCCATGAAGTTTGCGGTCGGGTGACCACGCTAGAGCAACAGCGTATTGAGCTGCTCAAAGCCTTAAATTGAGTTCCATCCGATAAAATAAAAAACGGGCGAATGCCCGTTTTTTTACGATGCGCTCTGACAACTATAAAAACAGTTCCAGCAATGAATTCAGGAATAGCTTTCCTTTTTCGGTAATCTGCCAGTGTTCATCGGTTTCCAGCATATAGCCTTTGGCGATAGCCTGATCCAGCTGCGAGCGAATGGTGCTTTCTTCCAGACCGGTAAAATTATAGAAATCACCGCGCGGCGCGGCTTCCAATAGACGGAAACGGTTCATGAAGAATTCAAACGGCCGGTCGGCTATTTCAACCTCATGTTGCCTGTCCATATATTTGCCTTGCATGAAACCGCGTGGATGCTTGGTTTTCACCGTGCGAAGAATGCGACCATCGCTAAAAGTCACTTTTCCGTGAGCGCCGCAGCCAATGCCCAGATAGTCGCCAAAGCGCCAATAATTAAGGTTGTGCTGGCACTGGTAACCGGGCTTTGCGTAGGCCGAGGTTTCATACTGCTGATAACCCGCAGCGCTAAGCAACTGGTGACCTTGCTCGAAAATATCCCACAGCGCATCATCATCCGGCAACTTGGGCGGACGCGAGCTGAAACCGGTATTGGGTTCGATAGTTAGCTGGTACCAGGATAAATGAGGGGGGTTTAGTGCGATGGCCTGACGTAAATCGTCCAGCGCCTCTTCCAGCATTTGATCCGGCAATCCATGCATCAAATCCAGATTAAAGCTACGTAAACCCAAAGAGGTTGCCAGCGCCGCAGCGCGTTTAGCCTCTTCTGGGCCGTGTATCCGCCCCAGACGCACTAATTTCTGCTCGTTAAAGCTCTGCACGCCGATAGAGATGCGATTGACACCGGCCCGCTGGTAGCCGCTGAAGCGATCGGCCTCAACGGTGCCGGGATTGGCTTCCATGGTGATTTCGGCATCTGCTGCAACCGGCAGGCGTGCTCTAACGCCGTCCAGCAGACTTTGCATCGCTTCTGCACTCAGTAAACTGGGCGTACCGCCGCCGATAAAAATGGTGCCGATTTCTCGTCCGCTGGTCAGCGGCAGATCGGCGTCCAAATCGGCCAGCAAGTGATCGACATATTCCTGATGAGGAACATCTCCTTTCAACGCATGGGAGTTAAAATCGCAATAAGGACATTTCTGTACGCACCACGGAATATGGATATAAAGACTAAGCGGTGGCAACTTAAGCATTTCGCAGGGCATCCAGCATTAATTTCAAGGCCTTACCGCGATGCGATACTGCCTGTTTTTCTTCGCGGCTCAGTTCTGCGGCTGTTTTGCCTAATTCCGGTACGTAAAAAATAGGATCGTAGCCAAAGCCACCTGCGCCGGATGCTGCCCGTGCAATCACGCCAGGCCAACTGCCGTGGAACACCAGAGGCGTAGGATCTTCCGCGTGACGCATATACACCAGAACACAATGGAACTGCGCACCGCGTTGTCCTTCAGGCACATTCTGTAGGCTTACCAACAGTTTCTCCAGGTTTTCCCTATCGCTGGCATCAACACCAGCATAGCGCGCCGAATAAATGCCCGGAGCGCCGCTCAGCGCATCGACGGCCAGACCAGAATCATCGGCAATGGCGGGCAATCCTGTGACCTGCGCCGCATGACGAGCTTTCAGAATGGCATTTTCGATAAAGGTTAAACCGGTTTCTTCCGCAGACTCAACGCCCATCTCGGTTTGCGCAACCACGTCCAGACCGAAATCCGCCAGCAGGCTGGCTAACTCACGTACTTTACCGGCGTTACCGGTAGCTAAAACGACTTTTTGCATGGTAAATCCTGATTGATTGTTACGCCGGTAACCTGCTTTCCATCGTGAGATAAACCTGATGGTTTTGTGCCATTGATTGAATTTATTTCGTGCCATTCAAAATGGAGCAGCGGAGTTATCCGACTATTCGAGCAGTGCTGCAACCTGAGGTGGAATCTGCTGCGGATGAATAATTTTGATCTGTTTATGCCGCCCCAGCTCACCTTTTTCGATGATGACGTGGCTTTTGGCCACTCGAAACTGTTTGGCTATAAATTTGATCAAATGGGCGTTGGCCTGCCCATCAACCGGCGGGGCGGTAATGGCGACTTTTAACTCATCGCCATGTAAACCGATAATCTGATCGCGGCTGGCTTTCGGCTGAATATATAGCCTGATCGCCAGCCCGTCCAGCAGGGGAGTGACTGCACTCACAGTACGAACCAGAGCTCGCCTAACAGATCCATACCTAAATAATTGATCAGATACAGGATCAGGATAACTACCATGCCGGAAAAATCGATCCCGCCCATTGCTGGCAGAATACGGCGGATCGGTGCCATCAGCGGCTCGGTCAGTTGATATAGCAGATAGTCCATCGGGCTTCGGCCCTGGCTAACCCAACTCATCAATGCACGGATAATCATCACCCAGAAGATCAGATAACCGGCGGCCTTAACCAGTGAAATTACGCCAAACAGCAGGTTATAAGGGCTGAGGGACATGCCGCCGCCCTGAATCAGCAGTAATAGCGGGTATTTGATGGTCATCAACAGGAAGGCCAACAGCAGAGAAGCGCTATCTATCGGGCCTAATGACGGAATAATTCGTCGCAGCGGGCCAACGATCGGCTGAGTGATTTTCACCACGAACTGCGAAAACGGGTTGTAAAAGTCACTGTGTACCATTTGCATCCAGATGCGTAATAGCAGCACCATGACGTAAAGGTCAATGACGGTTTTAGCCAAAAAAGTCAGCGTTAGCATGGTTGCCTTTAGTCCTTAATCATATTCAAGTGTCTGTAAAGTACCTCTATCTTAATGATAAAGGCTTAGGGGGAGCGTATTGTTTTGTAAATCAGTCTTATCAGCCATTGGATGGATTAAAACAGTTTCTCCATCTCCTGGGCGCGGCTGATTGCGGCCTGCATGGCATGGGAAACAATATCCGACAAATGTTGCTCATTAAATACGCGCAGCGCTTCCGCCGTGGTGCCACCTTTCGAAGTGACCTGCTCGCGCAAAGTCGATAGCGGTAGCTGCGGGTTGGCCTCGACTAGCGCTGTAGCGCCAGAGGCCGCTTGCTGTACCAGCAGGCGTGCGGTTTCGCTATCAAACCCTAAACGTTCCGCTTCTTGCTGCATTGCTTCCATAAACAAGAAGAAATAGGCTGGCGCACTGCCTGCGGCGGCAATAACCTGATTAATGCCGCTTTCATCGTTGACCCAACACACTTTACCGACTGAACCCATTAATTGAGCGGTAAAATCGCGATCGGCCTGGTTAACCTGCTCCGGCGCATAAAGCCCGCTCATGCCTTTTCCTACCAGAGAGGGCGTATTAGGCATAATTCGCACCAGATTCAGCTTGTCTCCCAGCAAAGCGTAAAAACGCGAAACGCTGATGCCGGCCGCGATGGATAATACCAGTTTCTTACCGAAATCTACCTGCTCACTCAATGGCTTGCAGACATCGGCCATCATTTGCGGTTTCACCGAAAGTACCACTACTTCGGCTTCACGAGTCTGAGCCACGTTATCACTGCTACTGATTACGCCAAATTCCTGCGCCAGAGCATCACGATGGGTGGCTGAAGGAGCGCAGACGCTGATTAATTTAGCCGGATACCCGCCTGCAACCAGACCCGCGATAATTGCGCGCGCCATATTGCCCGCGCCGATAAATGTAATTTTGCGATGTTGCATAAATATCCTCGATTAAGCCTGCGCTGGCGCGGCGGAACCATAGTCGCGAGCGCCAAAAATGGCAGTGCCGATGCGCACCAAGTTGCTACCAGCGCTGATGGCGGCAGCCATATCGTCGGTCATACCCATAGAAAGCGTATCTATTTCAGGGTAGCGCTGTTTTAAGGTTAAGAAAGCCTGATTCATCTGCTGAAAAACGGCAAGCTGACGTTCAAAATCGCTTTCTGGCGCTGGAATTGCCATCAAACCCCGTAATTTCAAGTTTGGTAAACCATAAATACTGGCGGCCAACTCAGGGAGTTCGGCGAGCTGAATGCCGGATTTGCTTTGCTCATCGCTGATATTGACCTGAATCAGAACATTCAGTGCAGGCATGTCCGCCGGGCGTTGTTCACTCAGGCGCTTGGCAATTTTGAGCCTGTCAACGGTATGGCACCAGGCAAAATTTTCCGCTACCAGACGGCTTTTATTGGATTGCAGCGGGCCAATAAAGTGCCATTCCAACTCGGGATTCCCGGCGAAATAGTGGATTTTATCCACCCCTTCCTGAACGTAGTTTTCACCAAAGGCGTGTTGCCCGGCGGCAATGGCTTCTTCGATCGCGGCCACAGGTTTGGTTTTACTGACTGCAAGCAGCGTAATTTCTTCTGGGGAGCGTTCGCAATTCCTTGCAGCAGCGGCGATCCGGTTCCTGACATCCTGTAGGTTCTGTTGGATAGTGCTCATATGACCCCGGGAGTTTGATATGGATTTCAATGAATGGGTGGCGGCTAGTGTAAAGCATAATGCCTCCGATCTGCACCTGTGTACTGGCTATCATCCCGCGTTACGAATTTGCGGTGACTTGCATATATTCAGGCAGGTCGCGCAGGTTACATCGACATGGATACAGAATTTAAGCCGACAACTGTTAGATGAGGTGCATTATGAGAAATTACAACGGCATGGGCAGATTGATTTTTCATTTTCATTATCTTGTGGAACGCGGCTGCGTGGGCATTTCTTTCAACAGCAACGTGGGCTTTCCGCCGCTTTCCGTTTGATTTCCGCCCAATGTCCCACTTTGGCCGAGTTGGATGCACCGGAGGTCGTGCATCATTTATTACCCTGTGAAAGCGGTTTGATATTGATAACCGGAGCGACTGGCAGTGGGAAATCCACCACGCTGGCAGGAATGCTCGACGGGATTAACCGTATGGGAGGGCGACACATCATTACGCTGGAAGATCCTATCGAATTTATTCATCACAGTCAGGGATGCTTGATTCAGCAGCGAGAACTAGGCGAGCACATGCCGTCTTTTAGTGCGGGGCTTAAGGCAGCGCTAAGGCAGGATCCGGATATCATTTTGCTGGGGGAATTGAGGGACAGAGAAAGCATTACGCTGGCGCTGACCGCAGCAGAAACCGGACACTTAGTGTTAGGAACCTTACATACCCGCACGGCGGCGCAGGCTGTTGATCGACTGGTTGACGCATTTCCGGCGGAAGACAAGGGCAGTGTACGCAGTCAGCTGGCGGGGAGCCTGATGGCCGTAATTGCGCAAAAGCTGTTGCCAAAACGAGGTGGAGGGCGAGTGGCTATATTTGAAACCATGGTACAAACCGGTGCAGTCAGCCATCTGATCCGGGAAGGAAAAACTCATCAGCTAACCAGTTTGATGCAAACCGGTGGAGCGATGGGAATGCAAACTTTTGAGCAAGGTTTAGTACAGCGTCAAAATCAGGGCGTATTGGCTCTGGCCGAAGAACAACGTTGGACGCAGCATTAAAAGGCAAAAGGCAAAAGGCAAAAGGCAAAAGGCAAAAGGCAAAAGGCAAAAGGCAAAAGGCAAAAGGCAAAAGAAAAGACAGAGGGAAAGAGAAAACATAAGCAACGAAGAGGGACGTCCAGCAATGGAGACTCTTGGGAGCGGGGAATTTGTCAGGAGAATCAACGGGGGTATGCGGGGAATATCAGCCCGGATATAAGTTCCGGGCTGATGACGTACAGATTAAGGCTTAGGAATCTGCTGGGTAATGCAGTGGATATTGCCGCCGCCCAACAAAATCTCTCTGGCTGGAACGCCAATAATGGCGTAGTCAGGATACATTTGTTGCAACAGATCTTTGGCCAAATCATCGGTACGGCTATCCAGCATTGGGAAAATGATTTGCTGGTTGCTGATCAGATAGTTGACGTAAGAACCTGCCAGACGTTCACCGGCAGTACGAGGTACCGCATCGGTTGACAGCACGTCGGCAGTCTCTTCTTCGGTGTTGTACAGCGGGCCGGGCGCAGGAAGCTTCCAGACTTTCAGCTTACGGCCTTTGGCATCCACCGCTTGCGATAGTACTTCGTAAGCGGCCACGGATCGGGCGTACTGCGGATCCTGCTGGTCGTCGGTCCAGTGCAACGCCACTTCGCCGGGGCGTACAAAGCAGCACATATTGTCGATGTGACCGTCGGTTTCATCGTTATATACGCCGTCTTGCAGCCAGATAAAGTGGGTTACACCCAGATATTCCCGCAGTAATGCTTCGATTTGTTCTTGGTTCAGGTCTGGGTTGCGGTTTGGATTCAATAAACATTCCGCGGTGGTTAGCAGTGTGCCTTCGCCATCGGTATGAATTGAACCGCCTTCCAGAATCAACGGAGCGGCATAGCTGAGGTTTTTATGAAACTGGTTCACCTGTTCGGCGACTTTTTCGTCCTGTCGCCAATCGGCGTACAGACCGCCCAGTAATCCGCCCCAGGCGTTGAATTTCCAGTCAACGCCACGACGTTCGCCTTTACCATTGATAACCATAGTTGGGCCGGTATCGCGCATCCAGGCGTCGTCACACTCCATTTCAACCAATGTGATATTGGCTGGCATAGTGGCTTTCGCCTGCTCCATAAATTTGGCCGGTACGCCCATGTATACCGGCGTGGCGCGAGCAATAGCTTCAGCAACCTTGGCAAAAGTTTGTTGGGCAGGAATACCTTTACCGCGCCAGTTATCCTGACGGTAAGGCCATAGCATCCAGACTGCGTCTTGAGGTGCCCATTCGGCAGGCATATAGAAACCGTCCTGCCGAGGAGTTGTTTGCAACGCCATGATTATCTCCGGGTTTTGCCGTCAGAAGTCGCCAGTGCCTGATACATTTCAGGACGACGGTCGCGGAACAGGCCCCATGAAGCGCGTTGTGCAGCGATTTCCTGCAAATCAAATTCATGTACTAATACGGTTTCGTCGGTTTTGTTAGCCTGAGCCACTAAAGCGCCGGTTTGGTCGGCGATGAAAGAAGAACCGTAGAAAGTCATTTCCAGACCATCGATATATTGACTGGCTTCGGTACCGATGCGGTTGGAAGCGATAACCGGAACCAGGTTGGCTGCGGCGTGGCCTTGCTGTACGCGAGTCCAGTGTGGCTGGCTGTCGATTTCTGGGAAAGCCGGTTCTGAACCAATCGCGGTTGGATAGAAGATCACTTCTGCGCCTTGCAGAGCGAGGCTGCGAGCGGTTTCCGGGAACCATTGATCCCAGCAAATACCTACGCCGACTTTGGCATAACGGGTTTGCCAGACTTTAAAACCGGTGTCGCCGGGAATAAAGAATTGTTTTTCCTGATAGGCCGGGCCGTTTGGAATATGGGTTTTACGATAAACATCCAGCACCGAGCCATCGGCATCGATCATCACCAGAGAGTTATAGTAAGCGTTGTTGGCGCGTTCGAAGAAGCTCAGTGGCAATACCACTTCCAGCTCGGCGGCCAGCTTGGAGAAATGTTGAATTAGCGGGCTATTGTCCAGCTCTTGGGCCAGCGCATAGTGCTCAGGGCTTTGATCAATACAGAAATAAGGTGCAGCGAAAAGCTCCTGAATCAGGATGATCTGCGCGCCTTTGGCGTGAGCTTGTCGCACCAGTTTCTCGGCATTTTCGATGTTCTTCGGCAGGTCCCAAGAACAGGCCATTTGTGTTGCAGCAACAGTCACTTTTGTCATGAGAAAACCTCAATAAATGTAAAAAACACCCTCTAAGGATGAGCGATATTCTGCGCCATCAATCTGTCAGAGTTAAATAAATCTCTATAGAGACGGCGGCGTTGGCCGTTGCGCAACTTGGCGGTTCCGGCATCGAGACAATAGAGGCTAAGCATAGTAATCAAGGCCGCCGTTGCCCAATTTCATCCGCCGATATCATCGCGGGGCAGCATACTATGTCAGCTAAAACTATTCGCCAAGCCCTATTGTACCGCGTGCTTAGCTTAATAGGGGTAAATTGGCAGCATTCTGCCGCAGATAGCGGTATTTATCATGGTAAAGTGATTTTAAATCAATGTGCTATCTGTTTTGCGGGGAAAGTATGGGCTGGCGACCCCAAGCCTTGGCTCAGGGCATATATGATATGATCTTGCCAAGATATTACTCGGGCTGTTGCTCGAACCAGCTCTCCAGAATAATCACCGCCGAGGCCGCGTCTACGCTGCCTTTGTCTAAAGCACGATAGCCGCCGCTGTCGAACAGATAGGCTCTGGCTTCTACTGTGCTCAGTCGTTCGTCGTGTAAAGCAATAGGTACACCAAAACGGCCATGCAGCCGATTGGCAAATTTGCGCGCTCTGGCGGTCAAAGGCTGCTCGGTGCCATCCATATTTAAAGGCAGCCCTACCACCACCAGATCTGGCTGCCATTCTTTCAACAATTTCTCGACTTTCTGCCAGTCTGGCGTGCCGTCCTGCGCTTTGAAAGAGGTCAGTGCGCGAGCCGTACCGGTAATTTCCTGACCGATAGCAACGCCGATACTTTTGGTGCCAAAATCAAAGGCGAGAATGGTGCGGTTAGCCATCAGGCGTGTCCTGCTTGAGGGGCGATATTGAAAATATTGATGCCCAGTTTATTGGCCGCTTGCTGCCATCGTTCGGCAATAGGCGTATGGAAAATGATATCGAGATCGGCCTCGATGGTTAACCAGGAATTATCCAGCAGTTCCTGCTCCAACTGGCCTTTTTGCCAACCGGCATAACCCAGAGCCACCAGCACATTTTTCGGCTGTTCCGGCGTACCTAATGTCGCCAGCACGTCTTTTGATGTGGTGATCATGGTTTCCGGCGAAATGCGCACGCTGGAGCCAAAGCCTGGCTGCGGTGAATGCAGGATAAAACCGCGATCGTCAGCTAAAGGGCCGCCGGCAAGCACCGGCTTATCCAACCGTATGGCAGGATCGCGCGGAGAAGGGGTGATTTTTAGTTTATTCAGCACGGATTCCACAGTGAATTTTTCCACAGGTTTATTGATAACCAAACCCATGGCACCTTCTTCATTGTGCTCGCAAATATATACCACCGAGCGCTTAAACTGAGGGTCCTGTAGTGAAGGCATAGCAATAAGGAAGTGATGCTGTAAATTCATTATGTTTTATAGGTAACTAGCTGAAGTAAAAGATAAACAGCCGCAATTTGCGGATGAAAGTAATAAAATGATGGGGTGCTGCCGTTGAAGCCGCAACCCCAAGTAGAATCAGGCTTTTTTATCAGCCAGGCGTTTTTCGATGGCATCCATCAACATACCGGTAACGGATACTTGAGGGAACGCGGCTTCGATCTCGCGAGCGCAGGTTGGGCTGGTGACGTTAATTTCAGTCAAACGATCGCCAATGATGTCCAGACCAACAAAGATCAGCCCCTTTTCTTTCAACGTAGGAGCAACCGCACGAGCAATTTTCCAGTCGCTTTCGCTCAGTGGGCGGGCTTCACCTCGGCCACCGGCGGCCAGATTGCCACGGGTTTCACCCTGTGCCGGAATGCGCGCCAGACAGTAAGGCACCGGTTCGCCGTCCACGACCAAAATGCGTTTGTCGCCTTCGGTAATAGCTGGCAGGAAGTTTTGTGCCATGCAGAAACGACTGCCGTGCTCGGTCAGGGTTTCGATAATCACCGACAGGTTAGGATCGTCCTGTTTCACGCGGAAGATAGACGCGCCGCCCATGCCATCCAGCGGTTTCAAAATAATGTCACCGTGCTTCTGGTGGAATGTGCGGATATGCTCTTTGCTCCGGCTAACCAGCGTATCCGGGGTTAACTCCGGGAACCAGGCGGTAAACAGTTTTTCGTTACAGTCACGCAGGCTTTGCGGTTTATTGACGACCAGCGTGCCTTTGATCTCAGCGCGTTCCAGAATATAAGTGGCGTAAATATATTCGGTATCAAACGGCGGATCTTTACGCATCAGGATAACGTCGAGATCGTGCAACGTCAGATCTTGCTCGCTGCCGAAGCTGAACCACTGGTTTTTATCTTCTTTTACGTTCAGCAAGCGAGTGCGGGCGCGGCCTTCACCAGCGTGGAGATAAAGGTCGTTCATCTCCATATAATGCAATTCGTAACCGCGGCGCTGTGCTTCCATCAGCATGGCAAAACTGGTGTCTTTTTTGATATTGATGGATGAGATAGGGTCCATCACGATGCCGAGCTTGATCATTATTTTCTCCTTTAACCCAGATCGCCGAAACGCACTTGTAAGGCAGTGATTGCGGTGAGCGCTGTCGTTTCTGTACGCAAAACGCGTGGCCCCAGCAGGATATCAGTAAATCCGTGGTGTGAGGTCATCTCAATTTCGGCGGCGGTTAAACCACCTTCCGGGCCGATTAACAGGCGGACTTTATCCACCGGCAGCGGCAGCGTATTAATGCTATTGCTGGCTCGCGGGTGCAGATTTAGCTTCAGGCTATCATCCTGTTCGGCGCACCAGGCCTCTAACTGCATAGCTTCACGGATTTCCGGCAGAGTGTTGCGACCGCACTGTTCGCAGGCGGCGATTGCGATTTTTTGCCATTGTTGAATTTTCTTAGCCAAACGCTCGCCGTCCAGCTTGACTCCGCAACGCTCTGAAAACAGAGGCGTAATGACGTTCACACCCAATTCGATGGATTTCTGGATAGTAAACTCCATCTTTTCGCCGCGAGAAATAACCTGCCCGAGATGCAAATTCAGGGGGGATTCCCGATCTTCAACCACGGCGTCGCCGAGGCGAACCTGAACGCTTTTTTTATCCACGCGAATGATTTCCGCGCTGAATATCTGATTGCTACCGTCGAAAAGCTGCAGGTTTTGCCCTTCGCTCATGCGTAACACGCGGCCTACGTGATTGGCGGCGTCATCGCTGAGAGCCAGTTCAGAATGAGCCGACAGCGGCTGCTGATGATAAATGCGAGGTATACGCATGGATTTGCTCTTGTTTCCGTAACGAAAATTTCACCGCGCCGTTCGTTGGTTAACGACGCGAAATAAAAGGCTGCCCGCAGAATAACAGAGTGGCGGGGATATCGGCCAATGGGGATATCAGCCAATATAGTAGGTTAGCTTTTTTGCCGCTGGCAAGCTTGTTGTACATAAGGGTTATGATTGCCCTGTACTTTTGCAATACGCTCGTCACGCAGGCATTCCCAATTATCAACCGGATATTGGCGATCCCAAACCTCAAACAGCCTGGTCTGCTGGCTGGACAGGCGAAGCTGATATTGATCGCGCATATAGAAGTAGGTACGGGCAATAGCACCGCGCGCACGCGCCGGTGGTTCTGCCTGCTTATTCTTGAAATCAACCTTCATCGCACATTGACCATATTGACCTTCGCCGCCTTTCCATTGACTGTACATGAAGTTATTCCGGTCTCCATTCACTTCGCCAATGGCTGGCTGCAAATTGTGCAGGTCGGTTTCAATTTGACGATAGACTGCATCTTTATTGCAGTTTTTACGGCCGCCATTTTGCCAGCATTGACGCTGGTGCCCAAATTGCCAGGCCGGAACCACATGTTCCCACTCGATACGCTCGGCCCGTTGTGCGTTTTTTCGTACCTGATAGCCGCAGCTGTTTAGATCGGGAAGCCCTTTTTTGCCTTGCCACTGAATCTGGCAGCCACAGTAAAAACTACCGGGAGCGTCTTGATGGATCTTGGCAGCTGCGGCTTTGGCATGCGAGAAGTTGTTGATATTTTGGCTATAACTGACGGATGAGAATAGCGGGGAAGAGCAAACCAGAACCAATAGAATTTTGCGTAACATGTTCCAAAACGACCTAAATATGGAAAAGAACGCAGGTTATAGAAAGTTATCGGCTCAGGCAAACAAAGATCTGGTTTTTTATACAGTTAATCCAATAACTAAGATGTTTCTGTAGTCGTATATTGCAGTTTTTCACCGCAGTGACGGCAGCGATATTCACTCTCTCCGCGTAGCACCCGATTGTGGCGGCGCACCGTCAGTTGGTGCAGTTGGCAGGCACAGCGATAGGGGAAGGTTTTGCTCTGCACCGAGGCGATTTCAAACTTATGCGTGCGGCTGGCGGGGACTTGCAGCACGCTTTCCATCATCCAGCGCCACTCTTTACCGTGTGGCGCAACGCGGCCAAACCGACGAAATACCAGTAAGTGAGCCAGTTCATGAGGCACCACTTCGTCGATAAATGTCTGTTTGTTTTCCAACAGTAATACCGGATTCAGGCGAATTTCCCAGGATTGTAGGTAAGCGCTACCGGCGCTAGTACCGCGTTGGTAATAGTTGATTTTTGGCTCTGGATGTTGGGTTCCCAGATGCTGGTTGGCAAGTTGCAGCTTCTGGCGTAGACACTGCATAACCCCTTGTTGCAGGGCGATAGGAATTCTTTGTGAGCTCATAGAGCGGAAGAATAGTGTGACGGAAACGCAGATGCAAGCGACCCGTTCAGCCTTGAGCGCACGAATTACACATTATATAATTATATTATATGTTTTTATATAATGAATGGCGAAATTGCAGGGCGTAACATGAGTAGCAAAGACACATTGAGTCTGAATCTGATGAGCATGGGAGCGGCTGAAGCCTGCGGTACCTTGCGTATGCTGGCAAATGAAGACCGTTTGTTATTGCTGTGCCAAATCAGTCAGGGGGAAAAATCCGTCGGTGAGCTGGAAACCTTGCTGAATATTCATCAACCGACCCTTTCCCAGCAGCTTGGGGCTTTGAGAAACGAAGGGCTGGTGACGACGCGAAGGGAAGGGAAACGTATTTATTACTCCATCGCAGATCGACGGATTCTGGCGATTTTACACACGCTATATGAGCTTTACTGTCCAAAAGAAGGAGAGGGGATTCATGAACATTGATTGGATGAATTTTACACCGTATTCGGCTGCGGCGGGAGGAATAATATTAGGCTGCTCCGTGGCGTTATTTTGGGTATTCAACGGAAAAATTACGGGGATCAGTGGTATTTTTGGCGGCTTATTAGCAGGGAAAAAGGGGGATATCAGTTGGCGATTGGCGTTCCTGATTGGCCTGATTGCTTCCCCGTTAGTTTATGCCTTGTTTTTACCTTTGCCAGCGATTCGGATTGATGCCGATATCGGAACACTGGTAGCCGCGGGGTTATTGGTTGGTATCGGCACCCGCTATGGTTCGGGCTGCACCAGCGGCCATGGCGTCTGTGGCTTATCGCGTTTTTCCCTGCGTTCGCTGGCGGCGACCTTGAGTTTCATGCTGGGCGGTTTTTTCACGGTGTGGCTAATTCGCCACGTATTGGTATAGATAAGGCAGGAAAATGAAACAGTTCTTTTCTCTATTGGCCGGACTGATTTTTGGGCTGGGACTGATTGTCGCAGGTATGGCAAATCCGGCTAAAGTGCTTGGTTTTCTCGATATTAGCGGCCTGTGGGATCCGTCTTTAGGGCTGGTGATGGCCGGAGCCATTCTGGTAGGCACATTAGCCTTTTTCCTGACTCGTAAGCGCTCTGTAAGTCTGTTGGGGCTCCCGATGCAGTTGCCGACGGCAACGCAAATCGATCGGCGCTTGATTGGTGGCAGCCTGCTATTTGGGGTTGGTTGGGGATTAGCGGGTATTTGCCCTGGCCCTGCGCTGGTATTAGTCGGTGCCGGTGTGGGAAAGGGCATGATCTTCGCATTGGCGATGGTGGTGGGAATGATGATTTTTAGCCTGACTGAACGAGTCAGAGCCCATCGTCAGGCATAAAAAACCCCGGAAACCGGGGTTTTAACTTGATGCGCGAAAGGTCTGAAACTTATTTCAGGCCAGCCGCATCACGCAGCAGTTCGGCTTTGTCGGTCGCTTCCCAAGGGAAGTGCTCACGGCCAAAGTGACCATAGGATGCGGTTTCACGGTAGATTGGTTTCAGCAGATCCAGCATCTTAATCAGGCCGTATGGACGCAGGTCGAAGAACTCGCGAACCAGCAGAATCAGTTGCTCTGGAGCCACTTTCTCTGTACCAAAGGTTTCCACCATGATGGAAGTCGGTTCTGCTACGCCGATAGCGTAAGAAACCTGAATTTCGCAGCGATCGGCCAGGCCGGCAGCAACGATGTTTTTCGCTACATAACGCGCAGCGTATGCCGCTGAACGGTCAACTTTGGACGGATCTTTACCAGAGAATGCACCGCCACCGTGACGAGCCATGCCGCCGTAAGTATCAACGATAATTTTACGACCGGTCAGACCGCAGTCGCCCATTGGGCCACCGATGACAAAACGGCCGGTTGGGTTGATGAAGAATTTGGTATTCGCAGAAAGCCATTCAGCAGGGAGAACCGGCTTGATGATTTCTTCCATAACCGCTTCTTGCAGGTCTTTTTGCGCGATGTCTTCAGAATGCTGAGTAGACAGGACAACCGCATCAATTCCGACAATTTTGTTGTCTTCGTATTGGAAAGTCACCTGGCTTTTTGCATCTGGACGCAGCCAAGGCAGCGTACCGTTTTTACGCACTTCAGACTGACGCTGAACCAAACGGTGCGCGTAAGTAATAGGTGCTGGCATCAGTACATCGGTTTCGTTACTGGCGTAGCCAAACATCAGGCCCTGATCGCCAGCGCCTTGCTCCAACGGATCGGCACGGTCAACGCCCTGATTGATATCAGGGGATTGCTTACCGATAGCGCTCAGAACGGCACAAGAGTTCGCATCAAAACCCATTTCGGAATTAACGTAACCAATCTCACGGATGGTATTACGCGTAATTTCTTCAATATCTACCCATGCGCTGGTGGTGATTTCACCGCCAACCATGACCATGCCGGTTTTGACATAGGTCTCACAGGCGACTCGCGCCTTAGGATCTTGCTCCAGAATTGCGTCAAGTACGGCGTCGGAAATCTGGTCGGCAATTTTATCAGGATGTCCTTCGGAGACGGATTCTGATGTGAAAAGGTGTTTAGCCATTTTATTCTTTACCTTGGTATTCGGATGAAAAATCACTGCATAGCATTGAGGGGCGAGTCGGTGGTGCATATCAATACGCTCGCTTCCTGACTCTGGCGTCCTGTAACGCCCCCCTTAGGCAAAGCCTCAAGCAGTCATTAAAAAAACAGAGCCTGTAGCGGCCTATAATCCTATTCCATATTTGTAGTATGGACGGATTAACATCTGGACGTCTATTTTAGGTCACCTTTCAGCTTCATTACCAGCCCTTTTTAACATCAGATAACGCTTAGTGAGCTTTGGCGGCAAATTTTTTACCTATTGAAACAGTTGTTCGGCCATTTTCATTTTGCATTTTCTCTCTGTTCTAGGTATAAACTGCGCGCGCAGCTTATTTGATACGCAATGATGAAGATGGCATAGAATGGCATTGGCTCATTGTTTAATGGCGAGAGTTGGCGGTGAAAATCCTGTCAGCGACATTGGCATTATCAGCGGCGTCATCAAACTGTTACTTTATCTTGTTTATTAATAAGTCTTGTTCGTTCAATCGTGAACGACATGCGTGGAGGTGGTTGGATTAATGATCCGTTGTCTACTGGTTGCTGCACATCAACAGCTGCGTCGTTCTGACGTTCAATCCCCCCTTGCAACCTTCCTTTCTTGTATACCATCAACCCGATGTTACACCCATATGGGTGCCACTCAGGATTCGCGGGCAGGTTAACGGTCGCCTGAAGTACTGAATCCGGTTCGCCAGCCGTCTGTTTTTCAGATTTGGGCTGCATCCGATTCACGAAATCTCAATACGTATGTGTCGTTAAACGTATTTTACATTTAAACGTGTTTTACAATTATCTGAGTGATAACTCGCGGTCGTGCGGCGCTTTATTAGCGTATTATTCCTCCTAAAGGGTGCGCACACGGGTTGTCCTTGCAGGTTGTAGCTGCGATAGTGACTGACTTTATCGTCAGTATCGCAATAGAGGCGAATTATGTCTGATGATAACTTGATTGGCCGTCCGTCTACTGCGGGCGCACATGTTTCTTTACGCTCCATGCAGGAGGTTGCCATGAATGATCGTAATGCCAGCAAGATGCTGCGCACTTATAACGTCGCCTACTGGGGCGGGAACTACTTTGACGTCAATGAATTAGGCCATATCAGCGTTTGCCCTGATCCGGACGTCCCCCAGGCACGTGTCGATCTGGCGCAACTGGTCAAGGATATGCAAGAACAGCGCGGGCAGCGTTTACCGGCTTTGTTCTGTTTCCCACAGATTTTACAGCACCGCCTGCGTTCCATTAACGCAGCGTTTGAGCGTGCGCGTAACGAATTTGGCTATCAAGGCAACTACTTCCTGGTTTACCCGATTAAGGTTAACCAGCACCGCCGGGTGATAGAATCGCTGGTGAATTCCGGTGAACCTTTGGGTCTGGAAGCCGGCTCCAAAGCAGAAATGATGGCGGTACTGGCTCACGCGGGCATGACTCGCTCCGTGATTGTCTGTAATGGTTACAAAGACCGTGAATATATCCGTCTGGCACTGACCGGCGAAAAACTGGGCCATAAAGTGTATCTGGTCATCGAAAAGATGTCAGAAATCAAAATGGTACTGGAAGAAGCAGCACGTCTGGACGTGGTGCCGCGCCTAGGTGTTCGCGCTCGTCTGGCGTCTCAGGGGTCAGGTAAATGGCAGGCCAGCGGCGGTGAGAAATCCAAATTCGGTTTATCCGCAACTCAGGTTCTGCAACTGGTAGAAATGCTGCGTGAAGCCAACAGTCTGGATAGCCTGCAACTGTTGCACTTCCATTTGGGGTCGCAGCTTTCCAATATCCGCGATATCTCAACCGGCGTGCGTGAATCTGCTCGCTTCTACGTCGAACTGCATAAGCTGGGCGTAAACATCCAGTGCTTCGATGTGGGCGGCGGTTTGGGCGTGGATTACGAAGGAACGCGTTCTCAGTCCGATTGCTCTGTGAACTACGGTTTGAACGAATACGCCAACAACGTGATTTGGGGTATCGGCGATGCCTGTAATGAACACGGTTTGCCGCATCCAACGGTGATTACTGAGTCTGGTCGTGCGGTTACCGCGCATCATACCGTGCTGGTTTCCAACGTTATCGGCGTGGAACGCAATGAATTCAGTGAACCTCAGGCACCGGCCGAAGATGCGCCACGCGCACTGGAAAGCCTGTGGGATACTTGGCAGGAAATGCAGAAACCAGAAAGCCGTCGTTCTCTGCGTGAATGGCTGCACGATAGCCAGATGGATTTGCACGATGTGCATACCCAATACGCGCACGGCATGCTGGATCTGACGCAGCGCGCCTGGGCTGAACAACAGTACCTGACTATCTGCAATATGATTCAGGAACAGTTGGATCCGAGCAATCGCGCACACCGTCCGATTATCGACGAGCTGCAAGAACGTATGGCGGACAAACTGTACGTCAACTTCTCGCTGTTCCAGTCGATGCCAGACGCCTGGGGTATTGATCAACTGTTCCCGGTTCTGCCGCTGGAAGGTTTGGATAAGCCACCGGAGCGTCGTGCGGTGTTGCTGGATATCACCTGTGATTCAGACGGTACTATCGATCATTACGTGGACGGCGACGGTGTGGCTACCACGTTGCCAATGCCTCCGTACGATCCGGAAAACCCGCCAGCACTGGGCTTCTTTATGGTGGGCGCTTATCAGGAAATTCTGGGCAACATGCACAACCTGTTCGGTGATACGGCCGCAGTTGATGTCTATGTTTATCCTGATGGCACCGTGAACGTGGAACAAACCGACGAAGGCGACACCGTGGCAGATATGCTGGCTTACGTGCAGCTAGACCCGGAAAAACTGCTGAATCACTTCCGCGATCAGGTCAAAGAAACCGATTTGGCCCCAGAACTGCAAGCCCAGTTCCTGGAAGAGTTTGAATCCGGTCTGTATGGCTACACTTATCTCGAAGACGAGTAATTCTTGAAGGTGAGTCCCAGTTAACTGGCTTGTCAGGCATTATCTTAAGGGCAGACTTCGGTCTGCCCTTATTGTTTCCCCTCCATATCTATTCTCTGCTGCGAACAACCATTTTCCTCCGTTATGCGCAAAATCGACCACACTAAGATCGATAGGCCGAACTGTACCCCTTGAAATGGGCTTCCTGAGAATAAATGGAGCGATAACATGAGCTGGCTGAATGTGTGCAAAGTGTCTTACGTCAAACCAGATTCGCCGTTCTCCGCCAGCGTGGGGGATAAACGAATTGGGATTTATATTATTGATGGCGAATATTTTGCGATGGATGATATTTGCCCTCACGCAAATGCGTTACTCAGTCCGGGATTTTTTGATGAGGGCACTATTGAGTGCCTGTTACACGGGGCGGTGTTTGACGTGAGAAGCGGGAAATGTCTACGTGAGCCGGGAGATCGCGATCTACAAACTTATCCGGTGCGGATTGACGGTGGGCAGATTCAGGTGGAAATCGATGAAAATTAATCGATAAAAGTTAGTTGATATAAACCAGTCGATGAAAATTGAAAGAAGAAAAAACGCCCGCGATTTACGGGCGTAGTAGAAATGATTGATACCAATTAGCTTACTGGCCGCTGGTAATACGCTCACGAATATGATCGGCGCGTGCCTGAGAAGCCGGGTGATCGTCAAACAGGCTGCTGCCTCGCCCACCTTCCATTTTTGCCAGTTTTTCGAAACTGGTGACCAAACCGTTCGGATCGATACCGCGTTTTTTCAGCAGTTCAAAGGAATAATCATCGGCTTCACTTTCTTGTTTCTGCGAGAACTGGGCGTTAACCAGTTTTTCTCCAATATCCGCAAGTTGGGACTGAGACAGGGAAGTGGCAATACCGCCAGCGGAAGACGCTGCGGTACGCAGGGCGGTGGTGCCATAAGCAACCTGCATGGCTTTACGGGTATGCCCTAAAGCGACGTGACCCATTTCGTGGCCCAAAACCCCTTCCACTTCGTTGTCAGTCATCATATCCATCAGGCCGCTGTATACGCGAATACAACCGTTCGCCATCGCCCAGGCATTGACGTCTTTGGTCACATAAACCTTATAGTTGGCTGGTGTTCCATTGATATTGTCGCCGAGGGCTGCGGAAATTTTTGCCAGACGCTTGCTGTATTCGCTGTCCGCTGGCGCGATTTGCGCCTTTTGATCCATTTCCGCACAGGATTTATCGCTGAGCGTTCTGACATCGGTATCACTTAGCGTTGCAGCCTGAAACGCCTGTGCGCCAGATTGCATCAGGCCTTCGGTGTTCATATTCTGACACCCACTTAGCAGCGCGGTGATACTCAAAGCCATCAACGAAGTACGAATGTTCATAACGCCTTATTTCCTGTAGTTATGCATTATTATGCTGTTCAGCATGGTTTTGCCGTTCAATAATTTTTAAGGTTTAATCCGTTCTAATCAATTCAGTTTCAATCAATATAGTTTTACGTTTCAATCAATATAGTTAGACAGTTCAATTAATCTGGGTTCATTGCTACATTACAGCAATTGCATTAATAGCTGTTGCATCAGTGCGGCTTCCACTACCCTAGCTCGCAATACTGACGCTTGATATAGCTACCTGAAGGTAGCGAAGGTAACGTGCAATCAGCGATAGAGCTATAGCTTTATTCTGAAAATCCAGCAAATTCGGCTGTGCCGTCATGGAAGTTGCCTTCATTTGTTTTTAGTGATTGCCGTTTCAATGTCTAGTCTGAGAAAATGATAGACTTGAACGCTTTTTAAATCCGACCTGGAGTAAAACATGACCTCTCGTAAAGAGCTTGCCAACGCGATCCGCGCCCTTAGCATGGACGCCGTGCAGAAAGCGAATTCCGGCCACCCCGGAGCCCCTATGGGTATGGCAGATATTGCCGAAGTCCTGTGGCGTGATTACCTGAACCATAATCCAACTAACCCACACTGGGCTGACCGCGACCGCTTTGTGCTGTCTAACGGCCACGGCTCCATGTTGATCTACAGCTTGTTGCACCTCACCGGTTACGACTTGCCGATGGAAGAGCTGAAAAACTTCCGTCAGTTACATTCTAAAACTCCGGGCCACCCGGAATATGGCTACACCGAAGGTGTAGAAACCACGACCGGCCCTCTGGGTCAGGGTATTGCTAACGCCGTTGGTTTTGCCATTGCCGAACGTACTCTAGGCGCGCAGTTCAACCGCCCAGGTCACGATATTGTTGACCACCACACCTACGCCTTTATGGGTGACGGCTGCATGATGGAAGGCATTTCTCACGAAGTGTGCTCTCTGGCCGGCACCATGAAATTGGGCAAACTGACTGCATTCTACGATGACAACGGCATCTCCATTGATGGTCATGTTGAAGGCTGGTTCACCGATGATACCGCAGCGCGTTTCGAAGCTTACGGCTGGCATGTGGTTCGTCATGTAGACGGTCATAACCCTGACTCCATCAAAGCGGCAATCGAAGAAGCACGTAAAGTTACCGATAAGCCTTCATTGTTGATGTGCAAAACCGTTATCGGTTTCGGTTCACCAAACAAAGCGGGCACCCATGATTCCCACGGCGCGCCTTTGGGCGCTGCGGAAGTGGCTGCAACTCGTGACGCGCTGGGCTGGAAATACCCTGCCTTTGAAATTCCACAAGATATCTACGCGGCCTGGGATGCTAAAGAGGCGGGCAAAGCGAAAGAGGCTGCCTGGAACGAGAAGTTTGCGGCCTATGAGAAAGCCTACCCAGAACTGGCTGCCGAGTTCAAACGTCGCGTAAGCGGTGAGCTGCCAGCTAACTGGGAAACTGAATCCAAGAAATTCATCGAGCAATTGCAGGCAAATCCAGCCAATATCGCTAGCCGTAAAGCATCACAAAATGCGCTTGAAGCTTTCGGTAAAGTGTTACCTGAGTTCCTGGGCGGCTCTGCTGACCTGGCACCAAGTAACTTGACCATGTGGTCTGGCTCTAAGGCTCTGAACGATGATATCGCCGGTAACTACATCCATTACGGTGTGCGCGAATTCGGTATGTCCGCCATCATGAACGGTATTGCTCTGCACGGCGGCTTTATCCCTTACGGCGCAACTTTCCTGATGTTCGTGGAATACGCACGTAACGCAGTGCGCATGGCTGCTCTGATGAAAATCCGCAGCATCTTCGTTTATACCCATGACTCTATCGGTCTGGGTGAAGACGGCCCGACCCATCAGCCGGTTGAGCAAATGGCAAGCCTGCGCGTAACGCCAAACATGAGCACATGGCGTCCATGCGATCAGGTCGAGTCAGCGGTAGCCTGGCAGTACGCTCTGGAGCGTAAAGACGGCCCAAGCGCACTGATCTTCTCCCGTCAAAACCTGGCTCAGCAGCCGCGTGATGCAGCACAGTTGGCTAACATCGCCAAAGGTGGTTATATCCTGAAAGACTGCGCTGGTCAGCCTGAACTTATCTTCATCGCGACCGGTTCTGAAGTTGAACTGGCGGTTGCCGCAGCGGATCAACTGACTGCCGCAGGCCGTAAAGTTCGCGTTGTTTCTATGCCATCTACCGATGCGTTTGATAAGCAAGACGCGGCTTACCGTGAATCTGTCCTGCCAGCGGCGGTTAGCGCTCGCGTTGCGGTAGAAGCCGGTATTGCGGATTACTGGTACAAATACGTCGGCCTGAACGGCGCTGTCGTTGGTATGACCAGCTTCGGGGAATCTGCTCCAGCAGATCTGCTGTTTAAAGAGTTCGGCTTCACCGTTGAGAACGTAGTAGCGAAAGCTCAGGCGCTGTTGAAATAACAGACGCTGTTCTCAAGGTGTAAAAGGGAAGGTATCCCTCGGTAATATCGATGTTAAAAGGTCGCTTCTGCGGCCTTTTTTTTGCCTGTTTTTCGCCAGAAAAGGGGGGATATGTGCCCTTTATCAGCAAGATATTCCCTTTGTACCTCGTTTGGTTTATTCTGGCTGAAGCGTTTCAGTTGTGATTCATTATCAAGGCCTGTCGGGAATAATTTGCATAATGCCGACAGCATGATTATCTGAAATGTGATAAAACGATGAATATCAGGCCACGTGCTACAGTACTCTATGGGGTTGCATGAAGATAACCATAAAACAGGGAGTAACATGACAATCCGCATAGCGATAAATGGCTTTGGGCGTATTGGTCGTAGTGTATTGCGTGCGCTGTATGAGTCGGGCCGTCGGGCAGAAATTTCAGTGGTTGCCATTAATGAACTGGCAAACGCGGAAGGCATGGCTCATCTGCTTAAATATGATTCCAGCCATGGCCGTTTCGCTTGGGATGTTCGTCAGGAATGTGACAAGCTCTACGTTGGGGACGATGTTATCCGGCTGGTACATCAGCCAGAAATAGCGCAGTTACCTTGGCATGAGCTGGGAGTCGATGTAGTTTTGGATTGCAGCGGCGTGTACGGTTCCCGAGAAGATGGCGAGGCGCATTTGGCCTCTGGTGCCAAAAAGGTACTGTTTGCTCATCCGGGTAGCCATGATTTGGATGCCACCGTGGTCTATGGTGTAAACCATCAGGATCTGCGCGCAGAGCATCGGATTGTTTCCAACGCGTCTTGCACTACCAACTGTATCATTCCCGTTATTAAACTGTTGGACGAGGCTTACGGCATCGAATCCGGCACTGTCACTACCATCCATTCTTCGATGAACGATCAGCCGGTTATTGATGCCTATCATCAGGATTTACGGCGCACCCGAGCCGCCAGTCAATCGATTATTCCGGTTGATACCAAGCTGGCTGCGGGCATTACCCGTATTTTTCCGAAGTTCTGCGACAGGTTTGAAGCGATATCGGTGCGAGTGCCGACGATCAACGTAACGGCGATCGATCTGAGCGTCAGTGTGAGCAGTTCGGTGAAGGTGACTGAGGTCAACCAGCTTTTGCAAAAGGCGGCAATGGGTTCATTTCGTGGTATAGTTGACTATACGGAATTACCATTGGTGTCGACCGATTTTAACCACGATCCGCACAGTGCTATCGTTGATGGCACCCAAACACGGGTCAGTGGGCAGCACCTGATTAAGACTCTGGTGTGGTGCGATAACGAATGGGGCTTTGCCAATAGAATGTTGGATACGACATTGGCAATGGCCGACAGCGGTTTCTAATACGGCGGGTTAATTCAAGGGATTACCCTGAGTTGACCTACTGATAAGCAACTTTAAAGAGAATCAACGAGAGGATTCACCATGTCTGTAATTAAGATGACCGATCTGGATCTAGCTGGCAAACGCGTGCTGATCCGTGCGGATCTCAATGTTCCGGTAAAAGATGGCAAAGTGACTTCCGATGCGCGTATCCGTGCATCCCTGCCGACTATCGAAGCGGCGCTGAAGCAAGGCGCTAAAGTAATGGTTACCTCTCACCTGGGTCGTCCGACCGAAGGCGAGTACAACGAAGAGTTCTCTCTGTTGCCGGTAGTTAACTACCTGAAAGACAAATTGTCTTCTCCGGTACGTTTGGCTAAAGATTACCTGGATGGCGTTGAAGTGGCTGCCGGTGAGCTGGTGGTTCTGGAAAACGTTCGCTTTAACAAAGGCGAGAAGAAAGACGACGAAACCCTGTCTAAAAAATACGCCGCCCTGTGTGACGTTTACGTGATGGATGCCTTCGGCACCGCTCACCGTGCACAGGCTTCTACTCACGGCGTTGGTAAATTTGCGCCTATCGCCTGTGCCGGTCCGCTGCTGTCAGCTGAACTGGAAGCACTGGGTAAAGCGCTGGGTAACCCAGCTCGTCCGATGGTGGCTATCGTTGGCGGTTCTAAAGTTTCTACCAAACTGACTGTATTGGGCGCGCTGTCTAAAATTGCTGACCAGCTGATTGTGGGTGGCGGTATCGCGAACACCTTCGTGGCTGCTCAAGGCAACAACGTAGGTAAATCCCTGTACGAAGCTGATTTGATCCCAGAAGCCAAACGTCTGTTGGAAACCTGCAATATCCCGGTTCCTACCGATGTACGCGTAGCGACCGAGTTCTCTGAAACTGCGACCGCGACGCTGAAACCAGCAACTGAAATCAAAGACGATGAACAAATCCTGGATCTGGGCGACGTGTCCGCTGAACGTCTGGCCGAGATTCTGAAAAACGCCAAAACCATTCTGTGGAATGGTCCGGTTGGCGTGTTCGAGTTCCCTAACTTCCGTAAAGGAACCGAGATCGTGGCTCGCGCCATCGCTGAGAGCGAAGCATTCTCTATCGCTGGCGGTGGCGACACTCTGGCAGCAATCGATCTGTTCGGTATTGCTGACCAAATCTCTTACATCTCTACCGGCGGTGGTGCATTCCTCGAATTCGTGGAGGGCAAAAAACTGCCAGCAGTAGTGATGCTGGAAGAGCGCGCTAAGCAGTAATTTAGATGACGGGGGGCGAAAGCCGCCCGTTTCGCTATTTCGCTGCTGTCGGTAGCCGCCGACAGGTTAATCAGCGAAACCGATTCCATTTATCTTCGGCCGACGAAACAGGACAACGTAACATGTCTAAAATTTTTGATTTCGTAAAACCAGGTGTCATCACAGGTGATGACGTGCAGAAAGTGTTCGCAGTAGCTAAAGAAAACAACTTTGCTCTGCCAGCAGTAAACTGCGTGGGTACTGACTCCATTAACGCCGTGCTGGAAACAGCGGCGAAAGTGCGTGCACCAGTTATCGTTCAGTTCTCTAACGGCGGCGCTGCGTTCATCGCGGGTAAAGGCGTGAAAACTGATGTTCCACAAGGTGCTGCAATTCTGGGCGCAATCTCTGGTGCACACCATGTACATCAGATGGCTGAGCATTACGGCGTTCCTGTGATTCTGCATACCGACCACTGTGCCAAGAAATTGCTGCCATGGTTAGACGGCCTATTGGACGCGGGTGAGAAACACTTCGCGGCTACCGGCAAACCACTGTTCTCTTCTCATATGATCGACCTGTCTGAAGAGTCTCTGGAAGAAAACATCGAAATCTGTAGCAAATACCTGACTCGCATGGCGAAAATCGGTATGACTCTGGAAATCGAACTGGGTTGTACCGGCGGTGAAGAAGACGGTGTGGACAACAGTCACATGGATGCTTCTGCTCTGTACACTCAGCCAGAAGACGTTGATTACGCTTACGAAAAACTGAACGCAATCAGCCCACGCTTCACCATCGCTGCCTCTTTCGGCAACGTTCACGGTGTTTACAAGCCAGGCAACGTTAAACTGACCCCAACTATTCTGCGTGATTCTCAGGATTATGTTTCTAAAAAACATGGCCTGCCACACAACAGCCTGGACTTCGTATTCCACGGCGGTTCAGGTTCTACTGCAGAAGAAATCAAAGAAGCGGTCAGCTACGGCGTAGTGAAAATGAACATCGATACCGATACCCAGTGGGCAACATGGGACGGTATCCTGCAGTATTACAAAAAGAACGAAGGCTATCTGCAAGCTCAGCTGGGTAACCCAGAAGGCGCAGACAAACCTAACAAGAAATACTACGATCCACGCGTATGGCTCCGTGCTGCCCAGACTTCAATGATTACTCGTCTGGAACTGGCATTCAAAGAACTGAACGCGGTCGACGTACTGTAATAGCGTTCCGTTTGTATTTGCTTAAAGGCTCCTGTAGGAGCCTTTTTCTTTTCTAGCGTATCCAACGGAGAAATACCGTAATCATGGCGGTTTATCCGGTGAGTTTTAGGTAATAAGTCTGATTCTGTTGGTGTTGTTTTTCTGTCAAAGTTGGCAACCGCGCCCATAGTTCGTTACCCTCAACGGGTTAAATGCGATGCCGGTCGATGGCTGGCGGAAGTTTTTGTGCAATTTTCTCTAGGTTGGGAGAACTTCGTAGGATGATAAAAATGGAAGAGTTAAACGTCGTTGACGGCATTAATAATGCAAGCACCTGGTTGACGAACAATCAAGATTTGCTGATTCAATATGCGGTAAACCTGATTGCGGCATTATTGATTTTGATCGTTGGTTCGGTCATCGCCAAAGTGGTTTCCGGCGCGGTAAACCGGGTAATGCGTCTGCGTGGTATTGATATTACCGTCGCTGACTTTTTAGCGGCGATGGTGCGTTACAGTATTCTGGCCTTCACTATCGTTGCCGTGTTGGGACGTCTGGGCGTTCAAACCGCTTCAGTGATTGCCGTTATCGGTGCCGCCGGTTTAGCCGTAGGTTTGGCGCTGCAAGGCTCGCTGTCCAACTTTGCGGCCGGGGTGCTGCTGGTTGCCTTCCGTCCGTTCCGCGCTGGCGAATACGTTGATTTAGGCGGCGTCGCCGGTACGGTGGTGCAGGTTCAGATTTTTTCTACCACGCTGCGTACCGTAGATGACAAAATCATCGTAGTACCGAATGGTAAAATTATTGCCAACAACATCATTAATACCAGCCGAGAACCTAATCGCCGCACCGATATTACCGTTGGCGTGGCTTATGACGCTGATATCGACGTAGTTAAAAAAGTGCTGGGCGATATTATCGCTGCGGATAAGCGTATCCTGCATGATAAAGGCGTGATCGTTCGTTTAAACGAAATGGCCGCTTCTTCCCTGAATTTCACCGTTCGCGTTTGGACCACCAATGGCGATGCATTGGAGGTTTATTGGGATCTGCTGGAGAACTTCAAACGCGCTTTGGATGCCCATAATATCGGTATTCCTTTCCCGCAAATGGATGTGCATCTGCATCAGGTAGAGAAAAAAGCGGCGGAGTAATTGTGCGGTTTCTGGCAATAAATGCTTCTCAGCGGGCCGAATGGCCCGTTTTTTATTGGGCGGCTTATTTTTAACTTCTTAACTTCTTAACTTCTTAACTTCTTAACTTCTTAACGTCAATTATCTTATTTATTTCCGCGTTGATTATTAGTACGCCTTATCATGGATAAGAAATATCCATTTCCTCTGATGACTATCTCGCCGTAATATGCTCGCAATCGGTTCGCACATTAGCGGATATTATCTAAAGGGAACAACATGTTAGCCATTTTTCTTCAGGGTTTTGCTTTAAGCGCCGCGATGATTTTACCGCTGGGGCCGCAAAATGCTTTTGTGATGAATCAGGGAATTAAGCGCCAGCACCACATTATGAGCGCTGCGCTCTGCGCGCTGAGCGATATCATCCTGATTTGTGGTGGTATTTTCGGTGGTAGTGCCTTACTCAACCAATCGCCGCTGCTTTTGGCACTGGTAACTTGGGGCGGCGTGGCTTTCCTGTTGTGGTATGGCTGGGGAGCGCTGTGCGCTGCATGGCGTGGAGATATTCAGGATACGATTGAAGGCAGCAGTGTGAAAAATCGCTGGAAAATCATCGTTACTCTGCTGGCCGTAACCTGGCTCAATCCGCATGTTTATCTGGATACCTTTGTGGTGCTGGGCAGTCTGGGCGGTCAGTTATTGCCAGATGTCAGACCATGGTTCGCTTTAGGAGCGGTCAGTGCCTCTATCAGTTGGTTTTTTGCCTTGGCGTTGCTGGCCGCGTGGCTGGCTCCCTGGCTCAATCGCCCAGCGGCGCAAAGAGGGATCAATTTGTTAGTCGGCGGTGTGATGTGGTTTATTGCCTTTCAGTTGGCTAAACAAGGCCTGAGTTTTTGATTTTTTATCACTATTCTGAATTCTTCATGGCAAAAGATGTGCTAGCTTTGTTAGGTTACTGAATTAACTAAGCGACAAAATAATTGTGCATGATTCCGGTCGTCAGTAAGAGTAATTAACTGCAAAGAAGCTTGCTCTTAGGTGTAATTGACTGATAAACCGTGCTTCGCAGCGATTTTTCGTATCGGCATATTTTTAGGAGGCACCGTGAAGTTAAAGACCTTGGCTTTGGCCGCAATGATGGGATTAGGAACGTTACCTTTGGCTTCGCAGGCCGCTGAGCTGCCGGAAGGGCCGCACGTTGTGACTTCAGGAACCGCCAGCGTTGACGCTACGCCGGATATTGCCAATTTGGCGATTGAAGTTAGCGTAACCGCCAAAGACGCCGCAGAAGCGAAGAAACAGGTTGATACTCGTGTGGCTCAATATTTTGATTTTCTGAAGAAAAATGGTATTGAGAAGAAAGATATCAATGCGGCAAATTTGCGTACTCAGCCGGAATACGACTACAAGAAAACCGGCGAAGCAGTACTGAAAGGTTACCGGGCGGTGCGCCAGGTTCAGGTTACTCTACGTCAGTTGGATAAACTGAACGAGTTGCTGGACGGCGCGCTCAAATCGGGTTTGAATGAAATTCGCGCCGTTGAATTAGGGGTAGCGAATCCAGAGACTTACCGTGAGCAGGCGCGTAAGAAAGCCATCGATAACGCGATTTCTCAGGCCGGTTCTCTAGCTCAGGGCTTTAAAGCTACTCTGGGGCCGGTGTACAGTATTCGTTATCGCGTGGCCAACTACCAGCCCATGCCGGTAGCGCGCATGTATAAAAGTCCGGAAGCGGGCATGGCAAGCGATGCTGCCCAAACTTATGAGCAGCAGACCATTCACTTTGACGATCAGGTCGACGTGGTATTCCAACTGAATCCGGCGAAATAAAACCGCGAAACTAATCCTGCCGTAATACCTGACGCCCATGTGATAACAGGGCGTCAGTCACTTTTCGCATTGTCCGGCTTTCTGGCGCAAAGCGATGCCAGTACAGCATCCGGCGCTGTAATAATCCCGGCGTCAGATCGATAAGCTCTCCCGACTCCAGCTCTTTCTCAATCTGCAAGTGCGGAATCATACAACAGGTGGTGCCTTGGCGCGCCAGTTGTACAAAGGCTTCCGAAGAATTAACGATGTGGCAAGGGACGCTACCCGGCGATAAATCAAAATTCTGCTGTAAAAATGCCTGATGCATATCGTCCAGATGGTCAAAGGCGACCGCTGGTGCTTTGAGTAACGCCGGACGAGTCACGCCGTTGGGGAAGTAACGCTCGGCAAAGCTTTTTGAGGCAACGAACAGGTAATCCAGCGCACCCAATTGATCCACCAGACAGCTTGGTAAAGGCTGCGGTTGGATACTCACAGCGCCAACGACTTCGCCGCGACGCAGACGTTCCTGCGTTCGGGTTTCATCTTCTACCTGTAAATTCAATCGAATAGGCGAATCCGCCAGTACCGGTTTTAGCGCAGGAAGCAACCAGGTTGCCAAGCTGTCGGCGTTAACCGCCAGAGACAGTAGCAGCGGCGTATCCACGGTGTTGTCGTTACCCAGCCATTCTTCTTCCAGCAATTCAACCTGATGCAAGAGCGCCAGCAGACGCTGCCCCTGCTCCGTTGGGCGTGGAGGCACGGTACGTACTAATAATGGCTGACCGAACAGGTTTTCCAACTGTTTAATACGTTGAGATACCGCCGATTGGGTGATGCAAAGTTTTTGTGCCGCGCGCTCAAAGCCGCGTTCACGGATCACCGCGTCCAGCGCTTGCAGCGTTCGGTAGTCTGGGCGTTTCATCGGAGTAATCTCTCCAGAATAAGTTTAATAAGGCACTATGCCACAGTTTATCTATTTTGCTGCGGCAAAAATCAACGGAAATTCAGCGGTTGTGCGGGAACATATCTGTGATCCAGAGTGGATTAATACCATCTGAGTCAGGCTTAATTGGCGAGATTTCCCTCCCGCATGTTCTATAATAGCGACAGGTTTTCATATTATTAATAGGCAGTGAAATGACCATGACTCAGGACGAACTTAAAAAAGCAGTGGGTTGGGCAGCATTGGATTATGTCAAACCAGACACCATCGTTGGCGTCGGCACCGGCTCAACTGCGGCACATTTTATCGATGCCTTAGGCTCGATTAAACATCAGATTAAAGGTGCAGTTTCCAGTTCTGACGCTTCAACGGCAAAACTGAAAAGTCTGGGCATCCACGTTTTTGATAGTAATGAAGTTGACGACCTGGACATCTACGTTGACGGTGCGGATGAAATCAACGGCCATATGCAGATGATTAAAGGCGGTGGCGCGGCGCTGACCCGCGAAAAAATCATTGCAGCTATTGCGCGTAAATTTATCTGTATCGTAGATGCGTCTAAACAGGTTGATGTGTTGGGGAAATTCCCCTTACCGGTTGAAGTGATTCCAATGGCTCGTTCTTACGTGGCGCGCGAGTTGGTCAAACTGGGCGGTTTGCCGGAATATCGCCAGAATGTTGTGACGGATAATGGCAACGTAATCTTGGACGTACATAATCTGGATATTCTGGATGCCATTGCGTTAGAAAATAAAATCAACGGTATTGCTGGCGTGGTCACCGTGGGTCTGTTTGCTAACCGTGGTGCAGACGTGGCTTTGGTCGGTACCGCAGATGGCGTGAAAACAATCACTGCTCAATAAGCCTTACTGGTTAAAATAGGTCATCGGGATGACGTTTTCGCGTTATCCCGAGTATTTTTTGCGATTAATCATCTTTTCTTTAAAAGGTTAAATTTAGTGACATATGTCACATTGATGTTCTCTATTCCATTAACCTGCCGTTAACTTGCTGTTACACAGTGTTTTCTTCCGCAAAACTCCTGCCTGAGTGAAATTTGTGTTGAACCCCAGGCAATCGTTTGTATTGATGCCGCCGTAATATTTGTTATGTTGACTGGGTGCTAGCCAGATTCATAGACAAAGGCAGCCGCATCTGAAGTCTGAAAATAGGGTTGGGGAAATGGCAAAAGTATCACTGGAAAAAGACAGAATTAAGTTTCTGTTAGTAGAAGGGGTTCACCAAAGCACGGTTGATAATCTTCGTGCGGCCGGATATAGCAATATCGAATACCATAAAGGTGCCTTAGACACAGAATCATTGAAAGAATCGATTCGTGATGCTCACTTTATCGGTTTAAGATCGCGTACTCATCTGACGGAAGAAGTTTTTGCTGCGGCAGAGAAATTGGTCGCGGTTGGCTGTTTCTGTATCGGCACTAATCAGGTTGATTTAAACGCGGCGACCAAACGCGGCATTCCGGTATTCAATGCGCCGTTCTCCAACACCCGCTCCGTCGCTGAAATGGTGTTAGGCGAGCTGTTGCTCATGTTCCGTGGCATTCCTGCGGCTAACGCCAAAGCCCACCGCGGCGAATGGCACAAACTGGCCGCTGGCTCCTATGAAGCGCGTGGCAAAAAACTGGGTATCATTGGTTACGGTCATATCGGTACCCAGCTTGGTATTCTGGCCGAAAGCCTGGGTATGAAAGTCTTTTTCTATGATATCGAAAACAAGCTGCCGCTGGGCAATGCTCAACAGGTTCGCCATCTTTCTGATTTGCTGAACATGAGCGATGTGGTCAGCCTGCACGTGCCGGAAACTCGCTCGACCCGCAATATGATGGGCGCAGAGCAATTAGCGCTAATGAAGCCCGGCGCGCTGCTGATCAACGCTTCTCGCGGCACCGTGGTCGATATTCCAGCGCTGTGTGATGCCTTGGCTAGCAATCATATTGCCGGTGCGGCAATAGATGTATTCCCGACCGAACCTGCAACCAACAGCGATCCGTTTAATTCACCGCTGTGTGAATTTGATAACGTGCTGCTGACTCCGCATATCGGCGGCTCAACGCAAGAAGCGCAAGAGAATATCGGCGATGAAGTGGCGGGGAAACTGGCTAAGTATTCCGATAACGGCTCCACGCTTTCGGCGGTTAATTTCCCAGAGGTTTCCCTGCCTGCTCACGGTGACAATGCCAGCCGTTTGCTACATATTCATGAAAACCGTCCGGGTATTCTGACCAGCATTAACCAGATTTTTGCCGAGCAGGGAATCAACATTGCAGCGCAGTACCTGCAAACCAGCTCGGAAATTGGTTATGTGGTGATCGATGTGGAAACTCAGGGCACCGATAGGGCTGAAACGGCTCTGCAATTAATGAAGGCGATTCCGGGGACTATTCGCGCCCGTTTGCTCTACTAACCATCGATACCCTTCATCTTTTGCGTCGTAGAGGCGAAGTCTATTGGATGAAATGGCGGTTTATTCAATTTATCGGTATCAGCAGATGCCGATAAATTTTAAATAATTCAGTCACTACCAGCGCCATACCTGAGATGGCGTAATAATTTCCGGCAGCGGAATATCCCAGTGTTCCACGGGTAAATCGTCCACTAACTGGCAGTCATGAGCTAGCCCGATAGGGTAGGGGCCATTGTGTTGCCAGTATTGTAAAGTTCTATCGTAAAATCCGCCGCCCATTCCTAAACGTTGTCCGTGACGATCAAACGCCACCAGTGGCGTAATGATGATATCCAACTCAGAAAGTGGCAAAACCTCTCTAACATCCAACTGTGGCTCACGAATTTTTAGCCGATTCAGTACTAACGGCGTTTCCGGCGCGTAGCGTAAAAACAATAAATTGCCGCGGCTGAACGGGTGTAAAACCGGAAGATACACCTGTTTTTTCTGCTGCCAGAGCAACTGAATAATAGGTTGGGTGTTGAGTTCACCGTCGAAAGAGAGAAATAGCGCAATGCTGCGAGCTTGCTGAATTCGGGGATGACGCTGGATTTGTTGGCTGGCGAGCCGGGCAGAATTGTATTGTTGTTCCGGAGTTAACAAGCGTCGCCGTTGGCGGATGTCGTTTCTGATTTGTTGCCGTAAAGGACCGTGCTGGGGATCGAAAGGCATAGGCTGCCTGTATTGAATCGAACTTATCGAATAACCATGATCTCACAACATCATGATTGATAAAGGGATCTCCGAGATGCCGCCGCAGGCTGTAACCCTTGAACCCTTGGTTCAAGGTGAACGCAGTGTCGCTACCTTAAGGCTTCTCGGCGGACCGAGCATGCTCACCGGTTACGGATCACAACATTCTGTTGGTATTAAATATCGGCTCAGGGGACTGGCCCGCTGGCGAACACCTCAGAGAAATTCTTTACTCACTGTCGAATCTATCATTCAACAACGATTTATTCAAATTGTGCATCCTGACGTTCAGAGATGCGACCCTGTTCAAGCAACGCTTGTTCAATGGTCTGTTGTAACATCCTAATACGTTGCTCCATATTGGATGCATAGTCACGCGTTTTCAATCTTTCCTGAGCCAGTTCGTGACATACGTTCAATGCCGCGATAAAAACTAACTGCTCAGTATTGGTGACTCTAGTGCGAACTTTAAGATCTTGCAACCGTTGGTTAAGATCTTCTGCCGCCATGTTCAACGCATCTTGTTGTTCTGGCGGACAATTAACTCTTAACGAGCGACCAAAAATTTGAATATCTACCGGTTGTGCAGACATGCCACCTTCCTGACTAATTTCCGCGCTAGCCCTGTAACACCATAAGCAAATTGCCCTTAGTGGTCAAAGCGGGCGCCACTATATATACCTCGATACCAAGATACAACCCCTTTATAGCGTTGGGTTTTCTGGTATAGCGACTGATCTTGGTGGTAGCATAACACGAACTTATCCTGCCAACGATGATGAATACGCATGTCCATACAGAATACATTACCAACTTACCAATCTCTTGCTCAGGCGCTGAACCAGCAGGCCATCGCCCTTACTCCTGCCGAAATGCATGGCCTGATCAGCGGGATGCTGTGTGGCGGCAGTCAAGATAATGGCTGGCAAGCGCTAGTTCATGAGCTGACCAACGAAGGCGTGGCTTTCCCGCAGGCGCTAAGTCTGCCACTGCAACAATTGCATGAATCTACGCAAGAAGCGCTTGAAAACGAAGGCTTTATGTTCCAGTTGATGCTGCCGGAAGGCGATGAAATCAGCGTATTCGATCGCGCCGATGCGTTATCTGGTTGGGTTAATCACTTCTTGCTGGGATTGGGTATGCTTCAGCCTAAACTGGCTCAGGTGAAAGACGAAGTGGGCGAAGCCATTGACGACCTGCGTAATATCGCCCAGCTTGGCTACGACGAAGATGAAGATCAGGAAGAACTGGCTCAGTCTTTAGAAGAAGTCGCTGAATATGTTCGAGTTGCGGCATTGCTGTGCCATATAGAATTCACTCAGCAGAAGCCGACGGCGGTCGAGTTGCCGAAACCGACTCTGCACTAACAGCGGATTTGCGGCGCGTGGCACAGTCCATTCGCCCTGCGGGCTGCCTGGCGTGTGTTATTGCGACAGGCTGAGAGGTTTTCCCAGATTAATTGATCGTTTCTCAAACTCGATACAATAGATTTCAGGAGAAGGTAATGACTCAGCAAGAATATCAAAATCGCCGCCAGGCATTGTTGGCGAAGATGGCGCCAGCCAGTGCAGCAATTATTTTCTCCGCGCCGGAGGCCACCCGCAGCGCAGACTCCGAATATCCTTATCGTCAGAATAGCGATTTCAGCTACCTAACCGGTTTTAACGAACCTGAAGCGGTGCTGATTTTGGTGAAAAGCGATGAAACCCACAATCACAGCGTGTTGTTTAATCGGGTGCGGGATTTAACGGCGGAAATCTGGTTTGGTCGTCGCTTGGGGCAGGATGCTGCACTGGCAAAACTCGGCGTCGATCGCGCCTTGCCATTTGATGAAATTGATGAGCAACTGCACCTATTATTCAATGGGTTGGATGTGATTTATCACGCTCAGGGCGAATACGCCTATGCGGACAAAATCGTCTTTGCCGCATTGGAACAGTTGCGTAATGGTTTCCGTAAAAATCTGCGCGCTCCGGCAACGCTGACCGATTGGCGCCCGTGGCTACATGAAATGCGTTTGTTCAAATCGCCGGAAGAAATTCAAGTGATGCGACGCGCCGGCGAAATCAGCGCCTTGGCACATACTCGTGCGATGCAAAAATGCCGCCCGGGAATATTTGAATACCAGTTGGAAGGGGAAATTCTGCATGAGTTCACCCGCCACGGCGCGCGTTTCCCTGCCTATAACACCATTGTTGGCGGCGGCGAGAATGCCTGCATTCTCCACTACACCGAAAATGAATGTGAGCTGCGGGACGGGGATTTAGTACTGATTGATGCAGGCTGTGAATATCAGGGCTATGCCGGTGATATTACTCGCACTTTCCCGGTCAACGGCAAGTTCTCTCCGCCACAGCGCGCGATATATGACATAGTACTAGAGTCTATTGAAACCGCGCTGGAACTGTTCAAACCGGGCATCAGCATCCGCGAAGTGAACGATAGCGTGGTGCGAATCATGATCAGCGGACTGGTTGATTTGGGTATTCTAAAAGGCGATGTAGAGCAGCTGTTTGCCGAGCAGGCTCATCGTCCGTTCTTTATGCATGGTCTCAGTCATTGGCTGGGGATGGATGTGCATGATGTGGGCGATTATGAAACCAGCGACCGCGGACGTATTCTAAAGCCGGGAATGGTATTAACCATCGAGCCGGGTCTGTATATCGCGCCAGATGCCGATGTGCCTGTGAAATACCGAGGGATCGGCGTGCGTATCGAAGACGATATTGTAATTACCGAAACCGGCAATGAAAACCTGACGGCAAGCGTAGTGAAACGAGCAGAAGATATTGAAGCTTTAATGGCGGCGGCAAAGTAAGCGATGAGTATCATTATTGTTGGCGGTGGTATGGCCGGCGCGACGCTGGCTCTGGCGATTTCGGCATTGACCAAAGGTCAGGTCGAAGTCGCTTTGGTGGAAGCGACTGCACCTGGCGATCGCGCCCATCCGGGCTTTGATGGGCGGGCGATTGCTTTGTCGCAAGGCACTTGTCAGCAGTTGGAGCGAACCGGCATTTGGCCCGCGCTAGCGGATTGTGCCACTGCGATAACCCACGTGCAGGTCAGCGATACTGGCCACGCCGGTTTTGTTAATCTGCGTGCCGATGACTATCGGGTTCCCGCTTTAGGTAACGTTATCGAGTTGCACGACGCCGGTGAGCGTCTGTTTTCGCTGCTGGCTAAGGCTCCGGGCGTTACCCTTCATTGCCCCGCTAAGGTTGTGGATGTACAGAGAACGGTAGAACACGCCAGCGTGATACTGGATAACGGCGAGCGACTGACGGCTGAGCTATTGGTTGCTGCCGACGGTTCTCATTCCAAACTGGCCGCCGCCTGCAATATTCAGTGGCAGCAGCAGGATTATCATCAGATTGCCGTCATCGCCAATATTACGACGTCGGAAATGCCCGCAGGCCGCGCGTTTGAACGCTTTACCCGCCACGGCCCGCTGGCATTATTGCCAATGTCTGGTGGGCGTAGCTCTCTGGTATGGTGTCATCCGCAGCAAGATAGGGCCAAAGTTGACGCCTGGGACGACGTGGAATTTCTGGCTGAGCTGCAAACCGCCTTCGGCTGGCGGTTAGGAAAAATGCTGAAAGCCGGTAAACGCCACAGCTATCCACTGCGTTTATTGACCGCTTCCCGCCATATTAGCCATCGTCTGGCGCTGGTCGGCAACGCGGCGCAAACCTTGCATCCGATTGCTGGTCAGGGCTTTAACCTTGGTCTGCGAGACGTTATGTCATTGGCAGAAACTTTGACGGAAGCGACGCAGGCTGGAACTGATTTAGGCGCTTACTCCGCATTAAGCCGCTATCAAAATCGTCGTTACAAGGACCAACAGGCAACCATTGGCGTGACCGATGGGTTGATTCGTTTGTTCGCAAATAATTACGCTCCGCTGGCCGCAGGGCGTAATTTGGGGCTAATGGCGATGGAACAGATGCCAACGATGCGCGATGCTTTTGCACGACGCACTCTGGGGTGGGTTGAGCGCTAATCCACCCCATTTAGATCCTGCCGCCGCTGGTGGGCAGGTTCTTTGCCGTTTTCACGACAGGAAATAAAGTAGCATGCAATCATTTGACGTAGTTATCGCCGGCGGCGGTATGGTAGGACTGGCGCTGGCCTGTGGTTTACAGGGAAGTGGCTTAAGTATTGCCATTTTGGAGCATCATCAGCCGGAAGACGAACTCCCCGTTCCGCTGACGGGCGCACCGGAACTGCGGGTTTCTGCTATCAACGCCGCCAGTGAAAAGCTGCTTCAGCATATTGGCGTCTGGGACAGCATTCTGGTGATGCGTGCCAGTCCTTATGACGGAATGGAAGTCTGGGATCAGGACAGCTTCGGTAAAATTGCTTTCCGCGCCGATGAGTACGGTTTTAGCCATTTGGGCCATATCATTGAAAATCGAGTGATTCAGCAAGCATTATGGCAGCGCGCCAGCCAACTGCCTGATATCACTCTGCTGGCTCCGGCAAGTTTGAAGCAGGTAGCCTGGGGGGAAAGCGAGGCTTTTATTACTCTGACCGACGATCGCCTGCTCAGCGCGAGATTGGTGGTTGGTGCCGACGGCGCGAATTCGTGGCTGCGCCAACATGCGGATATTCCGCTGACCTTCTGGGATTATGGTCACCATGCACTGGTGGCGACTATTCGCACCGAAGAACCTCATCAGGCTAAGGCGAGACAGGTGTTTCACGGTGACGGTATTCTGGCATTTCTTCCGTTTAGCGAGCCAAATCTCAGTTCGATCGTTTGGTCATTAGCGCCAGAAAAAGCGGCACGACTTGCCGAATTACCGCCGGAGCAGTTTAACCGTGAGCTGGGTGTTGCCTTTGATATGCAGTTAGGCATGTGTCAGGTTGAAAGTGATAGACAAACATTTCCACTGATGGGGCGTTATGCCCGAAGCTTTGCCGCACACCGTCTGGCATTGGTCGGTGATGCCGCTCACACGGTACATCCGCTGGCCGGACAGGGCGTGAACCTGGGCTTTATGGACGCCGCGGAGCTGGTTTCGGAGCTACGTCGCTTACAGCGTCAGGGGAAAGATATCGGTCAGCACCTGTACTTACGCCGCTATGAACGTCGCCGTAAGCACAGCGCCGCACTGATGCTGGCGGGAATGCAGGGCTTCCGCGAACTGTTTTCTGGCAATAATCCGGCACAAAAACTGTTACGGGACATTGGCTTAACGTTGGCAGACTCTCTTCCCGGGGTGAAACCTAAACTGGTTCGTCAGGCAATGGGACTGAATGATATTCCCGAGTGGTTGCAACCTTAGCTGCTCGATTGAAAAAATCTAATTCCAGCACCATTTTCGCATTACATTTTCTCATGAAGTGCCGAATACCTAAAAGTTGAAACTGAGGGCTATCCGGCATTTTAGTTATATAACATCGGTATTTTTACTAATTATTTGTTAATTTTGTGTCTCTGTACGCAGTTTGCCAGTTGAAAACTCTGCACAATACCCCTGCCTTTTGTGGTTGCTGAACCGTTCACCTTGTAATTTAGCTTATGGTTCCTTTGTCGATTCAGTGATAACGTCAGGTGAAAGGTATCGTTTGCGTCTCGGTGTTTAGCCGCAATTTCACGACCGTTCACCGAAGTCTGATGATTTGGTCTGACGCAACGTTCTGTTGAGCAAGTCAGCCGGTGCCAGCGGTAAGGCCATAAATCTATTTATGAGTCTGAGTTATCTTTATCGCGTATTGGTGCCCTGAATTTCTCTTGTGTCCGGAACACTGTTTGAGTGAAAAGAGGGAAAAGATGGCAAAGCAGACTCCACTGTACGACCAGCATGTGGCGTGCGGTGCGCGCATGGTAGATTTCCATGGCTGGATGATGCCGCTGCATTATGGCTCCCAGTTAGATGAGCACCACATCGTTCGGCAAGATGCCGGTATGTTCGATGTTTCCCATATGACCATTGTTGATTTGCACGGTGCGCGTACCCGTGAATTCCTGCGTTATCTGTTGGCGAATGATGTCGCCAAACTCACCCAGCCGGGCAAAGCCCTCTATACCGGGATGCTGAATGCATCTGGTGGCGTTATCGATGATTTGATCGTTTACTTCCTCAGTGAAGATTATTTCCGTCTGGTGGTTAACTCCGCGACTCGCGACAAAGATCTGGCCTGGATCACTCAGCACGCAGAACCTTACGGCATCGATATTACCGTGCGTGACGATTTGGCGCTGGTTGCCGTTCAAGGGCCGCAGGCTCAGGAGCGCGTAGCGACTTTATTCAGCGCAGAGCAAAAACAGGCTATTGCCGACATGAAGCCATTCTTTGGCGTACAAACCGGCGACCTGTTTATTGCCACGACCGGCTACACCGGCGAAGCGGGCTATGAAATTGCCTTGCCAAAAGAGCAGGTAGTTGATTTCTGGCAGAAACTGTTAGCCGCTGGCGTGAAGCCTGCCGGTTTGGGCGCGCGGGATACCCTGCGTCTGGAAGCCGGAATGAATTTATATGGTCAGGAAATGGATGAAGGAGTTTCCCCTCTGGAAGCCAATATGGGATGGACCGTGGCCTGGCTACCGGAAGACCGCCAGTTTATTGGCCGTGAAGCGCTGGAACAGCAGCGAGCCAAAGGCACTGACAAACTGGTTGGCCTGATCATGACCGAAAAAGGCGTATTGCGTAACGAACTGCCAGTGCATTTCACCGACGATGCGGGCAACGTACACACCGGTGTGATTACCAGCGGCTCATTCTCTCCTACGCTAGGCTTTAGTATCGCTTTGGCTCGAGTACCTGCGGGTATTGGCGAGCAGGCGGTGGTGCAAATCCGCAACCGCGCTATGCCGGTTAAGGTCACCAAACCGGGTTTTGTGCGAGCAGGTAAAGCGATCGCGCTGTAATTTTCGTCTAATAATAAATCACCAATATCTTCTAAGGAGAAGGTAGCCATGAGCAATGTGCCAACAGAATTGAAGTATGCATCCTCTCACGAATGGGTTCGTGCCGATGGAGACGGTGTTTATAGCGTCGGTATTACCGAACACGCACAAGAATTACTGGGTGATATGGTATTTGTTGATCTGCCAGAAGTGGGCAGCGATGTTTCTGCCGGTAGCGACTGCGCCGTGGCTGAATCCGTTAAAGCGGCATCAGACATCTATGCGCCGATCAGCGGCGAAATCGTTGCGGTTAACACCGATCTGGAAAGCTCCCCGGAACTGGTGAACAGCGCACCTTACACCGACGGCTGGTTGTTCAGCATCAAGGCTTCTGACGAGTCAGAGCTGGATAGTCTGCTGGACGCAGACGCCTATCGCACCACGCTGGACGAATAAGAGTATCGCCCCGTTTCAGTTGCTGAGCCGGGGCTTTTTTTTGTATCGACCGACCGTATCCCGTCCCATGCTTGATTCAGGAATTTGTAGCAAATGACTCAGACTCTCAGCCAACTTGAACATAACGACGCGTTTATCCAGCGCCACATCGGTTCTAACGCCGAGCAGCAGCAAGAAATGCTGGCTACTGTAGGTGTCCGTTCGTTAAGTGCATTGATCCAGCAGATTGTTCCGGCAGATATTCAATTGCCGGGCCCGCCGCCGGTAGGTGACGCAGCCACTGAACATCAGGCTCTGGCCGAACTTAAAGCGATTGCCAGCCAAAACCAACGCTATAAATCCTATATCGGGATGGGCTACAGCCCGGTGCTGACTCCGCCGGTTATTCTGCGCAATATGCTGGAAAATCCGGGCTGGTACACCGCTTATACCCCTTATCAGCCAGAAGTTTCGCAGGGGCGCCTGGAAGCGCTGTTGAACTTCCAGCAATTAACTCTGGATTTGACCGGTCTGGATCTGGCTTCCGCTTCTTTGCTGGATGAAGCTACCGCAGCGGCCGAATCTATGGCGCTGTGTAAACGCGCCAGCAAAGTGAAAGATGCCAACCGTTTCTTCGTTGCAGACGATGTTCATCCACAAACTCTGGACGTGGTTCGTACCCGTGCCGAAACCTTCGGTTTTGACGTTATCGTCGATCGCGCTGAAAAAGTGCTGGAGCTAGAGGGCGTCTTTGGCGTGCTGTTGCAACAGGTGGGCACCACCGGCGAGCTGCACGACTACGGCACACTGCTGACAGCGCTGAAAAAACGTAAAATAATTACCTGTATGGCCGCCGATTTGATGGCACTGGTACTGCTGACCGCTCCGGGCCAGCAGGGCGCAGAGGTCGCCTTCGGTTCAGCTCAACGCTTTGGCGTTCCAATGGGGTACGGCGGCCCGCACGCCGCTTTCTTCGCTTGCCGCGATGAGTTCAAACGCTCAATGCCGGGTCGTATTATCGGTGTTTCCCGAGATGCGGCAGGTAACACTGCGCTGCGTATGGCGATGCAAACTCGTGAGCAGCATATTCGCCGCGAGAAAGCTAACTCCAACATTTGTACCTCACAGGTATTACTGGCAAACATCGCCGGCCTGTATGCGGTTTATCATGGCCCGCAGGGGCTGCAACGCATAGCCGGTCGTATTCATCGCATGACCGACATTCTGGCCGCTGGCTTGCAACAAGCCGGTCTGACTCTGCGTTTCAAAACCTGGTTCGATACCCTGACCGTTGAAGTGAAAGACAAAGCGGCGGTATTGGCGCGCGCCCTAAGCTTTGGTATCAATCTGCGTACCGATATTCATGGCGCGGTGGGTATCACTCTGAACGAAACCACCTCTCGCGAAGATATTCAAACTCTGTTTGCTCTGCTGGCAGGTGATGAACACGGTCTGGATATTGATAAGCTGGATGCGGAAGTGAGCAAAGAAAGCCGCTCAATTCCTGAAGCTTTAGTGCGTAAAGACCCGATTTTAACGCATCCAGTATTCAATAGTTATCACAGCGAAACCGAAATGATGCGTTATATGCATCGTTTGGAGAAAAAAGATCTGGCGCTGAATCAGGCGATGATTCCGCTGGGTTCTTGCACGATGAAGCTGAACGCTGCCGCCGAGATGATTCCAATCACTTGGCCGGAATTTGCCGAGTTGCATCCATTCTGCCCGCCAGAGCAGGCCGCCGGTTATCAACAAATGATTGGCCAGCTGTCACAATGGCTGGTGCAACTGACCGGCTATGATGCTGTGTGCATGCAGCCGAACTCCGGTGCTCAGGGTGAATATGCCGGTTTGCTGGCTATTCGCCGTTACCATGAAAGCCGCAATGAAGCCGGGCGTCATGTGTGTCTGATTCCAAGCTCAGCTCACGGAACCAACCCAGCGTCGGCACAAATGGCCGGTATGTCGGTGGTGGTGGTGGCCTGTGATAAACAAGGCAATATTGACCTGCACGATCTGCGTCAGAAAGCAGAAGTTGCCGGTGATGAGCTTTCCTGCATCATGGTCACCTACCCGTCTACCCACGGCGTGTACGAAGAAACCATCCGCGAAGTCTGCCAGATTGTTCATCAGTTCGGTGGTCAGGTGTATTTGGATGGCGCGAATATGAATGCTCAGGTTGGAATCACAACTCCTGGTTATATCGGGGCAGATGTTTCTCACCTCAATTTGCACAAAACCTTCTGTATCCCTCACGGCGGCGGCGGCCCAGGCATGGGGCCAATCGGCGTGAAAGCGCATTTGGCACCTTTCGTTCCGGGTCACAGCGTTGTGCAAATCGACGGTATGACGACGCAGCAGGGCGCAGTTTCTGCTGCACCGTTCGGTAGTGCATCTATTCTGCCAATCAGTTGGATGTACATTCGCATGATGGGCGCTCAGGGGCTGAAACAGGCTAGCCAGGTGGCGATTTTGAACGCTAACTACATTGCCACTCGTTTAAAAAATGCTTATCCAGTGCTGTACACCGGCCACGATGGCCGCGTAGCTCACGAATGTATTCTGGATATTCGTCCACTGAAAGAAGAAACCGGTATTAGCGAAATGGATATCGCTAAGCGTCTGATCGACTTCGGTTTCCATGCGCCGACCATGTCCTTCCCGGTAGCCGGGACGCTGATGGTTGAGCCAACGGAATCAGAAAGCAAGGTCGAACTGGATCGCTTTATTGATGCCATGTTGGCTATCCGCGCCGAGATCGACAAAGTGGTGAAAGGCGAATGGCCGCTAGAAGATAACCCGCTGGTGAACGCGCCGCACATTCAGGCTGAACTGGTGGGTGAGTGGACTCATCCGTATAGCCGCGAGTTGGCCGTGTTCCCAATTGCTGGCGTGATGGAAAATAAATACTGGCCGACGGTAAAACGTCTGGATGATGTGTACGGCGACCGTAATTTATTCTGTTCCTGCGTTCCTATCGGTGATTACGAGTAATCACTAAAGAGTAACCTGCTTATAGGGTCGCGAAAGCGGCCCTTTTTCTATCTAAAATCTGCCCAGACTATCAAAAGTTATTACTAATTCTGCGCATTATTTCCTGATTGGAATATAACCCTATCAATGACTACGATTACTTTTCATATAAACAAATATTAGCGTAATTATAATGATTAGTGACAGAATTTTTGGGAGCTGGGCTTAATTTTCACAGCATTTTATTTTGCAAGACGGCAGTGTTTCTTTCCCAATGGGCGAGCAGGTATCAGGCCGGATACATTACAAAAAAAATGGCACTATGGCTGCTCAGCTTTATACCACTGAGCGCCGTGATTTCGCCTCTCTGGACTGGCTGGAAGGCAGTGATGCGGAAATGAAATCGGCTTTCGAGAGCGCGCTTTGCTACTTTGGTCGTTATCAGATTAATGAGGAAAAACAGAGTATTACTCATATTGTTGAAGGTGGCCTATTTCCTAATTGGGTTGGCACCCAGATGGTTCGTTACTATGAGTTTGAAAAAGATCGACTGATCCTACGTACGCCGACAATGCCGATGAATAATATCGGGCAGGTAGGGGTACTGATTTGGGCGAAAATTTTCTGACGTCAGACCGTACAACAAAATAAAGCAGAGATGATGCTATGGAAAAAATTGCATTAGTCACCGGCGGCAGCAGAGGGATAGGGCGAGCCACCGCATTATTACTGGCACAGCAGGGTTATCAGGTCGGCATCAATTACGTCAACGACCATCGAGCCGCTTTACAGGTTGTGGATCAGATTGTGGCGATGGGCGGCCGGGCGGTGGCCTTGCAGGCGGATATCGCCGACGAACAACAAGTTATTGAGTTGTTTAATCAATTAGATAATCAGCTTGGCACTATTACTGCGCTGGTCAATAACGCCGGTACTTTGTTTCAACAATCGGGAATTGAAGGGATTAGTGCGGAACGAATTAATCGGGTACTTAGTACCAACGTGACCGGCTATTTTCTCTGTTGCCGAGAAGCGGTAAAACGTATGGCAAAAAGACACGGTGGTCGCGGCGGAGCGATAGTTAACGTTTCTTCTGCGGCCGCTCGGTTAGGGGCTCCCGGCGAATATCTGGACTACGCCGCATCGAAAGGTGCAATTGATACTCTGACCACTGGCTTATCGCTCGAAGTCGCGGGGGAAGGTATTCGTGTCAACGGCGTGCGCCCAGGTTTTATCTATACCGAAATGCATGCCAGCGGCGGTGAACCGGGCAGAGTTGAAAGAGTGGCGAGCCAGCTACCCATGAAACGTGGTGGTCAGCCCGATGAAGTCGCTGAAGCCATTGTTTGGCTGCTATCGGATAGCGCTTCTTACGTTACCGGCAGCGCACTAGAATTGGCAGGTGGAAAGTAACACTTTGATTGAGAAGGCTGCCCGAGCAAAATACGGGCAGCAGGTTTCATTATTAGGATGATCGTCATTCCAGCGCTAGTGATTTAAATATGAGTTATTCAGGTACAGATATTCAAACTCTGGGCTCAATGCTCAATGCTCAATGCTCAATGCTCAATGCTCAATGCTCAATGCTCAATATGAAGCATTACTCTTGAACCTATCGCTGAGATTTTCGTCATGTCTCAGGCCAACCAGCCCTTAGCCTGTGCATCCTGTAAATGACGAAATAAATAGCTCCACAGCTCGGGATAATCTTCAGCCACTAGCTGATTACGCTCGACAACCTGCTCTAGGCGAATGCCGTTTTCTACCCAATTTTGCCCGCCGTTATGCAAATTCATCAGCATGGGTAAAATGCGATCCAGAACCGTGGCAAAACGGGCATCAGGCGTTTTTTCATCTTCATATTCTTGCCATAGCGCACTAAATTTTGCATTTTGTTCCGGCGGCAGCATTCCAAACAGGCGTTTGGCTGCGGCGACTTCCTTATCATGGATAGCTGCGCGCGCCGCCAGATCGTAGACGATCACGTCACCGGCATCGATCTCGACGATATCGTGCAACAGCGCCATTTGAATCACTCGATTGATATCCACATCTTTGCTGGCATAAGGTGCTAGTGTCATAGCGGCGACGGCGAAATGCCAGCTGTGCTCCGCCGAGTTTTCCTGACGTTCGCAGGCAATAAGCTTGGTTCTGCGTTGAATGCTTTTTAGCTTATCAATTTCCATCAAAAACTGAATTGAATCAGTCAAAGGGCCGAAATCCAGAACTGGTCGAACGAAAGACATAGTAAACCTCGAGAAAAATAGGGCGTATACCAACAATGGCGCGGATAGAGTGTAGGCCAGACTGTGCAGCATTTCGCTAACCTGAGCGGGGTTTTAGTCAGTTATCGATTTTCTCGGGCGGGCAGGCCAAGGTTTACAAACAATGACAGATTATTTTGAGCTTACACGTGTACACTGGAATGATTCTCAGATAACCTTAAAGCGGTATTTTTGCACAATTAACCTGCGAGGATTCCAATAATAATGAACAGGTCAAAACCTGACAGAATGTCCATCACCCGCACCCATAAGAATCAACAGGATACATTAGTATTGAACAATGAATCAGTCAAACCGGCATTATCAGAAGCTCAGCCTTATCCTTGGGCAGAAGAAATAGCCAACAGCGTCAGCCACGGTATTGGCGTGGTATTAGGCATAATCGGCTTAGTTTTATTACTGGTACAGGCCGTAGACAGCGGTGCAAGTACCACCGCGCTCACCAGCTACAGTTTATATGGTGGCAGCATTATTCTGCTGTACCTTGCATCCACGTTGTATCACGCAATCCCACATCAAAAGGCTAAGCATTGGCTGAAGAAATTTGACCACTGCGCTATCTATTTATTGATCGCTGGCACTTATACGCCTTTCTTATTGGTTGGGCTGGATTCTACTTTGGCGAGAGGATTAATGGCGGTTATTTGGGGGCTAGCGCTGTTTGGCGTTATCTTCAAACTGGCATTTGCTCATCGTTTTGAGGTGCTTTCGCTCATTACTTATCTGACGATGGGATGGCTATCCCTGATCGTTATCTATCAGTTGGCTATTAAGTTAGATATAGGCGGTATTGCACTGTTGGCGATTGGCGGTTTGCTGTATACGCTGGGAGTAGTGTTTTACGCTTCGAAGCGTATTCGCTTTGGCCACGCTATTTGGCACGGTTTCGTGCTTGGCGGTAGCCTGTGCCACTTTATGGCAATTTATCTGTACGTTTAAGATGTAAATCTATTCCAGAACACTAGATTGTTGCGTTACCCAGAAAATCCAGAGTTTTCCCTGAATATCACGATAGTTTCGCTAAAGACAGATACCGTCTGTAGATTGTGAGGCCGGATTACCGGCCTCTTTATCTTGCACTGCCAGATCTCGCATGGTCTGATCTCGCCTTGTCTCTATGTTTTCCTGGCAAGACGATACGGGCTATAAATTGTTTTGGCAGAGGATCAATTATTCTCTTCTAAAGAATACGGTAATGGTTGGATACGCAATGTCCCTGCCGCATCTTCCCGTACGCGTAACACGCTATCGGCGGCCAGATCGTTATTTAGAACTGCTTGAACCCAAAGCGAGCCATCTTCAAGTTGAATCGCGGCCAACACTGTACCAGTACGACGCCAGTTTTCACCCAATTGCCATTCTAAGCTGTCACCGGCTTCAGGCGTGCTGCTGCCTTGCCCCACAAGCCAATACAAGGCGCGTTTATTTGCTCCGCGATATTTTGCTCGGGCAACCATTTCCTGGCCCGTGTAGCAGCCTTTGGTAAAGCTGATTCCACCCAGAGCCTGAATGTTTGTTGCCTGTGGAATAAACTGGGCGCTATTCGGGCCGTCAATAATTGGGAATCCAGCTTCTATTTCTAACGCCAACCACTGCTGGCTGTCATTTAACTGGGCATTATCACCCAATTTCTCTACTAAACTGGCGGCCTGAGCTGCATCGGTCACTAACAGGAAACGTTCTGCGGGCGTAGAAAAATGCAGCAATGTAGCATCACCGGATTGGACTACCGGTTTTTCTGCCGTCGGTAATTCAGGGAAAACCTGAGCCAGCGCTTCTCTGGCCTGCGCCCCGGCGATTCCCAGCAAAACACTGTCAGATGGAATAGCAAAGGTCACTTTCGAGAATACGGCATATTTCTTCAGCTCGGCCAACTGGTTTTCCAGCACATTGCGGCGCTCAATAAAGGCCAATCCTTCGCCCCGATGGAAGAGCCGCATATTGCTCCACATTTTACCTTTTGCGTCACAGTGCGCGGTCAAAACGTGTTGATCTACCGCTAGCGCATCAACGTCTGCGGTGAGCTGACCTTGAAGATATTTAACGCGTTCGGCGCCGGTTACCGTAACTAATGCCCAGTCATCCAATGAAATCAGAGTCAAAGGTAACGCAGAAGAGGCGGAGGGTTGACGCGGAGGGAACGGAGTTGCATATGCCATATTACATCCTACCAAAAGGTGCCGTGGACTGATGACCCAATGGTAAAAGAGGCGGGAGCCTTTGCAAAGAGTAATTATCCGCATACACCATTGTTACAATACATCCTGCGGTACAATGCGCAAAAATAACAACGAGCGCGGATTAATGCGGTCAAAAAATCCACATTGCTTTATCATTTCACGCCTTAGTCCGCGTTTTAGTGGCGATAACCTTCCCGTCAGGCGTCGCAAATTGCTACTCTATTCACGAGTTGAATCTTTGGCAGAGCGGCCATCCGGCCAGATTCAAATAACATTTTAAGCAAGGGGTCAATCAGGACATGGAAATTGATAATAAAGCTCGTATCCACTGGGCATGTCGTCGCGGTATGCGTGAGCTGGATATCTCCATTATGCCGTTCTTTGAGTATGAATATGACACGCTGAGCGATGACGATAAGCGCGTGTTTGTCCGCTTGCTGACGAGCGATGATCCTGATTTATTCAACTGGCTGATGAATCATGGGGAGCCGCAGGACAGCGAGCTGAAACGGATGGTTCAACTGATTCAGATGCGAAATAAAGCCCGTGGCCCAGTGGCGATGTGACCTGCGGGTTTCATGGCGCACCCAACTTTTTTCCTTATTGATTCATGGCGTTTTGGTGTTGATAACGCTGGTCGCGCCTTGGCCAGATGGCTGTACACCTTTATGGTTGATACTGTTGACGCTGGTCGTTTTCGAATGTATTCGTAGCCAGAAAAGCATTACCTCCCGCCAGGGAGAAATCCGGTTAAAAGCTGGAAATCTGCTGATATGGAAACGTCAGGAATGGAAGTTGGTTCGACAGCCGTGGATTACCCGTTATGGCGTACTATTATCGCTGCAAGGCGCCGGCAGTCAGCGTAGAAAGCGCGTCTGGCTAGCCTCTGATAGCATGTCTGAAGATGAATGGCGCGAGCTGTGCCTGATATTTCAACACACTTTTGATTCTGCAGCAGGTAGTAAGTAATGAAACCATTGATCTGGCTGGTGGAAGATGAGCCGAGTATTGCCGACACGCTGATCTATACGCTAGAGAGTGAAGGGTTCACCCTCAAGTGGTTTGATCGCGGCGAGCCAGCGCTTGCTGCGTTACATCACGGCCTGCCAGCGTTAGCGATTATCGACGTCGGGCTACCGGATATTAACGGTTTTGATCTTTGTCGCCGTCTGTTGGCCTTATCTCCGGATTTACCCGTGGTCTTTCTTACTGCGCGCAGTGAAGAACTGGATCGCATAGTCGGGTTAGAAATCGGTGCTGATGACTACATAGCCAAACCTTTTTCTCCGCGCGAGGTTAGCGCACGGGTTCGTACCATTTTGCGCCGTTTACAGAAGTCGCAGTCCAGCGCACCCGTACCGCTAATTCATCGGTTTGGCGCTTTCACGTTGGATGAAGCCGCCGCGCGTATTACCTATCAGCAACAAATTCTCTGGTTAACCCGTTACGAATATTTACTGCTTAAAACCCTGTTATTAGCTCCGGACCGCATTTTTTCCCGTCAACAGTTGATGGATATCGTCTGGACTCAGGCCGAAGAAAGTCAGGATCGCACCGTAGATACCCATGTGAAAACGTTACGGGCTAAGTTGCGCGCTGTTCGGGATGAAGAACCGCCGATTCGTACTCACCGTGGGCTGGGCTACAGTCTGAGCTATGTCCCATGAAAATTGGCCTGCGTCTGTTGCTCGGGTATTTTTTGATAGTGGCGATCGCCGGCTACTTTGTGATCAGTATTTTTGTGCAGGAAGTGAAACCCGGCGTGAGGCGTGCGACCGAAGGGACGCTGGTGGATACTGCTACTTTGCTAGCGCAGTTTGCCCGGCAGGATATGCAGCGAGGTAATGCCGCGAATGGGCAGTTGGCGGAAGCGTTCGCCACGCTGAATAAGAAGCCGATTGGTGCCAATATCGCCGGTATTCGCAAAGATCGTAACGAATATCGGGTTTATCTTACTGATGCCCGCGGAAAGGTCATTTTTGATTCCACCGGGCAGGCTCTCGGGCAGGATTATTCTAAATGGAATGATGTCTGGCTGACGCTGCGCGGTCAATACGGCGCACGTAGTACCTTGAGCGATCCAAACGATGAGCAAAGCTCAGTGATGTACGTTTCCGCTCCGGTAATGGTTGATAATCAAATCATTGGCGTGTTGAGCGTGGGGAAACCAAACCTCTCTATGGCTCCGGTTATTAAACGCAGTGAACGAAGAATACTTCTGGCTGGTGCGGTTCTGTTGGGTATCGCGTTATTGATTGGCCTGGGTTTTGTATGGTGGATCAACCGCTCAATTGGTCGATTGGTTAATTACGCGGAGCGGGTTGCGGAGGGCGAAGCCGTGCCGTTGCCCAAAATGGGCAGCAGCGAGCTGGGCGGCTTGGCACGTGCGCTAGAAAGTATGCGGCTAAAGTTGGATGGCAAGGCCTATATTGAGCAATACGTTCACACGTTGACTCATGAACTAAAAAGCCCGCTGGCTGCGATTTGCGGCGCAGCAGAGTTATTGCGGGAAGCACCTCCGGCGGCCACGGCACAGCGATTCCTATTGAATATCGAACAGCAAAGCGCTCGTATTCAGCAACTAGTGGATAAAATGCTGGTACAGGCACGTCTGGAAAGTCGGGTAGACCTACAGTTGGAACCGCTTAGCATTGATTCGCTACTTAAACAGGTTATTGCTGGTAAAGAAGCTCAGGCAGGTAGCCGAGGTGTAGCTTTGATTTTACAACGTTGCGATCGCGCCGTGCTGGCGGGAGACGGTTTAATGTTGAGTCAGGCACTCACTAATCTGATTGATAATGCACTGGATTTTACCCCGAAAGGTGGCGAAATTACCTTGTGTGGCGAACAGCGGGCAAATAACTACCATATCATTATTGAAGATAGCGGCTGTGGTATTCCCGAATACGCTAAGGAAAAGGTTTTCGAACGTTTTTATTCTCTTCCGCGTCCTGATGGCCCGAAAAGCACCGGTCTGGGGCTGAATTTTGTGCGCGAAGTAGCCGTTATTCATCAAGGCACCATCCGGCTGGCTAATCGCCTGCTACAGGGTGTTCGCGTGGAAATGATGTTGCCGCTGATGCAAGAAAACCCATAACTTCACACTCACTTCACACAAGCTCATTCTGCTTTCACTTCCGCGTCTTATTCTGGCTTCATGACCGTTAAGGAGCCTCACTTATGTTTAAATCCGTATTGTTCTGGAAAATAACCACGTTGCTGGGATTGATCTTACTGATGATGATTCCCAAAGAAATGCTGATGAGCGTGATTAGCGAACGAAGCAACTACCGTTACAGCGTGATTAGCAAAGTCACTGATAGCACTAGTGGCGCGCAAAAAATTCTTGGTCCGTTGATCGTTGTGCCTTACAGCGAAATGGTCACCGTTGAAAAAGAAGGCGTAAAGCGCGAGGAAAAGGTTAGCCGTTTCCATTATCTACTGCCGGAAACCTTATCCGTAACGGGATCGCCGGACGTAGATGTACGTCAACTTGGCATTTATCGGACTCAGGTCTATCAGGGGCCGCTGCACTTCAGTGCCAAATTTGATAGTGAAAACCTGGATTACCTCAACAGACCCGGAATCACGTTTGGAAAACCTATTTTAGTGGTGCGTTTGAGCGATGCGCGAGGGATTCAGAAACTGTCTCCGCTGAAAATCAACGGCGATGCGATGGATTTCCAGCCCGGTGCTTACTTAGGCGCGGGGAGTCAGGGGATTCACGCCATGCTGGATTTGCATCGTTTACAGCAAGGGGAAACTACGGTTGATTTTACTCTGACACTAATGGGAACCAGCAGCTTGTCCTTGGTACCTTTGGGGCGCAGTAGTGAACTCACGCTGGAAAGTAACTGGCCGCACCCTAATTTCCTCGGGGATTTCTTGCCGAATCAACGACGGGTTGGCGCGAATGGTTTTCAGGCTCACTGGAGCAGCACCTGGTTTGCTAATAATCTGAACGTGATTTTTGCTACAGATGAAGTGCCGTTTGATTTTGATGCGTTACCCGCTTTCAGCACCAGCTTGATTGAGCCGGTCAATCATTATCAGTTAACTCAAAGAGCCATTAAATACGCGATTCTGTTTATCGGCCTGACGTTTATCAGCTTCTTCCTGTTTGAAAGCCTGACGTCACTGCGTTTGCACCCAATCCAGTATTTACTGGTTGGCATAGCGTTAATTCTGTTCTATCTGATGTTACTAGCACTGTCGGAGCATATCGGTTTTGCCTTGGCTTATCTGGTGGCCAGCCTAAGTTGTAGTCTGTTGATTGTGGTGTATTTAGGCGCGGTGCTGGGTAGTTGGCTGCGAGGCGGACTGTTTGCAGGCAGTTTATTATTACTGTATGGGGTACTTTACGGATTGCTGCAATCAGAGGATAACGCGTTGTTATTAGGATCTGGCTTGCTGTTTGTCGTGCTGGCGGTAGTGATGTTGCTCACTCGGCGTCTGGATTGGTATCAGTTGGCCGATCCGCAGAGACGGGTTGCTAAAAAACCTGCTGACGAACGTCATGAAATTCCACCGCCAGGCTGCGCCGGAAGTGAACATTTCCGTCTGTGGAAATAACCGCGAGAAGGTTCGAAGCTGCGGGCACAGTTATTGTGCCCGCAGCTGGCATTACAGCAAGGATTCCATTTCAATCAGAATTTGCTCACACCACTGTTCAACGCGTTGGTCGGTTAATTCATATTGATTGACATCATCGAGAGCCAGGCCGACGAAATGTTTACCATCAGCACTTAATGGTTTCGGGCTGGTAAATTCGAACCCTTCTGTCGGCCAGAAACCGATAAATTTCACGCCCAGTGGGGCAATATGATCGTGCAACATGCCTAAAGCATCGAGGAACCATTCGCTATAGCCGAATTGATCGCCCATACCGTACATGGCGACAATTTTTCCCCGCAGATTCAACTGACTCAACCGTGGCCAGATCGCTTCCCAATCTTCCTGTAGTTCGCCGAAATCCCAGGTAGGAATCCCTAGAATAAGCACAGAATACTGTTCCATCAGCGCAGGATCTGCGTCTTTCAGATTGTGCAGATCGATCAAATCTTCACCGAGAATATCGCGAATTTTTTCTGCCACAATTTCGGTGTAACAGGTGCTGGAGCCGTAAAAGAGACCAATTTTCATAATAAGGTTTATAAATCATAAGGTTGTAGTTTATTCAATGACTTGTGGTATCAGTGAATATCAGTGAATACTAGTGAGTACCATTTTTTGCCGCCACTTTGCCGCCATTATTTACCATGGTGAGAGGGTTAAACGTTACTGCTGTATCTAAGTGCTCAGGTGCGAAATGGGCATAACGCATAGTCATGTTTATATCATGATGTCCGAGTATCTTTTGAAGTACCAAAATGTTGCCGCCGTTCATCATAAAATGAGCAGCAAATGAGTGTCTGAGAACATGTGTTAACTGTCCTTTTGGTAAAACAATTGATGAGTTATTCAAAATGGTTAAGAAAGGGTAGTAACAGTCACCAAATAACCGCTCACTTTTAATCTCTTTCAGCTCTTCATAAAAATCAGCAGAAATAGGTACCGTTCTATTTTTTTTGCCCTTGGTTTTAGTAAAGGTAATTTTGTTTGGGCTTAATTGATTCTTTGTTAAAAACTGTGACTCACTCCATCGAGCACCGGTACATAGACAAACCCGGATAACACGATTCATATCAATATGATGACTTGTAGCCGCCAAAAGCTCATTAATCTGCTCAATGTCAAGCCACGCCATTTCTTTTTCACTAATCGTAAATTTACGCAATTTTTCAAGCGGATTAGGTAATTTCCATTCTTCCAAACGTATCAATTCTTCAAACATAGCGCTGAGATATGAATGGTCTAGATTTATGGTCACAGGGCTAGAGCCTTTTACAAAGCGCTCATCTAGTTTTATTTCGCCTGTCAGTCTTTTGTTGCGGTAATGGGCGAAGTCCTTTGCCGTGAAATTTGCAGCTATTGGATCACCTAATGCTTCTGCAACCAATCTCAGTTTGCTGTGAATCTTATCTCCAGAGGAAAGTGAGCGTCCATGTAAAGCAAACCATAGATCAGTTAATTCTTTTAGGCATCGGGTATCTGGTTTATCACCCATCCAAGGCTTATTTGCAGATTCATTCATAATGAATTGCTCATATGCCATAGCTTCGCCCTTTGTGGGAAAACTTTTACGGATCCTGCGTTTATCGCGACCACTCGGATAGCATTCGCATAACCACTTGCCTGTTGTTAGCTTTCTTACTGACACGTTCAAGTTCCTAAAAATAAAATCACATTAAAAACAATTGATTTAATTAAACTTTTTGAAAAATCGTATCTACTTTTGCAATAAAACGCACATCATCAACCTTGCAATCGAAAGTTAATTCTTCATTTGACACTCGTAATTTATGTCCGGGTAATTGTTGGATCTTTCTAATGCTTGACTTCCCATCGATATCTATTAGCCAAATGCCGTCAGATAAGATTTCCGTTTCTAGATCAACAAGGTATGAGTTAACACCATCATCTATTATGGCTGGCTTAGCTAGAGCACTGTTCATCATCACTTTGTCTAAAAATAAATGATTGGCTGGCTGTTGATTGCCATTGATGAGTTTGATTTTTGAAACTTTAACAACATCGTTGATTACATTATTGAACATTACGCCTGTGCCAGAGGCTAGCCATTCAATATTCACTCCTGTATCCATAACACATTGAATAACCCAGTCAGCAGGAAATATATCTCGCATAAAGCGTGTAGCCATGGTGCTTTTTGAAACACCTAGCTGGTTGCAGAGTGCTTGCCTAGTACTAAATCCGTAGGCTTCTAACATCCGCTTAATGACTTCTTGACCGCCTTTCTCAAAGTCCATAAATTCCAATCCAGAACAAAATTATGTTGACATGATTACAGCATTGAACTTAAAGTTGCCCAAGGTTCAATTTGGGAGTCAATGCTCTTTGTTGGTACTAACTGATATTCATAACCCTTAACCGTGGGATCGTGCCTTATGCCAAGCAACATTACAATCTCTCTAACAACCCCACATGTGACTAAAGAACGGTATTCAGAACTTACCGGGCTATCCATTCGCGTTATTGAAAGCATGTTGGATGATGGTCGATTGTCTACTTATCGCCATCGTTTAAAAAAGGACGGGACGCGCGAAATAGTTCTGATCAATCTAGCCGCCTTAACCATTGATGCAATTTCTAGCCATGAAATTAAGTTCTCTCACTGATTATGGTTACTTTGGGCGGGTTGACTATGTTTGATTACCAGGTTTCTAAACATCCTTGCTTTGATGTGGCCATGCGCCGATTTGCTTTGGCTCATAACCTCAGCGAGTTGGCGCACCGTGTTGGGATGAATCCGCAGACATTACGTAACAAGCTCAATCCAGATCAGCCGCATTACCTAAACGTGATGGAGCTACTGACACTCACCGATATTACAGAAGATCCAACCCTGTTAGATGGCTTGCTGGCTCAACTGCAATGTTTACCTGCGGTGCCGGTTAATGAAGCCAATCCCAGCAACTTACCTACCCATGCTCTCAGCGCTACGGCGGCTATCGGCGCGATTGCCGGCGAAACCGTTACG